>DATEIO010001080.1:0-4870 GCA_035278895.1 Thermoanaerobaculia bacterium | reverse complement strand
CTCCCTCACAAGTAATTATCCGGGCTGCCCGTCTGGAACGCCACGATCCGCTCCCCCGGCGTGAAGGCCCCGGCCGCAGCAAGATCCTCCACCGCGGCCAGGGTGGCGGCCCCTTCGGGACCGATCCGCAGGCCTTCGTGGGCGGCGACCCAGGAGGCGATCTTGTCGAGCCGGGACTCGTCCACCGCGATCGCCCGGCCTCCCGACTCGCGCACCGCGCGGAGCACCAGGAAGTCGCCGATGGCCTTGGGCACGCGCAGGCCCCAGACGCGCGTCTGCGGGTCCTCCCAGGCGGGCGCCGACTCTTCGCCCTTTTCCCAGGCGCGGACGATCGGCGCGCACCCGGAGGCCTGCACGACGACGAAGCGCGGGCGCTTGGGGCCGATCAGGCCGAGCCGCGAAAGCTCGTCGAACGCCTTGTGCATGCCCACGATGCCGGTGCCGCCGCCCAGCGGGTAGACGATCCAGTCCGGCAGCTCCCAGCCGAACTGCTCGGCGAGCTCGAACCCCATGGTCTTCTTTCCTTCCACGCGGTAGGGCTCGCGCAACGTCGAGAGCGTCCAATACTTCTCCTTCCCCTCCTCCAGGAGCTTCGCGGCCTCGACCAGCGTGCCAGGCGATGAAAGCACGTCCGCCCCGTGTTCCCAGCAGCGGCGGAAGATCGAACGCGGCGTGTCCTCAGGGAGTGCCACGCGGGCCGGCAGGCCGGCCGCGGCGGCAAAGGCGACCAGCGCCAGGGCGGCGTTGCCCGCGCTCGCGAGTTGCACGCCCGGCGCGCCCAGCTCGCGCGCCCGGTTCACGGCCATCGAGAGCCCGCGGTCCTTGAACGAGCCGGTCGGATTGCGCGCCTCGTCCTTCATCCACAGCTCCACCTTGGCCTCGGGCAGGAAGCGGTGGAAGCGCACGAGCGGGGTCCCGCCCTCGCCCAGGTCCACGCGGTTGTCGAAGTCGGAAAGCGGCAGGAGCTCGCGGTAGCGCCAGAGCGTCCAGGGACGGCCTTCAAGAACGCGCAGGAGCCCGTCCCCCTGGGCCTCGCTCAGCTCGTACTCCACCAGCCAAGGGGCGCCAGCCGGCGAGAGGAATGCCGGCTCGTCCAAGGGTGCCGTCACCCCCGTTTTGGAGCAGACGAGCTGGCGCGCCCAGCGGCCGCCGTATGGCGCCGTCCGGGCGGGCGGCAGGTCAGTGTCCTTGTCCTTCTTGGCTTGTTTTTTCATGGGTTGATCGGCCCGCGGCGGCGGCCGCATCCCCCAGCTGCGCCTCCAGCAGCTCGTCCCGGTGCTTCGCCAGGAGAGCCATGTTGTGCTGGACGGCCGGGCTCGCCGGCGCTGCGTTGTCAGGTCTCCGTTTGAACTCCTCGATCTGGCGGTCGATCTCGGCCCTCTGCTCCTCGGTCGTGGCGCCCTTCCTCTCCTCCTCCAGCATCGCCAAGTACTGGGTCCGGTTCTGATCGACCCGCTCGCTCAGGATCTGGTTCGCCTCGGCCACCTGCGCCTCGGCCACCCGCTCCTCCACCCAGGTGTACTCCTTCGGATTGTGCCCCAGCTCCAGGGCTGCGCGCAGGTCGGCCATCGTCAATCCGACGACGTCGCCCACCGACTTCATGGACTGGCCGAGGTCCGCCTCCCCCTCCTTCTGGGCCGCGGTCTTCGCCTCGATCTCCCGGATCGACGCCTCGCGGATCTCCCGCTCACGCGCCTTGACGGCGAGAAACATCTCGACCTGCTTCTCCGTTAGCCGCCCGTCGGCCGGCGGGTCGTACTTCGCCTTCGCGACCTCGGCCATGACGTCCATGGGGCGCGTCGGCGCCTGGGCCGCCTCCTCGGAAGCCTTGTCCTTGCAGCCGGAGGCGAGAAGCGCCGCCCAGACGAGGACCGCCGCAAGGAGAGCTCTCGGGATCATCCGCGTCACTCCGTGCGCCTGCGGATCACCAGCCGCACCGGCACGCCGGGGAGGTCCAGCTCCTCGCGCATGCGGTTCTCCAGATACCGGCGGTAGTGGTGGTTCTTGGGGATCGTACGGTTCGCGAACAGCATGAACGTCGGCGGCGCGGTCGACACCTGGGTCGTGTAGTAGAGCTTCCACGGCGCTCCCGAGAGGGCCGGCGGGGCGACCCGCTTGATCGCCGCCTCGAACAGCCGGTTGAGCTGCCCCGTGGTGAGCCTCACGTGATACGCCTTGAGCGCCCGGTCGATCGGCCCCCAGAGCTTCTCGATGCCGCGCCCCGAGAGGGCCGACACGTTCACCCGGCCCGGCCCGGAGAGCAGCTCGTCCAGCCGCTCGAACCCCTTCTCGACCTTATCCCGCCCCTCCTCATCCAGCAGGTCCCACTTGTTGATGGCGACCACGGCGGCCCGGCCCAGCTCCCAGATAAGGCCGGCGATCGCCAGATCCCCGCTCGTCACCCCTTGGGACGCGTCGATCACCAGCACCGCCACCTCCGCCCGCTCGATCTGCCGCCGCGCCATCATCACCGCGAGCTCCTCGGGAGCTCCCGAGACCTGGCTCCGGCGGCGGATGCCCGCCGTGTCAATCAGCAGGTAAGACTGGTCCCCCCGCGTGATCAGCGTGTCCACCGGATCGCGGGTCGTGCCCGCCACGGGCGACACGAGGGAGCGGAGCTGCCCCGAGATCTTGTTCAAGATCGACGACTTCCCCACGTTCGGCCGGCCCACGATGGCGACGGGAGGCGCCGTGGGCGTCTCGAGCTCCGGGATCTCCGGCAGGGCGAGCCCCAGGGCCTCGCGCAGGTCCTCGATCCCTCCGCCGTGCTCGGCCGACAGAAGGATCTGGCGGTCGATCCCCAGGCTGTAGAACTCCGGGAAGCGGTTGCGCGCCTCGCGGGTGTCTCCCTTGTTGACCACGAGGATCGTGGGCTTGTTGTACCGCCGGAACCGCTCCCACACCAGCTCATCCGCCGAGACGAGCCCCTCCTTGCCGTCCACCACGAAGAGCAGCAGGTCGCTCTCCTCGACCGCCAGGAACACCTGCTGCGAGAGCCCGAGCGGGTCCTCCCCGATCACGAGCCCGCCCGTATCCACCACTTGGATCTGCCGGTCGTCCGAAAGCTCCGCGATCCCCGTGATCCGGTCCCGGGTCACCCCCGGCAGGTCGTGCACGATCGCCTTGCGCCGCCCGATCAGGCGGTTGAACAAGGTCGACTTTCCTACGTTGGGGCGTCCGACAATGGCGACGGTCGGCGTCAGCGGCATGCGGCGGAGCATATCAAAGGGACCAACACGGACTGACACGGACGCCACGGACCAGCACGGACCGTCGGAGGCCTGTCCGTGGTTTTTTGTCCTTGCAGTCCTTGGTGTCCTTGCAGTCCTTTGTCCTTTCCACGGCCCGTTCCTTGCATATTCCTACCTGAGCATCAGCGAAATGCCACGCACCAAGGAGATTTCATGAGAAGTAGCGCCCTCGCCCTGTGTATTCTCGGCCTCACCCTGGCAGGAATTCCAAAATCCCAGGCCCAGACGACCCCCACGATCGGCTCCATCGAAGGCCGGGTGGTGGACTCCCAGACCGGCGAGCCCTTGCCGGGGCGCTCCGTACCGTTCGCGCAGGTCAGGCTCTACTTCTGCGCCTCCTCCTTCGACTGCCGGCCGGTCGGCCTCACCGGGACCGACGCCCAGGGGAGTTTCCATTTCGATGGCTCGGCGGCCGCCCTTACTCCCGGCAACTACCAGATCGAGGTCAACGCCGAGCAGTACGTGCCGTTCCAGACCGGCTTCCTGAACATCCCCGAGGGGGACTACGACGCCGGAGACCTGGCCCTCGAATCCCGTCCCGTCCGCATCGTCCTCCAGGAGCCATGCACCGTCCCCTCGATCGGCGGAAACTGCCGCTTCAAAGTGCGGATCAGCAACGGCCTGGACACCCGCCTCGAAGGCCACGCCTGGAGCCTCGCGGACTCGATCGTCTCCGTTGTCCCCGTCCTGATCAACGCCACCTTCCAGACCGGCAACCCGAAGAACGTGAGCCTGGATCCCGGCGAATCCGCCACCGTCTCCTTCTCCTTCCCCGTCCCGGCCAACCTGCAGGACGGAACCTACGTCTGCATCGACACCTTCGTCGCCCAACGCCCCAGCCAGTTCGCCGTGCTCGGCAACCTGTCTGTGCTCTGCCTGCAGAAGGGTGCGAAGTCGCTGGAGGCGATTCCGGAGGGGAAGAAGCGGGAGTTGCTGCGGCGGGTGCGGGAGTGAGGGGCCTGGTAGCACTCTTCAAGGCCCGAAGGGCCGCCCGCCCGAAGGGGCCCAGGGGTAAAGCCTGGCGTTTCAACACCAGGAAGGGAGATCCCATTTATTTTTCCAGAAGTCCCGAAGGGACGCAGGAATGGATTGGCGCTTCAGCGCCAGGATGACGGCCCAGAAGCCGCCACGGTCTGAAGACCTGCGGAATCCTACGTCCCGTTGGGACTTTGGGAGTTATGGGGTAACGTCTACCTGGCATTGAAATACCAGGCTTTATTCCTTTGCCCCTGCGGGGCGGAAGACCCACAGGGGAACAACCGTCAGAACCCGCTCAATCCGGGTGGTAGCCGGATCGTACCCATAGAGGATCTGCCTCATCTGCTCCAACGCTTCGAGCCGCTCCTGGGGAGTCTTCTGGGCCCAGTACTGCTTCTCGTCGCTCTCGGCATGGAGCGGACGGACAGAGAAGGCGCTGCGATCGAGCCGGGGGAGGTCGTCGCGGACCGAGTCACTCATGGGAGAAGTCTATCAGCCCTCCTCCCGCCCCCACACCTGATTCTGGTTCCCTGCGATCTGGGTGCTGACGTTCCCGTCTCCCACGATCGTCGCCGTCTGGCTCACCGCTCCCGAAGCCTGAAGCTCCTGGAGCAGCTCGGCGAGCTCGGCCCGCAGCTCCG
>DATEIO010001079.1:0-5332 GCA_035278895.1 Thermoanaerobaculia bacterium | reverse complement strand
GAAGATCCAGTCGCGCACGTTGCCGCCGTCGCCGTAGATGGGCAGCGGCTTGCCTTCGAGGGCGTTCAGGATCATCAGCGGGATGAGCTTTTCGGGGAACTGGTAGGGGCCGTAGTTGTTGGAGCAGTTGGTGAGGAGCGTAGGCAGCCCGTAGGTCTCGTGCCAGGCACGGACCAGATGGTCGGCGCCCGCCTTGGAGGCGGCGTACGGGGAGTTCGGAGCGTAGGGCGTGGTCTCGGAGAAGAGCCCCTCCGCCCCCAGGCTGCCGTAGACCTCGTCGGTCGAGACGTGCAGGAAGCGGAACGCCCGCCGCTCGTTCTCCCCGAGGGTGGCAAAGTGGTGCCGGGCCGCCTCCAGCAGCTCGAAAGCTCCCCCGATATTGGTCCGGATGAAGTCGCCCGCGTCGTCGATCGAGCGGTCGACGTGGCTTTCGGCCGCGAAATTGACGACGGCCGTGGGCCGGTGCTCGGCGAAGATCCGCCGCACCTCGTGCCGGTCCGCGATGTCCCCCTGGAGGAACGTGAAGCGGGGGTCGTTCAGCACGTCCGCCAGGTTTTCGAGGCTTCCCGCGTAGGTGAGCTTGTCGAGCACGAGCACGCGCGCCCCGGTCTCGGCAAGAGCGAGCCGCACGAAATTGCAGCCGATGAATCCGGCGCCGCCGGTAATAAGAAGGGTGTCCATGATCCGGGCGCGGATTATAGAGCAGTCGATGCCGTAGAATCGGCCACTTCGCGGGCGAGCCGCCCGAGGGAGAGGAGGTCTTCCTTTTGAGTCCGCTTCAAGCCGTGGTGCTGGCCATCGTCCAGGCCGTCACCGAGTTCCTTCCCATCAGCTCGTCGGGCCACCTGATCCTGGTCCCCTATTTCCTGAAATGGCAGGACCAGGGGCTCATCTTCGACATCGCCACCCACACGGGGACGCTTCTGGCCATCCTCGCCTACTTCTGGCGTGACGTGCGCGACCTGATCGTGGGCTTCTTCACGGGCCGGCCCGCCGAGAGCGGGGACTACGAGCCGCGCCCGCTCGCCTGGGCGATCGCCCTGGGGACGATCCCCGCGGGGCTCGCCGGCCTGGCGTTCAAGGACTGGATCGAGACCGGGGCCCGGAGCCCGCTCCTGATCGCGGGGACGACCTTCTTCTACGGCCTCTTGCTCTGGTGGGCGGACCGTAAGGGGAGCCACTCGCGGGAGATGAGCTCGCTCGGCTGGAAGGACGCGCTCCTGATCGGCACGGCCCAGGCGCTCGCCCTGGTGCCCGGCACCTCGCGCTCCGGGGTCACGATCACGGCCGCCCTCCTCCTGGGCTTCACCCGGCCGGCCGCGGCCCGCTTCACGTTCCTCCTCATCATCCCCATCAGCGTGCTCGTGGCGGCGATCGACGTGAAGGACCTGATGGAGGCCGGGGTCACGGCGCAGCAGCTCCTCCCCATGGGGATCGGGCTCGTAGTTTCCGCGGTCGTGGGTTACCTCGTCATCGCCTGGCTGCTCTCGTTCCTGCGGCGCCAGACCCTGACCGTCTTCGTGGTCTACCGCCTGATCCTCGCCGCGGTGATCCTGGCCACGGTCTTTCTCCGGCAAAGCTGAAGAAGATAGAAAATTCATATTGACAAGGACGCATAGGCCCTCTACTATTCGAGCTGCGGGGAGGCAAATCCTCCTCTCATCCCTCCCAAAAAGGAGCGCCACCAAAGCGCTCCTCTTTTTTTGGTATGAGTTCCCCCTCTCCCGGGGGCCGGGAGGGCGATGGGAGAGGGGGACAGGGGGTAAGGTTTCCGGGGGGGCGGGCCTACTGGCCGAGAACGGCCTTCTTGAAGTCCTCGCCGGGGGCGGGATCGGGGCCGATCCAGGTGGCGAGGATGGCGTCGTTCGCGGCGGCGCCGGGGAGGGTCCCCTTCGCCTTGCCGTTGACCTCGACGTGGGTGCCCTCGCCGGGGACGTAGGTCATCACGATCTGCTTGCCCTTGTCGATCGGCTCCATCCAGGAGCAGAGGGTGGTGAACGCCTTCTTCACGTCCGCGGAGGGGTTCGGGGTGTTGGCCTCCAGGCCCTCGTTCCAGGCCTCGCACATCTGGTCCTTGCTGACGCCGTAGAGGAAGTGCATCACCATCCGGTTCGGGGTGTCGCCGGACAGGATCTTCTGGGCGCTCTTCTCCTTCTGGGGGAGATAGAGACCGCCGACGTAGACCTTGACCACGAACTTCTTGCGCAGCCCGAGCCCGTTCAAAACCAGGCTCTGGCCCTTGGCGTCGGCCTTGTCGGGCAGGGTCACTCCGGCCAGGGTGCCGGCCCCCGCGGGAACGGCGAGGAGCAGAGAGAGCGCGGCGGCGGATATGATTCGCATCGATTGGTTCCTCCAGCGAAGGATTTGTGCTCGGTTGGCAGCGTCCGGGAACACAGTGTAGCCGAAGACGGCGCAACTCGGGCGGTCGCCGGACCGTATGTTGAGCCCCAATGCTCGGATCGATCCTGAAACCCCGCAAACGGCCGGAGGCCCTGACTGACCCGGAGCTGGCAGCGTCCGCGCTCGCCGGCTCGGAGGACGCCTTCCGGGAGCTGGTGCGCCGGTTCGAGCGGCCGGTCTACACCCTGATCGTGCGCATGGTGCAGGACCCGATGCTGGCCGAGGACCTCGCCCAGGAGGTGTTCGTCAAGGCCTACCGGCGGCTCGACACCTACGATCCCGAGCGCAAGCTGTCGAGCTGGCTGTTCAAAATCGCGCACAATACGACCATCGACCACCTCCGCCGCGGGGCGCCCGACACGGTCCCCCTGGAGACGGAGAAGGACGACGAGCGGGGCGGCCTCGCCTCCGTGCTCCCGGACGAGAGCGTGGAGAGCCCGTCGGCCCAGGCGGAGAGGAAGGACCTTGCCCGGGCGCTCGAGAAGGCGATCGCGACGCTCCGGCCCGAGTACCGGGAGGCGGTCGTCATGTTCTACGCTGGGGGGGCGTCGTACCAGGAGATCTGCGAGGTGACCGGGCTCCCCATGGGCACGGTCAAGACCAACCTCCACCGGGCGAGAAAGCAGCTGGCCGACCAGATGATTGCCATGGGATGGAAGCCCGGAGGGGAGACTTGACCGGGACGCGAAACCCGGAGAACGGACCTCTCGTAGGGCTGGTCACAGGAGAAATGACGGAATGCGTTCCTCACCCCACGACCCCTTGAACCGCTGGCTCGCCGCCGAGCGGGACGACCGCCCGGACGAAGCCGAGGCCGCGCTCTTCGAGCTGTTCGAGACGCTGCCTCTGCTGGCGCCCGGGGCGGGCTTCGCCGACCGCGTGCTCGCACGGGCCGGCTTCATGCCGGCTCCGGTCAGCCTGTTCGAGAGCCGCTGGGTGCGGATCGCGATCGCGCTCTGCCTGCTCGCGACCGGTTTCTCCCTGCTCTGGCTACCGGCGGCCGTGACGGCCGTGGCGGGCCTCTGGAGCGTGGGAAGCCTGTTCGAGCTTGCGACGCGACTGCTGGTGGAGTGGTGCGTCCGGGGGGCGACCGTCCTCCGGTTCGGGGAATGGCTCTTCACCCTGGGCGAAGCCCTGGCCCGGCCGCTCGCGACCCCCGAGGTCGCCGCGGTGCTGGCGGGGTGCCTGCTGGTCGCGAGCCTCGCGTTCCGTTTTCTCCGCGACCTGATGACCAACGAGAGGAGTTGGACCTATGTGGACCCTGTCTGATCGGCTGCGCCTCCGGGCTGCGGCGGTCGTTTTCGCCATAGCCCTCTCCGGGGCGTTCCAGGCCCTCCCGGCCGGAGCGGCCCCGCAGGGCACGTCCGTTGCCACGCCGGAAAGCCGGCAGGAGCTGCGGCGTTCGCTCGAAGCAACGTATGAAGTCCTCCCGGTGCGCAACGGCGTCGTGCTCAAGCCCCGCCAGGAGAAGCTGGGCGTCCGCACCATCGAGGTGACGGGCGACACCATCGCCGTCAACGGCGAGCGGGTGAGCGCCGGCGTGCTCCGTGCCTGGCTGGGCGAGGACGCCGAGGCGATCCTCCGTCTCCAGTCCCTCCCCAACGCCGACCGCCGGGAGCTGTTCGGATTCCAGACCCCGGGAGCGGCGCCGGAACCGGAAGAAACCGCCTCGCCCATGACGAGCGGCGAGGTCGAGATCCCCTCGGACGACGAGGTGGCCGAAGCCCCCGAAGCTCCCGAGGTCCCGGAGGCTGCCGAGGCCCCGGAGCCGCCGGAGACTCCGGAGACGCCCGACGGCTCGGACACCCGGCGCAGCTCCGGCAGCCGGGTGAACATCCTGGGCGGCGTCACCGTGGACGAGGACGAGCTGGCCGAAGAGGTCGTGGCGGTCGGCGGGTCCGTGCGGGTGGACGGCGAGGTCGAGCGGGACGTGGTCGCGGTGGGCGGGGACGTCCGCATCAAGGGCCGGGTCGGCGGCCAGGTGGTCAGCGTGGGCGGCGGCGTGTACCTGGAGGACGGTGCGGTGGTCGAGGGAGACGTCGCGACCGTGGGCGGCACCGTTCACCGGGGAAAGGGCGCGCGGATCGAGGGGCAGTCCTCGGAGGTCGGGTTCATCCCCTTCATCTCCTCGCGCCGGGGAGAGTGGGACCCCGACTTCGGGCCGTGGGGCTTCTGGGGCGGCGGGATGAACGCGGTCGGGGAAGTGATCGGGCTGGTGTTCATGGCCCTCCTCGTCTGCCTGGTCCTGCTGGTCGCCCGGCGGCCGCTCGAGCGGGTGGACCGGCAGCTCGTGGAAGAGCCGTGGAAGGCCGGGCTGGTGGGCTTCCTCGCGCAGCTCCTCTTCCTGCCGCTCCTGATCGTGGTGACGGTGCTGCTCGCCATCACGGTCGTGGGCTGTGCCCTGTTCCTGCTCTACCCGTTCCTCTTCCTGGCGCTGATCCTCTACGCGCTCCTGGGCTACGCGGCCGTGGCGCACCGGGTGGGCCGCTGGGTGGAAGGCCGCTTCGGCCGGGGCTTCGGCAGCCCGTTTGCCGCGGCGCTCATCGGCGTGGTGGTGATCCAGATCTGGTCGGTGATCGGCAACGTGCTCGGGATGGGCAACGGGGTGCTGGACTTCTTCTCCGGCATGTTCCTGCTGCTCGGCTGGGCCGTGTCGTACGTGGCCTGGACCGTGGGCTTCGGAGCCGTGCTCCTCTCCCGCTTCGGGACCGAGCCCGGCTACTGGCCGCGCCGGACCGGCGTGCCCCCGGTGCCGCCCCCGGCGACGCCGGCGGCGACCATTCCGCCGGATGCCCTCCCCCTGGAGAGCCCTCCGGCGCGGGACTGGGATGAGCCGGAACCTCGCTGGGAGGAGGAGCCGCGGTAGAGCCTGGCTGATGTTTCTGTAGGGGCGGCCCCTGTGTGGCCGCCCTGGGTGGGGGAAAGGCCGAAG
>DATEIO010001078.1:0-8517 GCA_035278895.1 Thermoanaerobaculia bacterium | reverse complement strand
GCAGGGCACCTTGAGAAGAGAGGCGGAGGAGCGTCTCCGCTTTTTCTCAACGAAGGAGAGCCCATGCGACGCCTGAACAAGATCTTCCTCCTGACCCTCCTCCTCGGACTCCTCGGCGCGATCGACGGCTACGGTGTGGGTAGCTTGTGCTATCAGGTGAACAACACCCCCTGCTCGGTCAACGGGAGCACGCGCACGTGCTACCTGGTCGCCGGCAGCAAGCCGCTCAACTGCTACTGCTTCTCCGGCCGCTGGGACTGCCCGGTCGAACCCTGAGGACCTCTTTGCCTACCCCGCACCCGGCGTGTCCACGATCCGGTTGCGGATCGCGTAGCTCACGACCTGCGCGCGGTTGTGCAGGTGGAGCTTGTCGAGGATGTTCCTCACATGGAACTTGACCGTGTTCTCGGAGACCCCGAGCTGCTTGGCGAGCTTGCGGTTCGAAGTGATGCCGGCGACGAGCAGCTCGAGGACCTCCCTTTCGCGGTCGGTCAGGGCGTCGGGGTCCTGCGGCTGCGAGGGGGGATGGGAGGGGCGGGCGAACTCGTGGAGGAGCTTTCTCGCGAGGGCGGGGGTGAGCGCGGGCTCTCCCCGGTTGACGCCGTCCAGGAGCGCGAAGAAGTCTTCCGATTCCAGGTTCTTGAGAAGATACCCCTGGGCCCCGGACTTGATCGCCTCGAAGAGCTTCGCGTCCTCGTCCGAGGCGGTCAGGACGACGACCTTCACCTCGGGCTGGTCCGCGCTGATCAGGCGGGTCGCGGAGAGGCCGTCCAGCTCGGGCATGGAGAGGTCCATCAGGACGACGTCGGGCTTGAGCTTCTTGGCGAGCTCGACGGCTTCGCGCCCGTTCCTGGCCTCGCCCAGGACTTCCAGGCCGTGGGCCTCGAGCAGGCTTCTCAGACTGTCGCGGAACAGAGCGTGGTCGTCGGCGATCAGGATTCTCATGGGGGTCTCCTCGTCAGCGGTCGCGGAGAGGCAGCTCGACGGTCACCCGGGTGCCCTCTCCAGGGGCGGAGTCTAATCGAAACGTGCCGCCGATGGTCTCGGCGCGCTCGCGCATGGTGGCGAGCCCGAAGCGCGGGAACTCGGAGCGGCCGAGCTCGCCGGGGACGAATCCCGCTCCGTCGTCCGCGACCGTGACCCGGAGCCGGTGGTCCATCTCTTCGAGCGTGATGTCGACCGTCTTCGCCCCGGCGTGCTTGCGGACGTTGGCGAGCGACTCCTGGACGATGCGCAGGAGCTGCAGCTCGGTCCCGGAGGCCAGGCGGGGCGTGCCGTTCACGTGAATCCGGCAGGCCACCCCGTTCTGGGTCCCCCAGGTTTCCACGTAGGACCGCAGGTTCTCCTCGATCGAGCGGTCGGGCACGGCGGCGCTGCGCAGGCCGATGATCGACTCGCGCACGTCGGAGTAGATCTCCCGTGCGGCGCCCGCCAGCTGGTCCAGGTGCTTGCCGGCCTCCTCGGGGCGGTTGGTCTTCAGGTATTCCTTGACCACCTGGGCCTTGGTGTTCACGTAGGCGAGCACCTGCGCCAGGCCGTCGTGCATCTCGTGGGCGATCCGCAGCCGCTCCTGGGCGATCGCCAGGGTGTTCAACTGCCGGTGGAGGTAGGCGTTGTCGATGGCGATCGCCGCCGTGGTGGCGAAGCGCACGAGACTCTCCTCGTCCTCGGCGGTGAACTCGAGGGTTTCGTTCTTCTCGGCGAGGTAGAGGTTGCCGCGGAAGGGGCCCTTGCAGAGGATGGGCACCGCGAGGAGCGATCGCATGGGCGGGTGGTGGGGCGGGAAACCCACGGAGCGGGGGTCGCGCCGGATGTCGGGCGTGCGGAGCCGGTGCCCTTCGTGAAGCACCACGCCCAGGAGCCCGTGGCCGACCGGAGGATCGCCGATTTGGGCGCGCTCTTCGGCGCTGATCCCCGAGGTGACGAAGGACTCGATGCGGTTCGTGTCGTCGATCACCGAGAGCGCGCCGTAGCGGGCGTCCACCAGGAGGCGCGCCTGGTCCACGACCCGCTGGAGGATGCTGTCGAGCGCGAGCTCGCCGGAGATGTCGCCGGCCGCCTCGTGGAGGGCCAGGAGCTCGCGGTTCTGGCGCTCCAGGCGCCCCTGCATCCGCTCGAGCACCATGAAGAGGGCGCCGAAGAAGAAGAGGGCCCCGGTGAAGACCGCTCCGCTCATCAGGAGCCTTCCTTCCCAGTCCGGGAGGAAGGGATAGAGGGCCCGGCGCACGAGCTCGAGAGCGGCGATGAACGCCAGAGCTGCAAGGACGGTGATCCACTTCAGACGGCGGAGGGTCATGGCTGAAGGGAATTGTAAAGGACTCCCGCGATCTCCGAGAGCCCCTGCGGAGGAGGTCAGGAGCTCCGGGCCCGGATTCTTTTCTTGTTCGTGCTGATCCCCAGGAGGGCGTAGACGGGACACCACCCGAGGAGACCCGTGGCCAGGGGCACCCAGCCGAAGACCTGGAGCGCGACCCCCCACACGCCGGTGACGAAATGGGCCCAGCCCGCGATCAGCATGGCGAGACCGGCGAGGATGCGGAAGGTGCGGTCGAGGGGCGATTCGTTCGTAAAAGTCATAAAACTCGAATGAAGGCCGCCGGCAGGCCGGCGGACAATGGCAGAATAGAACAGGTCTGAAAAGGGCGGTACGCCTCGCGGGGTAGGGAGGAGGCCATCCTTTCGGATGGGGCGGGTCTCCGGCTTGCCGGACCGCGGCAAACCCGTGCTACACTCGCGCTCTACTCAGAAGGCGCTCAATGATCGTCGAGAAACGCCACCTGGACGGATTTACCCTTCTGAACGTGGAGGGGGTCATCAAGCTCGGAGAGAGCGCGCAGTTTTTCGCGCAGACGTTGGAGCGCGCCCTGTCGGACGACCGCGGCCACGTCATCATCGACTTCTCCCGGATCAACTACATCGACTCCACCGGCATCGGCGAGCTGGTCGGCTACCTGGGAAGGTTCCGCTCCAGCAAGCGCGAGCTGATCCTGGTCAAGCCCAACGACCGGATCCGGAAGCTCCTTCAGGTGGCCCGCCTGGCCGATCTGTTCCCCACCTACGATTCGGTGGAAGCGGCGATCGCCGCGGAGCGCTGATCCCCCTGTTCTCGCCGGTCGCCTCGGTCGTCCGCAACGGCCTTCCGGAGTCCTGGCACTTCGGCATGGCGGCCGCCGTCACCCCCGAAGGGCGTTTGGTCGCCCGCGTGGGAGACCCGCGGATCGCGACCTGTCTGCGCTCGGCGGCCAAGCCCTTCCAGTGCCTGCCTCTCCTCCTGGCGGGCGGTGTGGAGCGCTTCGGCCTGGACGCCGCGGACGTTGCCCTGATCTGCGCCTCGCACGGCGGCACCCCCGCTCACACGCAAAGAGCGGAGTCCCTCCTCGCCCGGGGCGGCTTCGTGGAGGGGGATCTCCTTTGCGGCGCTCATTGGCCGATGGACGCCGAGGCCGCCCGGGCGCTCCAGGAGGCGGGCGCCCTACCCGGGCCGCTCCACAACAACTGTTCGGGCAAGCACGCGGGGATGCTCCTCGCCTGCCTCCTCCTGGGCTTTCCTCCGGAGGGCTACATCACGCCTGAGCATCCTCTTGAGCAGCGGATCTTCGACCACGTGGCGGCTTTCTGCGGCGTCCCCCGGGAGTCATTGGGGCTCTCGATCGACGGCTGCAGCGTGCCGGCGTTCCACATCCCGATCGAGGCCGTGGCCCGGGGCTACGCGGCGCTCGCGCATCCGGAAGCCGCGGGCCTCTCCCGCGACGTGGCGGCGGCCGCGGGCACGGTCGTGCGGTCGATGACCGGAGCGCCGGAGATGGTGGCGGGGCCGGGACGCTTCACCACGCGCCTGATGCAGGTGACCGGCGGCCGGGTGCTCGGCAAGGAGGGAGCCGAGGGCTTCTACGGGATCGCCGTCCGCGGCCCGGTGGCACTGGGCGTGGCGCTCAAGGTGGCCGACGGCGGTGAGCGCTGCCGCGACAGTCTGGTGATCGACGTGCTCCGGCAGCTCGGATCGCTCTCCGGTGCCGAATTCGAGGAGCTCGCGGACCTCTACGAGCCCCCGGTCGTAAACTGCCGCGGCCTCCTGGTGGGGAAGGTCCGCTCCGAGGTCGAGCTCGAAGAGGTGTAGACTCGCATTCCGCCATGAAGCGTCTCCCAGCGCTCCTCGTCCTGATCCTCGTCTTCACCGCTTTCGCGGGGTGCTCCCTGTTTCGCCGCAAGGGCGACCGGCCGGTGTACCGCAAGCTCACCCCGCCGGTGGCCTACGAGATGATGCGCGACAGCCCGGACATGCTGATCATCGACCTGCGCGCGGCGGCGGCGTTCAACAGCGAGACGGGGCACGTGCGCCAGGCGCGCAACATCCCCCTGGAGCGCCTGCCGTACCGCCTCCTGGAGATCAGCACGTTCCGGGACGAGACCTTCATCGTCTATTGCGACGTCCCCGTCTGCGCCGAGGAGGGGATGAACATCCTGATCTCCTCGGGCTTCGAGAACGCGGTGCTGATGGACGGCGGAATCGACCAGTGGATCAAGGAGGGCTTCAAGACCGTGCTGCCCACCGAGACCGCGGGCCGGACCGGCGCAGAGGGCGAGCGGCTGCGGCCCCTGCGCCCGGGGGAGGAGAAACCCGCGGCGGACACCGAAACGCCGTCCTCCCCCCCGCCGCCGCATTTGAAATTTTTGCAGGGAGGTTTGTGAGATGACCATTCATTCCCCGATGACGACCGCCGAGGCCCTCCGTGAATTGAAGGAGGCCCTGGGCGACTGCATTCTCCTGGACGACGAGGTCCGGGCCCTCTACCGCTCCGACTTCGGCCGCATGGTGGACCATCTGCCGGCCGCGGTGGCGCGCTGCTCCTCCGCTGAAGAGGTGGCCGAGGTGATCCGCTTCTGCCGCGAGAGGAAGATCCCCGTCACCCCCCGCGGCCAGGCCCATACCCAGAGCGGCCAGGCCACGAGCCAGGGCGGCGTCCTCCTGGACACCGCGGTCATGAACACCATCCACGAGATCGACGAGGCGGGGGAGACCGCCACCGTCGACTGCGGCGTGGTCTGGCGCGACCTGGTCACCGCGACGCTCGAAAAGGGCATGGTCCCCCGGGTGCTCACCAACAACCTCGGGGTGCAGATCTCGGGCACGCTGTCGATGGCCGGGCTCGGCGTCGCGAGCTTCCGTTACGGCGCCCAGGCGGACAACGCGGTCGAGCTCCAGGTGGTGACCGGCAAGGGCGAGATCGTCACCTGCTCGCGCGAGCAGAACGCCGACCTTTTCAACGTCGTGCGCTGCGGCCTCGGGCAGTTCGGCGTCATCACCCGGGCCAAGGTCCGGCTCCGGAAGTGCAAGGCGACCGTCCGCAAGTACTACCTCCTCTACGACGACCTGGGCGTCCTGATGGAGGACGTCAAGAAGATCATGGACCCGGGCAATCCTACGTTTTCGTCGCTCGAATCCTGGTGCACGCCGTGCCTCCAGGGCATCAAGAAGATCGGCGAGGGCATGGAGCTGGGGGAGGGGATGCAGACCTTCGCCCAGTGGTTCTACCCGGTCCACCTGACCGTGGACTTCGACGCGGGCGAGGAGCCGGACACCCCGGCGGTGCTCGCCGGGCTCTCCCCGTACCGCCACGTCCACACCGAGGACTTCACGCAGTACGAGTTCGCGAACCGCATGGACCCCGTCTTCGAGCTCTGGCGGCGCAGCGGCTACTGGGACATGGCCCACCCCTGGATGGAGAGCATCCTCCCCTGGGAGAGCTCGCGCGAGTTCATCGAGGGGGTTCTCGCCCAGACGCCGCCCCAGGCCCTGGGACCGGGCGGCCACATCCTCCTCTGGCCGGCCTACACCCGCACGTCGGACGCGCCGCTCTTCATGCACCCCGAGGGCGATTTCGTGATGGGCTGGGGCATTCTCCCCGGCGTGCCGGCCCGGTTCCTGGAGATGGCCCTCACCCGGCTCGACATGGCGAGCGAGCTGTCCATCTTCTACGGCGGCAAGCGCTACCTCTCGGGCTACATCACCTTCAACACGGCGGAGAAGTGGGCCCAGCACTTCGGAGACCGCTGGCCCATGATCCTCGAGGCCAAGAAGAAGTTCGATCCGGACGGGATCCTGGCGCCGGGATTCATCCAGTACGAGTAGCCCGGAAAAGAAAAGGGCGGCCGTGAGGCCGCCCGCAGGAGGAGAGAGTGTGCCGTTGAGGCTTACCGCTCGTTGATCTCGCGGATCGCGATCGTGCGGTTGTAGCCGCAGTCCGAGCGGGCGTTGTCGAGGAAGCCGACCACCCGCACGTTTTCGCCGTAGCTCCAGTCGCGCAGGTCGCCGTCGAGCCCGAAGAGGTCGCCGTTGGTGGCGCGCAGGCTCGGGCAGTCGCTGTCGCCGCCCAGGCGGCCGTCGACGCTGATCAGCCGGCCATCGCCATCGTAGCGGTCGTCATACCGGTACCCGTCGGGGACGCGGCGTCCGTTCCTGTACTCGCTGGGATACCGGCCCTGGCGGCGGTACTCGTCTTCCTCGAGATAACTCCCGTCGAAGTCGCCGTCCCGGCGCCGGTCGAAGATCAGGCCCTGGTGATTGGCGTTCTGCCAGATCGTCTGGACCTCGGTGACCCGGAAGGCGGGGCCGCAGACCGTGCTGTTGTCGACCCGGCCGGTCAGGCGGACGTGGTCGCCCTTGCGGATGCCGCCGCCGTTGCCCACGATCGGGATCACGCGGCCCGAGTGCTCACGGATGAGCTGGCAGCCGTACTGCTGGTCCACGAACGTGCCGTCCAGAACGAACGCCCCGGAGCCCCGGCCGCGCTCCCAGCCGTACCACGGCCGCCGGTTGGGGACGGCCCGTCTCTGGGCGACCGGCTGCGAGTACACCGGCTGGCGATAGACCTGCCGCTGCTGGACGACCCGCTGCTGGACAACCTGCTGGCGGACCCGCTGCTGCTGGACCTTCTGCTTCTGCACCTGGACCTTCTGCTTCTGGACCTTGACCTTCTGGCGCTGAACCTGGACGCGCTGCTGCTGGACGTGGCCCCTGGCCTTGCCCGGGTTCTGCTTGACCTTCTGCTCCTTGTGCGCCTTGCCTTTATCGGCAGGGGCGGCCACGCTCACGGCGGGCAGGGACAGCGACGCCGTGAGGAGCAGGACCGGCCCGAGGATCTTCGCGAGGGATTTGTTCGTCGTCTTCATGGTCGTGTCTCCTTGCTGTTTGAGCGAGGCCGCCATCGGCTTCCCCGCTCCCCGGCATCCTTCTTATTCAAGGTGTGTGCCATGTAACGCAAACGAAGGAAGCAAAGGGTTTGGGGAGATCGCCCCATTACGGGGCCTGGCGAATCGTCCCCCGGAGGGGACGGCTGGGGGAGGGCTCCCCGGGGACGGGGCGTCCCCCGATCTCCTGCATCTCTGATACCCTCCCGCGCCATGACCGACGCCCAAGATCCCGTCCTGATCCGCATCGCCCACAGCCCGGACTCGGACGATGCCTTCATGTTCTACGCCCTGACCCAGGGCCTGCTCGACGTCTCCGGCCTCCGCATCGAGCACGTCCTCAGGGATATCGAAACGCTCAACCAGGCCGCTTTTGAAGGGACCTACGAGATCACGGCCCTCTCCTTCCACGGCTACGCCCATCTCGCGGACCGCTATCAGCTCATGCCTTCCGGCGCGAGCTTCGGAGACGGCTACGGCCCGATCGTGGTGGCCCGTGAATCGATGGGCCGCGCCGACCTGCCGGGGCTCCAGGTGGCGATTCCGGGCGAGCTCACCACGGCCCACCTGGCCCTCCGCCTCTGGCAGCCGGAGGTGAGCACGGTGCTCGTCCCCTTCGACCGCATCCTGGAGGCCGTCCTGAACAACGAGGTGGACGCCGGGGTGGTCATCCACGAGGGGCAGCTCACCTACGGCGACATGGGGTTGAAGAGCGTGGTGGACCTGGGGGTCTGGTGGAAGGAGGAGACCGGCGGGCCGCTCCCGCTCGGCGGCAACGGCATCCGCCGCGACCTCCCCGAGGCTCTGAAGCGCCGGCTCTGCCGCCTGCTCACCGAGAGCATCAACTATGGTCTCGACCACCGGCAGGAGGCCCTGGGCTACGCCGTGCAGTACGCCCGGGGTCTCGAGGACGACCCGGAGCGCTCGGACCGCTTCGTCGGGATGTACGTCAACGACTGGACCCGGGACTACGGCCAGGCCGGGCGCCGCGCCGTCCAGCTCCTCCTCGATCGGGGCTACGAGGCGGGCATCCTGCCGCAGCGGGTCGAAGCCGAGTTCATCGACGTCTGATGCTCGCTCCGGAAGCCCTCGTCTTCGATCTCGACGGGACCCTGATCGACTCCCGGCGCGACATCACGGCCGCCATCAACCGGATGCGCGCCGGGCTGGGCCTCCCGCCGCTCGCCCTGGAGCAGGTGGTGACGATGGTGGGGGAGGGGGCGCGGGTGCTCGTCGAGCGCGCCCTGGGCCCCGGTTTTTCCCCCGAAGAGGTGGACCGCGCCCTTACCCGCTATCTCGCCCATTACCACGACGTCTGCCTGGAGACGA
>DATEIO010001077.1:0-2801 GCA_035278895.1 Thermoanaerobaculia bacterium | reverse complement strand
GGCACCGGGACCAGGGGCGGGGCCGCGGCGCCCGCGGGGCCGCGGCGGGCCTCTTCGACGGCCGCGGCGAGCTCGGCCACGTTCGGCCTCTCGAAGAGAGCGCGCATCGGCAGCTCGACGCCGAAGAGGCCGGGCAGCCGCGAGATCACCCGCGTGGCGAGCAGCGAATGGCCGCCCAGGTCGAAGAAGCTCTCGTGGACGTCCACGCGCTCCACCCCGAGCACCTCGGCCCAGAGGCCGGCCAGGATCTCTTCGACCGGGGTGCGCGGCCGGGCGATTTCGGCGGACGCCGTTTCCCGCTCCGGGTCCGGCAGGGCCCGCCGGTCCAGCTTGCCGTTGGGCGTGAGCGGCAGCTCGGAAAGGAAGACGAAGAAGGCGGGGACCATGGCCTCCGGCAGACGCTCCCGCAGGTGCTCGCGGAGCGCAGCCGCGTCCGGCGGGGCCTCCCCGCCGCCGACCACGTAGGCCACCAGGGCCTTGGCCCCGGAGATCTCGCGCGCGAGGACGACCGCTTCCCGGACCGCGGGATGCCGCGCGAGGACCGCCTCCACCTCGGCGGGCTCGATGCGGAAGCCCCGGATCTTGACCTGGTCGTCGATGCGGCCGAGGAACTCGAGGGAACCGTCGGTCCGGAAGCGGGCGAGGTCGCCGGTGCGGTAGAGGCGGGCTCCGGCCTCGCCGGACCAGGGGTCGGGCACGAACGACTGCGCCGTGCGCTCGCCGTCCTTGAGGTAACCGCGCCCCACGCCGGCTCCGCCCACGAACAGCTCGCCGGGCACCCCGGCGGGCAGCGGCTCGAAGCCGCGGTCGAGCACGTAGAGCCTGAGGTTCGGCACCGGCCGGCCGATCGGGACCACGGCCCGGGCCGCGTCCGCGGCCGAGCGGATCGGGTGGTGCGTGACGTCGTCCGAGCACTCGGTGGGGCCGTAGGCGTTGATCAGGGGAATCCCGGGGTAGAGCTCGAGCCAGCGGCGGCAGAGCTCGGGCGGCAGCGCCTCCCCGGTCGGGATCAGCCAGCGCAGGGAGGCGAGCGGGGGCCGGGAGTCTCCCTGGGCTCCCAGCTCTTCGAGAGCGAGCCGCAGCAGGGAGGGAACCGTCTCGAGCACCGTCACCCCGCGGCTCTCCACCTCGGCGAAGAGGTGCGCCGGGTGGTGCGCCACCTCGTCGGGGAAGATCTCGACGCGGCCGCCGGCCAGCAGCGCGGCCAGGAGCTGCCACACCGAGATGTCGAACGTCTGCGTCGCGGTCTGCGCCACGGCGTCGCTCTCGCGGAGGTCCAGGGCGGCCACCTTGGCCCACAGGTGGTTCAACATGCCGCCGTGGTTGAGCATGGAGCCCTTGGGCACGCCCGTCGAGCCCGACGTGTAGATCACGTAGGCGAGGTCGCCGGGCGCAGGCGGAGAGAGGGGGGCCGCGCCCGGAGCCGGCGCGGAGAGGGCGTCCTCGAGGACCAGGAGAGGGAGGTCGCCCGCCGCTTCGGCCAGGGTGGGGAGATGGGCGCGGCCGGCGAGCCCCAGCCGCGCGCCGCTGCCGGCCACGAGCCGGGCCCAGGCCCGCCGCGGCTGGCGCGGGTCCAGGGGCAGATACGCGGCTCCCGCCTTGAAGACCGCGAGGACGGCGGTCAGGAATTCGAGGCCGCGCTCCGCGAGCAGAACCACGACGCCGTCGGTACCGGCCCCGGAGGCCGCGAGGAGGCGCCCCAGGCGATCGGCCCGCGCGTCGAGCTCGCCGTAGGTCAGCCGGTCGCTGCCGCAGATCGCGGCGACCGCGTCCGGCCGCGCCGCGGCCCTCGCCGCGAAGAGCTCCGGGAAGGTGGCTCCGCCGGGGAAGGCCGCCTGGCTGTCGTTCCACTCCCGCACCAGTTGCTGCCGCTCCACCCCGGTGAGGAGCGGGAGGAGCGAGATCCGGGTCTCGGGAGCCGCGGAGGCCGACTCGAGCAGGGCTTCGAAATGCCCGAGCAGGCGGTCGATCGTGGGGGGATCGAACAGGTCGGCGTTGTACCGCGCGCTCAGGAGCAGGCCGGAGCCCGTCTCCATCGCTTCGAGCATGAGGTCGAGCGTCGTGGGGCTGACGGCGGCCTGGAACGGCGCCAGCGTCAGCCCCGGCAGCTCCAGCGATTCGAGCGTGGCCTCCGCGAGGTTCTGGAGGACGAAGAGCACCTGCATGACGGGAGGCCGCGCCAGGTCGCGCTCCGGCTGCAGCGCCTCGACCAGGCGGTCGAACGGCAGGTCCTCATAGGCGTAGGCGTCGAGCGCGGCCTCGCGGACCCGGGGCAGGAGCCCGAGCAACGACGGATCCCCGGAGAGGTCCGCGCGCAGCACGAGCTCGTTGATGAAGAACCCGATCAGGTTTTCGGTCTCCGCCCGGTTGCGGCCGGCCACGTGCGTGCCGACGAGGAAGTCTTCGCGTCCCGTGTAGCGGTGGAGCAGGGTGTCGAACACGGCGAGGAGGGCCATGTACAGGGTGACCCCCTCGCGCCGGGCGAGCGCCGCGACCGCGGCGAGCCGGTGGGCCGGAACCGTGGCGACGCGGCCTTCGGCGCGGCCGCTCGGAACCGGCCGGTGGGGCCGGTCGGACGGCAGCTCCAGCACGAGCGGAGCGCCGGAAAGGCGCTCTCGCGAGCGGGCCAGGATCGAGGAGAGCACGTCGCCCTGCATCCATCCGCGCTGCCAGGCCGCGAAATCGGCGTACTGGACCGGCAGCGGCGCGAGCGGCGAGGGGCGCCGCTCGCCGTACGCGGGATAGAGCGCCGTCAGCTCGGAGAGCATCACGCCGATCGACCAGCCGTCCGAGACGATGTG
>DATEIO010001076.1:0-2574 GCA_035278895.1 Thermoanaerobaculia bacterium | reverse complement strand
CGCGCCGCGACCAGGGCGAGGGCGTCCTCCAGCGAGAAGACGCCGGCCAGGCAGGCGGCCACGTACTCGCCGATGCTGTGGCCGATCAGGGCCTCGGGGCGCACGCCCTGCTCCATCCAGAGGCGGGCCAGGGCGTGCTCGATCACGAAGAGCGCCGGCTGCGTCACCTCCGTGGCTTCAAGCCGCCGCGCCGCCTCCTCGTCGTCCGCCGGGGCAAGCAGGAGATCCCGCAGGTCGAAGCCCAGGATCGGGAGGAGGATCTCGCAGGCGAGGTCGATCTCGCGGCGGAACCCGGGCTCCGCCGCGTACAGCCCCGCGCCCATGCCGGGCCTCTGGCTCCCCTGTCCCGGGAACAGGAAGACGACCGGCGGCGCCGTCTCGGAAGCCGTGCGCGCGAAGAGCCGCTCCGGCGCCTCGCCCCGCAGCACGGCCGCCGCGTCATCCACGTCGCGGACCACGGCGATCGCGCGCTGAGCGAAGGGACGCCGTCCGACCTGCAAGGTATAGGCAGCATCGGCGAGGTGGATCTCGGGGTGGCGCTCAAAATGGCCGGCCAGCTCGATCCGCTTCCTCTCCAGGGCCTCAGGGGTCCGGGCCGAGAGCACGAGCAGGTGCCAGGGGCGCGCGCTCTCGGAAGGAGTCCTTACGGGCGGCTCTTCGAGCACTGCATGGGCATTGGTGCCGCCGATGCCGAACGAGCTCACGCCCGCGCGGCGCGACGAGGAGCCCCGCTCCCAGGAGGCTACCTCGGCCTGGACGTGGAAGGGGCCGGCCGCGAAATCGATCTGCGGGTTCGGCTGTGTGAATCCCAGGCTCGGCGGCAGAACGCGATGCTCGAGCGCCAGGACCGTCTTGATCAGGCCGGTGACTCCGGCCGCCGTGTCCAGGTGGCCAAGGTTGCTCTTGACTGAGCCCAGCGCGCAGGAGCCTTCGCGTGGGCCGCCCTGCCGGAAGGCCTGGGCGAGCGCCTGCACCTCGATCGGATCTCCCAGCGGCGTGCCGGTGCCGTGCGCCTCGACGTAGGAGACGGTGGCCGGGTCCACCCCCGCGGCGGCGAGCGCCGCCGAGATCGCCGCGGCCTGCCCGGCGACGCTCGGCGCGGTGTAGCCCGCCTTGCCGGAGCCGCCGTCGTTGTTGACCGCCGAGCCCAGAAGCACGGCCCGGATCGTGTCCCCATCCGCCAACGCGTCTTCGAGCCGCTTGAGCACGACGAGGCCTCCGCCGCTTCCGAAGACCGTGCCGCGCGCTTCGGCGTCGAAGGCGCGGCAGCGGCCGTCCGGAGAGGCGATGCCCCCCTCTTCGTAGAGGTAGCCCGCGCGCTGCGGCAGGACGATCGACACACCGCCGGCCAGCGCCATGTCGCACTCCCCCTGAAGGAGGCTCTGACTCGCCACGTGGACCGCCACCAGCGAGCTGGAGCAGGCGGTCTGGACGGTCAGGCTGGGTCCGGTCAGGTCCAGCTTGTAGGAGACGCGGGTGGCCAGGAAATCCTTGTCGTTGCCCAGCGCGAGCTGGAGCCCGCCCACCTCCGCAGGGTCCACGGCGGTGAGGATCTGGTGCAGGTAGCGGTTGAACCCCAGGCTTCCGAACACGCCGACCGGGCCCGTCGTCCTCTTCGAGTCGTACCCGGCGTCCTCCAGCGCCTCCCAGGCGCATTCGAGGAACAGACGCTGCTGGGGATCGAGCAGCTCGGCCTCGCGTGGGCTGTAGCCGAAGAAGCCGGCGTCAAAGAGCTCTACCCCGTTGAGCGCTCCGGCGGCCGGCACGTAGCGGGGGTCGCGCCGCAGCTCGGGAGGCACGCCCGCGGCGGCGAGCTCCTCGTCGCCGAAGCGGGCGATCGAGGAGACGCCCGCGGAGAGGTTGGCCCACAGTTCCTCGACATCGGAAGCGCCGGGGAAACGGCCGGCCAGGCCCACGATGGCGAGGGCGCCGCTGCCCCGCTGGCGCGGTGCCACGGCCGCGGGCTCCTCCACTGCCAGCTCCGGCTCCAGATAACGCGCCAGGGCGCGGACCGTGGAGTGGGTCAGGAGGTCCACCAGACTCACCTCTCGTCCCAGACGGTCGCGGAGGAGCGTCTGGACCCTGGGGAGGAGCAGCGAATGCCCGCCCAGATCGAAGAAGTTGTCTTCGGAGCCCACGCGCGGCACGCCCAAGACCTCGCACCAGATGGCGGCCACCGTCTCCTCGATCCCATTCAAGGGACCTTGGGCCGGTTGGGTGGAGATGACCGGGGCTGGCAGGGCCTTCCGATCTACCTTGCCGTTGGGGGTCAGGGGGAGCGCCGGGAGGGCGACGAAGAAGGCCGGAACCATGTGCTCCGGAAGAAGCTGCCGCAGGTGCTCGCGCAGCCCGGCCGCTTCCGGAACCACGTAGGCCACCAGGGACTTGCTTCCCGCGATCTCGCGCGCCACGACCACCGCTTGCTCGACCTGAGGATGGGCGAGGAGGGCCGTTTCGATCTCCCCCAGCTCGATGCGGAACCCGCGGATCTTCACCTGATGGTCGAGCCGGCCCAGGTGCTCGAGCTCGCCCGAGGGGAGCCAGCGGGCCAGGTCGCCGGTCCGGTAGAGACGG
>DATEIO010001075.1:0-2375 GCA_035278895.1 Thermoanaerobaculia bacterium | reverse complement strand
CCGGCCCTACCGCGGCATCAACGTCTTTCTCCTGATCGCGCAGCACTTCGGCTCGCCCTACTGGGTGACCTTCAAGCAGGCCCTGGACCTCGGAGGCCATGTGCGACGGGGCGAACGAGGTACCCCGATCGTCTTCTGGCGCATCGACAACGAGACCTCCGAGGAGGTCGAGGAAGAGATCACTCCCGAGCGCCGGCGGCGGATCCTGATGCGCTACTACACGGTCTTCAACGTCGATCAGTGCGATGGCATCGATGTCCTGGGGGACGCAGCCTCCGAGGCCTCTCGGGCCTTTGATCCGATCCCTGCCTGTGCAGCCGTCTACGCCAACATGCCGAATCCCCCCAAGCTGCGCCACGGCGGAGAGCGAGCCTTCTACTTCCGTGGCGACGACCGAGTGCAGCTTCCGAAGCCGGAAGCCTTCAGCAGCCCGCAGTCGTACTACAGCACCCAATTCCACGAGCTTGCGCACGCCACCGGCCACCCGTCTCGCCTCGACCGCTTCGCGGAGGAAGAGGATGCCGGTGGTTTCGGCTCTCCCGCCTACGCCCGCGAGGAGCTCGTCGCTGAGATGACGGCCGCGATGCTCTGCGGAGTCTTGGGGATCGCTCCGGTCAAGGTGGAAGCCATCTCGCCGTCCGGTACAGAAGAACTTCTCGAGAGCTCTGCCGCGTACATCCGGCACTGGGCAGACGTTCTCAAGGCCGATCACCGGGCCGTGGTGATTGCCGCCGCCCGAGCGCAGAAAGCTGCCGACTACATTCTGGGGAGTCAGTCCCAGGAGCAAGCTGTGGGTGCGAGCAAAGCAGCCTGACCGATCCCGGAGGCTGGGATCTGAGGAGAGCGGGCCCTCGCCTCGGTGAGAACTACGGAGAGACCTGCGACGAGGAGCAACAGGCCCGCCCGACGCATCGGTTTGCTCCTCCCCGGGCTGGGACGCCGGTGAGCCCGCCATTTTCTCGACTCGGCCTCCGTCAGCTTCCCGGCGAGCTCCTGCGCCCGGGATCTCTCCTCCTCACTCGCGTCGACCAGGCCGAGACTCGTCGCCTCGAGGTACGCAAGAAGGTCAGCAACGGTACGGCGTTCTCTCATCTCTTTCCTCTCGCGGCTGTCGAGATGATTATACGGTAACTCTTATTGGTTCTTAATAGATCCGCAAGGCCATTCCGCTACCGCCCTCTTTCCCGCTCGCCGTAGAGAAAGTCCTTGGCCAGATCGCGGCCCAGACCGAACACCTGTCCGAGGACCAGACGAGAAGCCAGAGTCACGGCGGCACCGGCGAAAGCTCCTCCCAGAACGATCGGGCCCAGCTCGACAACAACACGAACGACCGTTCCCACCGAGATCCCTGCCTCCCGGCAAGCTTGCGCAAACCGGGCGAGAGACTCCGTCTTGCCTCTTGCCGTTCCTGACAAAAGCCGGAGACTCGGCACTCCCAGCTTCTGCAGGCTTGCATTGACCACCTGCTCCCGTGCCGCCAAGACCGCGGCCGACCGGCGCGCAACCTCTCCTGCCGACTCCCGCAGGGACCTTCCCTCCCGGACCGACGTCCTCGCGAACCGGATGATCTCGGCTCGGCTGCGCCTGTATTCGCGCACTGCGGCTGGAAGGTCCCTGAGGGAAAACTCAGGCGCCCGGAAATGAGAGATTGCCTCCGGGTGGCCGCTCGTCAGCCGAAGCAAGCGATAGGTCGAGACGTCTCCTTGCGCAAGCCGCTCCAGAGGACCCCGCCCGGAGACTTGGCGGTGCTCCCGACGCACGGCCGCCTCGAGGACGAGGACCGCCTGACCGACCTCCTGGACCAGGCCGGCCGCGGTGACGACGGTTGCGCCGACCGCCACGGCCTTCATCAAAGCTCCAAGACCGGGCAATCGCGGCTGCGGCGTGATCGACTTGGCTGTGGACAGGAGTCCCTGGGCCAGACCTCGCTCCACTCCTCGGAGATGGCCGCTCAGCTTGCGCGACACGAACCGCCGGGCTGCCTCCGCGTTTTGAGTCCTCCCCGGGAGCCCCACCGTGCGCCGCCTCGCCCTGCCGCCCCAGGCTCCGATCGCTCGCTCCACCTCGTTGAGCCGGCCCTCCAGGCGGTTTCGCAAAGCCCGGTCTTCCCGCGTTTGGCCGAGTTGATCCGCTACGCGCAGAAGCGCCACTGACCCTCGCTCCAGAAGGATCTGGTTGGCGCGCCGGTTGTAGTCCCGGTGCTCGGGCCCCCGGTTGGACCCTAGAAGGTGGGGCGGGAAATACGCGAGATCCCCCGCGACGACGGGCATCGAGACGTATCCCCGCTCGCCTCTGAGCAAACGCGACCGGATGGCGTTCGGCCTTTGAGCGATGCTCCCCAGACCGGCAAGCTGCTGGGCCAGGCCTCTCCGGTC
>DATEIO010001074.1:0-4201 GCA_035278895.1 Thermoanaerobaculia bacterium | reverse complement strand
CTCTCCCAGCCCCCTCCCGCCCTTCCGGGAGAGGGAGCCCTTGCAAAGAATGTCATGGGAGCTCCCTCCTCTCCCGGCGGGAGGGAGGGGGATGGGAGAGGAGGGCCGGGGAGGTGAGGGCCCCGGCGGAGGCGTCGCCCTATATATAAGGAATGTGTCCGGGAGCGGGCAGGGGTGAAATCGCTCGGGAATACCCGCCCCCTCCCCCCGGTTTACCCCGTGAGCGATGGGGCGGAGCGGCCTCGGGTGGAACCAACCGGACGAAAAAGTCGTTTGACCCCTTGCGCGGCGACGCGCTTGGTCCTATACTCCCCCTTCCCGCTGGGTGACCTTGCGGTCATGGCGCGTGGAGCGGAGTTGACGTCGCGCCGGCCTCTCAGCTAGTATCTGCGGGTTTTTCCGCCGATGGTCCCGCCAGGGACGGGGGCGGTTTAGTCTTCTTACCGAAGACCTACCCTGAATACCGTTCGGGGCCGGAGTACTGGGCCGCCGGACCCATCACCGGATGGGGCCGTGGCGGTGTGGCTCCGCTGAAAGTGTCATAAGTCGGAACAACGGGTCGAGGAGATCTGGACGCATGCCTACGATTCATCAATTGGTGCGCAAGGGCCGTGACCGCGCCGAGTCGAAGACGAAGAGCCCGGCCTTGCAGAGCTCGCCGCAGAAGCGCGGGGTCTGTGTGCGCGTTTACACCCAGACGCCCAAGAAGCCGAACTCGGCGCTGCGCAAGGTGGCCCGCGTGCGGTTGACCAACGGCATCGAGGTGACGACGTACATCCCGGGGGTCGGCCACAACCTGCAGGAGCACTCGATCGTGCTCATCCGCGGGGGCCGCGTGAAGGACCTTCCCGGCGTCCGTTACCACGTGATCCGGGGAACGCTCGACGCGGTCGGCGTGCAGAACCGCCGCCAGGGCCGCTCCAAGTACGGTGCCAAGCGTCCCAAGCAGGGAGCCGCGGCGGACGCGAAGGCCGGTCGCAAGGGAGGCAGGTAAGACATGCCCAGGCGTAGAGAGATTCCGAAGCGCGAGATCCTGCCGGATCCGCTGTACAACTCGCAGCTGGTGACCAAGTTCGTGAACGTGGTCATGAAGGACGGCAAGAAGTCGGTCGCCGAGCGCATCCTGTACGACGCCCTCGAGGTGATCCGGCAGCGCACGAGCGACGACCCGATGAAGGTGTTCAAGAAGGCGATCGAGAACGTGAAGCCGGCGGTCGAGGTCAAGTCGCGCCGCGTCGGCGGGTCCACCTATCAGGTGCCCGTCGAGGTGCGGCCGAGCCGCAAGCTGGCCCTCTCGATGCGCTGGATCATCAATACGGCGATGGGCCGCGGCGAAAAAACGATGCGCGCCCGCCTGGCCGGCGAGCTGATGGACGCCGCGGAGAACCGGGGCGGAGCCATCAAGAAGAAGGACGACACGCACCGCATGGCAGAGGCCAACAAGGCGTTCGCCCACTACCGCTGGTAGCGAGGGCACCTCCCGTCAGTCCCCCACCGGGCGGCTGGCGGGCCGCCCGGAACGGACGCCGCGAGCAGACGAGTCGATAACCAAAGAGAGCAACACGGGCAGGACGGGAAGAAGTCAGGCAAAACCATGGCACGGCAAGTACCACTGAAAGATACGCGCAACATCGGCATCATGGCCCACATCGATGCCGGTAAGACGACGACCACCGAGCGGATCCTCTATTACACGGGGGTCAACTACAAGATCGGCGAGGTCCACGAAGGCACCGCGACCATGGACTGGATGGTGCAGGAGCAGGAGCGCGGCATCACGATCACTTCGGCCGCCACGACCTGCATGTGGAACAAGCACCGGATCAACATCATCGACACCCCCGGCCACGTGGACTTCACGGCCGAGGTGGAGCGCTCTTTGCGCGTGCTGGACGGCGCGGTCGCCGTGTTCGACTCGGTCGCGGGCGTGGAGCCCCAGTCCGAGACGGTGTGGCGCCAGGCCGACCGCTACCGCGTGCCCCGGATCGCGTTCGTCAACAAGATGGACCGGATCGGCGCGGACTTCGACCGCACGGTCTCGATGATGCGCACCCGCCTCGCCGCGAACCCCGTGGTGGTCCAGATGCCCTGGGGCCGCGAGGACCAGTTCAAGGGGATCATCGACCTGCTCCTCATGAAGACGATCTATTACAAGGATGAGACGATGGGCGCCGACTACGAGCTCATCGACATCCCCGAGGAGTATCTGGACGAAGCCCACCGGATGCGCGAGCAGATGGTCGAGGCGATCTCGGAGACGGACGACCAGCTCCTCGAGAAGTACCTCTCGGGCGAGGAGGTCACGAACGACGAGCTCAAGGCCGCCTTGAGGCGCGCCACGATCACCAACCGGCTGCAGCCGGTGATCTGCGGCAGCGCCTTCAAGAACAAGGGCGTGCAGCCGCTGCTCGACGCGGTGGTCGACTATCTCCCCTCCCCGTTGGACATCCCCCCGATCGAAGGCATGGACCCGCACAGCGAGCAGCCGGTGATCCGGCAGTCGGCGGACGACCAGCCGTTCTCGGCGCTCGTGTTCAAGATCATGAGCGACCCGTACGTGGGACAGCTCACCTACTTCCGCGTCTACTCCGGGCACGTGGAGTCGGGCAACTCGGTGTTCAGCCCGAAGAAGGGGAACAACGAGCGCATCGGCCGGCTTCTCAAGATGCACGCCAACAAGCGCGAGGAGATCTCGGAGGTGTGGGCGGGCGACATCGCGGCCGCGGTGGGCTTGAAGAACGTCACGACGGGCGACACGATCTGCGATCCCAAGTCGCCCGTGGTCTTGGAGGCGATGAGCTTCCCCGAGCCGGTGATCGCGGTCTCGATCGAGCCGAAGACGAAGTCCGACCAGGAGAAGCTCGGAAACGCCCTGGCGAAGCTGATGCAGGAGGACCCGACCTTCCGCGTCCATACGGACAAGGACACGGGCCAGACGCTCATCTCCGGCATGGGCGAGCTGCACCTGGAGATCATCACGGACCGCCTGGTGCGCGAGTTCAACGTGGGCGCGAACGTCGGCAAGCCGCAGGTCGCCTACAAGGAGACGATCACCACCGAGGCCGAGGGCGAGGGCCGCTTCGTGCGCCAGACCGGCGGCCGCGGCCAGTACGGCCACGCCAAGATCCGGATGCGTCCGACGACCGAGGCGGACTACATCTTCAACAACAAGATCATCGGCGGCGTCATCCCCAAGGAGTTCATCAAGCCGATCGACCAGGGGATCAAGGAGGCGCTCGAAACCGGTCCGCTCGCGGGCTTCCCGTGCACGGGCGTCGAGGTCGACCTCTACGACGGCAGCTTCCACGACGTGGACTCGTCCGAGATCGCGTTCAAGATCGCGGGCTCGATGGCCTTCCAGGACGCGTGCAAGCGCGCGCGGCCGGTGCTCATGGAGCCGATCATGGCGGTCGAGGTGGTCACGCCCGAGGAGTACATGGGCGAGATCATCGGCGACATCACCTCGCGGCGCGGACGGGTGCAGAGCATGGAGGCGCGCGGCAACGCCCAGGTGATCGCCTGCAAGGTTCCGCTGTCGGAGATGTTCGGGTACGCGACGGACCTGCGGTCGCTTTCGCAGGGCCGCGCCAACTACACGATGCAGTTCGCGGCGTACGAGCAGGCCCCCAAGAACGTGAGCGAGGAAGTCGTGGCGAAGGCCGCCGGCTGACCCCGTTTGGAATTTGAGGAGACATCATGGCCAAGGAAAAGTTTGAGCGTTCCAAGCCGCACGTCAACGTCGGGACGATCGGTCACGTCGACCACGGCAAGACCACGCTGACGGCGGCGATCACGCGGGTGCTGGCGTCCAAGGGGCTCGCGAATTTCGTGGCGTTCGACCAGATCGACAAGGCTCCCGAGGAGCGCGAGCGCGGCATCACGATCGCGACTGCGCACGTGGAGTACCAGAGCGACAAGCGCCACTATGCGCACGTGGACTGCCCGGGCCACGCCGACTACGTGAAGAACATGATCACGGGTGCGGCGCAGATGGACGGCGCGATCCTGGTGGTGTCGGCCGCGGACGGCCCGATGCCGCAGACGCGCGAGCACATCCTGCTGGCCCGCCAGGTCGGTGTGCCGGCCATCGTCGTCTTCCTGAACAAGGTTGACCTCGTTGATGATCCGGAACTGCTTGACCTCGTGGATATGGAAATTCGTGACTTGCTGACCAAGTACGGTTTTCCTGGCGACAAGACCC
>DATEIO010001073.1:0-9599 GCA_035278895.1 Thermoanaerobaculia bacterium | reverse complement strand
CCAGTTCGACCACTTCGGCAGTCACGAACGCCGCGCGCTCGATTCCGTGAAGGCCGCCGCCCCAGACATCGTGGCATTCGCAGGGGACTACGTTCAAGAAGCGAATCAGGACATCTACGATTCCGAGGGACGTGCTTTTGGGGATTACATACGCAAAATCGGCCTACAAGCTCCGCTCGGGATGTTCGCAGTCAGAGGCAACGTCGAAGCGGATCGGTGGCGCACAATATTCCTTGGTCTACCGGTTCAAGTCGCTGAGGAGTCAAGCACCGTCCAGAGCGCCGACGGATCTATTGCAATTTCGCTCCTCTCATTGGACGACTCCTTCAACTCACGCATGACTATCGCGAAGGACCCATCAAACCGCTTTCACATAGTTCTCGGGCACGCACCGGACTACGCGCTGGGAGAAGTCCACGCCGACCTACTACTCGCGGGACACACCCACGGCGGACAAGTACAGGTCCCATTGTGGGGTCCACTCATCACCTATTCCGCAGTGCCCCGACGCTGGGCGGCCGGCGGCGTTACCCAATTGCCGGCAGAGCGAACGTTGATCGTATCTCGCGGCATCGGAATGGAACGCGGCGCGGCACCACGCCTGCGTTTCCTATGCCCGCCCGAGGTGATAGTCATTGATTTGCTTCCACCGTAGCGCGAGATCGAGAGCCCGCGCAGTGCCGACCCAATAGCCCCAAGCCAGGGTGCTCAGCGAGGGCGGTCGGCCGACCATAAGGCCAGCAACCGCCCAACATCCCGGTCGACAGCAGGTACCTAAACCCGCACAGACTCCAGAAGTGGAACGTGGAAACCCAGGCGGCCACGGCGCTCGACCTGATCAAACAGCTCAACAGGAAACTGCGGGGCTGGGCGAACAGTCAGAGACACCTGGTCTCCAGTCGGGCCTTCTGGCATGTCGATAAGCGCATCTTCGAAGCTCTATGGCAGTGGGCGAAGCGAAGGCATCCCAAGAAGGGAAAGGGCTGGTGCGCGACAAATACTTCCGCATCGAACCCTCCCAACCTTGGGCCCTTCACCGCGCCCCTCCGGAAACGGGGCGGGACCTGGGGGTCTCTGGACCTTTTCCGGGTGAGTAGCGTGCCGATTCGCAGGCATGTTAAAATACAGGCAGAAGCCACGGAGCTCGACCCCGCCTACTGGGAGTACTTCCGCCAGCGATGGCTGAAGAAGAAGCAGGGTCGGCTGCATCTCCGAGCTCGTAGGAAGAAACTCACAGCCATGGAACGAGTCAACCCGGACAACCCAACAGCCGGGTCGAGAGATCGGCCTAATGAAAGGCTTGAGCCGTATGCGGGGAAACTCGCATGTACGGTTCTTAGAGGGGCTGGGGGTCCGTAAGGGCCCCTGGCCTACTCGGCTGCGGCTCTAATCTAGATGGCTGATATGCAGGAAGGCCAATCAGTCCATGATCCTTATTGGGCAGACACTTGAATCCCTCCTTGCGAGGACCCTAGTTCTGGATTGCCCCACCATGGCGCTTGTTCCTGTTGTGGAAGATGGTCGGTCTCACTACAAGGGTTCTGGATTTTTGACTTTCGGTGATGGTGGCTTTGATTTCAAACTCTTGGCTGATCAGGGATACGATCCAGGTTCGATCTTCCAGTCTGCTGTCGCCAAGCCTGGTCAGTTTCTGGGTGACTCAGATTACTACACTCTTCACGCTACTGATATAAATCACCGAGTGTGGCAGTCGAGTGAGGTGTTCCCTAAGCTGCAAAAGGCTGCTGGAATCGTCGCGAGCGGGAGAGTTGACTGGATACGTTCAGTAACGCCTCATCAACTGTCTGTCAAGAAGAACGTTGTTCAACTTTGGTTTCCGGAGAAGCTTCCGCTGCCATACGACCAAGCTGTGCACTCAGTTTCTAGAGTAGGGGAAAAGATAGTTGGTGGGGCATCGAGAGCCGGCGCGACATCTTTCTCTTCTTCTGGTTACGATCTATCCTTTGGAACCAGCGAAGGCTGGACGACAATTGAGGCTTCAAAGGTGGGTGAACTTCCTGGGAAACTGCCTGCCTGTCTCCAGGAAAGCTTGGCGTTTGTTCTAGGACGATCTATTCAGGCCACCATCATTCAAGAATTCGACTCAAATCAAATCACGACTACCATACTCCCGGCCAGGGCAAATGCCTACACCAGCCATTCATATCCTCCGTTAGCCTATTTATCTCCTGCCGATGCTGTTTGGCGACTATATGAAAGCTTCTTTCGGTATTCTGTTGAAAGAGAAGGTCAAGTCCTATCCCTCTCCACTATCTTGCAATATATTTTCCGCCTTTTTGGAGCTCCGCTGGATGCACTGGCACTTGCTTTGGGGGTGGCCGTCGAAGGTTTGCTTAAGACAGAATATTCAGCCACTGCCAAGCCGCCAAGCTCAACGCTGGCAGAATTGAAGAGGGCCGAGGAGATCCTAAAGGAGTCAGACCTATCTTCTTCAATAGTAAGCCGAATTGTTGGTTCTATTGGAAATATGAAGTCACCTAGTGCCAAGGATCGGCTATTTGCACTTGCCCAATCGGGAGTCATTTTGCCTTCACAAGTAGCTGCTTGGAGCAAGCTTCGCAACAGCACGGCCCATGCAGCAAATCACGAGTTTGATGATGCTTTTTTGTCACTGTGCCATAAGGTACTAGTCTTGCTGTACTGTTTAGTGTTTAACCTCCTTGGCTATGCCGGTCCTTTCACAGATTACGGCACCTTAGAGTGGCCAGAAAGAGAGTATCCGTTTGCCACGGAATCAGAGTCGCCGCATAACTCAACAAAGGCAGCGGACGCTTGAGCTATCATCAACGGTAGAGGCATGTGGGTGGTCGTGGCTTCGAGCAACGGCCGTGGCCTTTGACCGGCGCCGCTGATTTGTGTCACGTTGTGCAGCACGTCAAGGAGGTGAGCCGTGGAGTTCAGCATCTCTGACATCTGGACCGCTGGTGGCGTTATTCTTGGGTTCCAAGCCGCTTCGCTTGCTTGGCGAATATCGCAAGAGTCTGAAGTGGCGACCAGAGGCGACCTAGTCTGGCTGCCTCCCGCCGATTATCTGAATCTGCTGGCCATGGCGACGATGGCACTTGGCGTCTTTGTTGCGTCGGCAGTGGGTTGGGCGGAGCTTTTTACCGTGCGCCGCTTGTTCGGTGCCTCTACTCTCCTTTTCCTCGGTCATGGAATCGCGCTCGCTGGTCACTACGAACTCTACAATCCACGCACGACTCGATCATTCCAGTGGTTTCCTTTGCAGGAGCGTGTCGCGGTGGCTCTGGTAATCATTGGCATGGTGACCTACTTCCTTGCCGCATGGTGAGGCACGTGGAGCCCGGAGCCGCACAACTTCTCGCTGGACCGGACGCCGCTCGGTGGCGCCGGTCAGTTCTGCGGCGATTCGGGTGGCACTCTTCCCCGCACTGGTGCACCAGCTCGTGTTCTCCGGGATGATCGAGAAAATCGCCCGGGCGGCAACCAACAGGGGAGGCGGGATCGATGGAGGGGCGTAGCCGCGCCGGGCGCCGCCGCAGGAGATCTTTCGCAAGGTCCAGGCATTGGTCAAAGCCGCTTTGCCCCAGGCCAGGCGCTGCATCAGCTGCAACGTGACCCCATTCAGGCGAAGATCTGGCGCAGGGCGGCTCTCGCTTCCGCAAGGATACGGGACGACAGCCAGAGAGAGGACCGGGAAAGGGCTTCCAGGGCTTCTTCAGCGCTCTCCCGATCCAGATGCCCTTCGACCGCCGCCCAGAGAACAACGCCCAGAGAGCCGTGCACTTCGAAGCCCTGCTGCTGCGCCACCATCCGCGCCGCGGCGTCATCCGTCAGGAGCCAGTCGGCCCGGATCTGAGCGGCCAACGCCAGAGCTTCCGATTCTCCCAAATCCAGCAGATCCGCTCGAAGCCAGCCCAGAGCATCCTCTGTAAAGGGAGACTCCAAAGGGGAGACCTCGATCCATTCCGGCCTCTGCCGGTTCCAATCGAGAATCAGCCTGAGCAACTCGGCTTCTACAGCGGGCGGGATGTGGACACGCCCTGCGGGCTCCAGCACACGCAGCAGGGCGGCCTCGGACAGGTGAAGCAGAGGACCTGTGTCGCAGACGATCCGCCGGCTCAACGGCCAGCACCCTTGAGGCTCAAGGCCCAACGGATGTCTTCGCGCTGCTGCTCCTCCTGAAGGGAGAAGCGATGCCGATGGACGAACTCTGCGAGAGCGAGGCGTGCGATCTCAGCCTCGCTGGCAAACCAGCCCGCCTGCACCAGGTTCTCGATCTCTTTGGCGAGTTGATCCGGCAAATCGAGCCGAAGTGTCTTCACGGCATGTCCTCCTCCCCGGAAGCGTAACAGATCCCAGCGGCTCAATCCCTTCGGGCCTTCGGTGGGTGAGGCTCTCGAGGAAGGCCACCAGGTCCGCGACCTCCTCTTCGGTGAGGTGGAGCGGCTGGAGGAGCGTCGTCGGGTGGCCGAGGGGGGCGGCGCCCTGCCGGGTGTCGTAGAAGCGGACGACCTCCTCGAGGGTGGCGAAGCGGCCGTCGTGCATGTAGGGCGCGGTGTCCGCCACGCCGCGCAGCGACGGCGTCTTGAACTGGCCGAGCTGCTCGCTCCGGGTTTCGAGGAACTGGACCGGTGCGCCCGGGTCGGCGGCGTCGGCGTAGGGGCCGACGCGGGTGAAGGGACTCTGGAGGAGCTCGAGCGCGCCGCGGTGGCGCGCCGGGTCGACCGACCGGAAGTCGGCGGCCAGGGCGATGCCGACGTCGTGGAACTCGCCGTCCGAGAGGAGGGGCCCGCTGTGACAGAGGGTGCACTGGCCGCGTCCCACGAAGAGCTCGAGACCGCGCACAGCCGCCGGCGAGAGCTCGCCTGCCGCGGCCGGGTCTCCCCCACTGCGCACCCGGACGACGTAGCGGTCGAGCGCCGTGTCGCGCACGGCCAGTGTGCGCTCGAAGGCGGCGAGCGCCTTGCCGAGGTTGGTGAACACGACGTTCGCCTGGTGCTGGTCGCTCTCGCTCATCCGCGCCCAGGCCTGCTGCAGCGGGTGCTCGGGCGCCCGGGGCAGGGGCCGCGCGTCGGGGGGGAAGCGGTCCGGGTCGCCCGTGCCTTCCGGCAGCGGTCCGAAGACCTCCCCGTAGGCGGACGCGAGCTCCGGCTCGGTCCGGACCCGGTGGAGCAACCGCAACCGGTTCGAGCCCAGCTCGGCCTCTCCTTCCAGGGGGCCCAAGGCCTGCGCCCACGCCGAGTCGGCGCGCCCGTCCCAGAAGTACCAGCGGTTGTAGGCGGTGTTCCAGAGGCTCGGCGCGTTGCGGGCGAAGCGGTTTTCCGGGTCCGACGCGGGGCGGCCGTCGGTCCAGCCGCGGGCGGGGTCGTGGCAGCTCGCGCAGGAGCGCCGGCCGTCGGCCGAGAGCCGCGGATCGAAGAACAGCCGCCGGCCCAGCCGGGCGGCCCGCGGATCGTCGGCCACCGCGTTGCTCGGATCCGGCGGCAGCGCGGGCAGGGGCGCCATGCGCAAGATGCGGGCGAGCTCGGCCGGTGTGAAGCGCGGCGCGGCGGCCGTCTCCGCGCCGAGAGCGGGGGTCCGGAGCGCCAGCGCCAGCCAGCACGCCGCGCCCACGGCCGCTCCACGCCGCCAGGTCACGGAACCCCCAGGTCGAGGTCGAAGACCGCCCGCTCCATGCGCCCCCCGGCCGCCACGCTCACGCGCAGCTCCCAGTGCCCCTCCATCTGGAGGAGAAATCCGCGGCCGGTGAAGGTGCCGTTGCCGTGGGCCTCGATGCGGGGCTCGAGAGGCGAGCCGTGGTTGTGCGCCGGCATCCAGGCGCTGGCGGTGACCGCCGCCCCGGAGACCGGGGTGGTCCGGTCGCCGGGGTCGAGCACCCGGAAGTGGATCTCGAACAGCTCGCCCAAGGGGACCGGCGCCGGCTCCGGCCACCATTCGACGTAGAACGAGCCGCCCGAGGTCTCTGCGCCGTGCCGGGCCTCGGGCGGAGGTGCCGCGACTCCCGAGAGCCCGAGCAGGGCCACGAGCAGGACGGGGCTCACTGCGCGCCTCCCCCGCCGGGCCTCGACGGGAACTTCGGCCGCGGGCCGAACGTGAAGTGGGCGCCGAAGGCGTCCAGGGAACAGGCCGCGAGCTCGACGCCCTTGGGGACCTCGACCGGGATCGTGTACGAGCCGTCGTTCTGGTCGACCACGCTCCGGGCGTCGCAGCCGCACGGCTTGGAGCAGGACAGCCGCGGCCGGCGGCCCGGTCCGACCGGGTTGCCGAGGGCATCCTGCGGGCGGATGCGCACCGGGAAGAGCTTGCCCCCCTGCGTCGAGGCCGGGTCACCGACCGCGACCTCCGAGTGCGCCGGGCTGGTGTCGACGTCGACGAAGAGGGTCTGCTTCAGCTCGCGGCGGGTGGTGCAAGAGCCCGCCGGGTACTCGAAGCGGTAGTGGAAGGTGTACATGCCGTCGACCGCGTAGGAGATCGGCAGCTTCGCGCTCCACGTGCCGTTGCGCGGCAGCTCGTCGCCCCCGGTGCCGTCGTCGAAGAGGGGGAAGACGTCCCGGGCCGTCGGGATCTCGATCTCTCCGAGCTGGCGCTCGACCAGGTTCACCGGATCGCCCTTCAGCGGCTCGCCGCGGCCCCCGCGCTTCACCAGGCCGCCGAGCCCCCGGGTCGGCCGCTCCACCTCGACGGTCATCCGGCCGCCGGGGTAGCCGCCGGCGCGCAGGAAGGACGGGAGGATGCGCACCGCGGGCATGATCGGCTCACCGGTGCGCGGGACGCTCCGGGGCGCGAAGGCGGTGAGCTGCGAGAGACCGGTGACCAGGACGTTCTTGTGCCAGTGGAGGTCGCTCCCCGGCAGGGCGTTGACCACGACGGCGGCGGTTTTGCGGTCGCGCTCCGGGCCGAACAGGGCCTCGATGGAGAGGCTCGCCGCGCCCGCGGAGGAGGGCACCAGACCGTAGGAGAAGACCGGGTAGCCAGGGTTCTGGAGCGGCGCTTTCTCGCGCACGAACCCGGGGTTGCCGGCCACGGTCTTCTCGTTGACCACGTTGGGGTCGCGGGTGGCGCCGGCACACTTCAGGATTCCGGCCGCTCCGCGGGTGCTCCGGGTGTCGGTGACGATGGCGCGCGAGCCGGCGCAGATCGCCCGCGCGAGGAGGGAATCGTAGCGCTCGTCGCGGTCGGGTCCCGCCTGGCGGGCGTAGACGATGAGATCCCAGCGGCGCCGCCCGAGGAGCCGGGCCAGGGCCGTTGCGTCCGGGGCGGTCTCGACGGTGCCCACGGTCGTGCCGCTCTCCTCGCCGAGCGCCCGCTTGTAGACCGACGGGCCGCGGTTGCCGTCCTCGAAGTAGAGCACTCGGCCGCAGGACGGCTTGCCCGCGTCGCCGGCCGGACAGAGGCGCTGGATCTCGCGCCGCACGATCCGCACGCCCTGGCTCTCGTCCACGAAGCTGTCGGTGGTGAAGCCGTTGACGAAGGCGCGCTGGGGACGCAGGAGCTGCATGGTCCAGGTGCCCTCGTCCTGGCCGCGGTAGGGCAGCGGGCTGCGCTTGAACGCCCAGCTCTGCTGGGAGGACATCTCGCCGAAGCCCGCCGCCGGCACCCAGGCGTCGCCGGCCGGAGAGGTCACCAGGAGCTGCAGCCGGTCGCCGGGCAGGCTGCTCTTCGTCCAGCCGGAGGTGAAGGTGATGCGGCTGTCGTCGCACGATTCGTAGGGCACCACCGGCCCGGCGGGCTGGGCCGCGGCGAGGGTGCCGGCCGGGTCGAGGCCGATGAACTCGTCGGTGAGCTCGGCGAAGCACTTGGCGAAGAAGTCCTTCAGGTCGTCGCCGGTCGAATCGGTGTTGTTGAGGTAGATGCCGCCCTGCTTTTCGGCCAGGATCGTCAGCAGCTCGCCATTGATCGACGCGGCGTTGCCCAGGCCCACTGCGCACAGTTGCAGCACGTCGAGGGTGCCGTAGTCGATCACCGCGCCGCCTCCGGAGTCGCACCCGGCCTCCAGGCAGGGGGCGGTGTTCTCTTTGCCGTCGGTGAGCAGGAGGATCGCCTTGCGCTCGTTCTCGCCGGGGGCCGGGACGTGGGTGGCGCACGAGCCGCCCGGGCAGAGCTGGTCGACGGCCGCCACGACGCCGGAGCCGATCGATGTCGAGCCGCCCGGGGCCAGCGCACCCAGGGTGGTCTCGAAGGCGCCGCCCGGCGCGCGCAGGGTGAGGTCGACGTCCTGGAGCGGCATGTTAAGGGCCGCATTGGCCGCGTTGCTCGAGTAGGAGACGATGCCGATCCGGTTGACCGCGCCGTCGGAGCGCCCCTCCTCGAGCAGGTCCGCGAACATGTCGGCCGCTTCGACCGCGTTGTCCAGCCGCGTGCCGACTCCGGTGCCCGAGGCGTCCGCCATGCTCCCGGAGCGGTCGATCACCACCGTCACGTCGACCGCCTGCAGGTCCTGCCAGGCGCGCACGACGTCGTCGAGCGCCTTGTGCAGGCGCCAGAACATGGCGTCGCGGGTCGAGCAGTTGGGGTCGGCGCAGTCGGCGTTGTAGCCCCCACCGTCCGCGTCCGCGACGGCGCCGTGCATGTCGCCGTGGAAGTAGACGTCGAGGAGGGTGGCGATCTCGTCGGCGTTCTGGAAGTCCGCGAGCTCCGTGTAGGGGAACGAGACACCGGCGATGCTGCAGCCGGGCGAGGCGGGCGTGGCGCACGAGCCGGGACCGGCGCCGCCGATGTAGAGACACTCGCGGAAGGTCTCGCAGCCGTCGCAGGAGACGTTGGCGGGCCGGTTCGGGCCGGTGCCGCAGCCGAGCGGGTGGGTGTTCGGCGCCAGGTTCGCGCCGAAGTGGCCGTAGGGCATGTTCATCCCGGGGCACCACTCCAGGGAGTCGATCTTGCCGAGACCGAGCCCTTCGCGGTAGTCGTTGAAGTCGGATTCGAGCTGCCGGTGAAACGCGTACCAGCGCAGCCCCCGCTTGGGCGGGGGCGGGCTCGCGCTCGTGCCCACGTTGCCCAGGCACTGGTGCCACTTGACGTGCATCTGGCCGATCGTCTGGGTCGCCGTCGGGTCGAAGACCGCGATGCAGCAGTCGCTCGGATCGAGATCGGTGTTGCAGCTCGGGTTCCAGGTGCACGGCGTGGTGAGGTCTCCCATCTGAACGCATTTCAAAGGGACCTTGGCGTTCTGCAGGTCGGTATAGTCCCAGCAGACCTCCGCCCCGGCGGGCCACGAGGTGAGCGCGCAGACGGCAAGCGTGAGGGCAAGGGTCGTGAAGCGTGACGCGGTTTTCGACATGGGGACCTCCTCCGGCCAGGCCGAGACATCGGTTCGCGTGGGGCCAGCTCTTGTGGACTACAGGCGCGCGAAGCGCTGCGGGCGTTACAGGAAAAGCTGCAGGCTGAGGGGGGATGCGGTGAATTGGGTATTTCCCGGGGGCGGTGGGGGCGCCTCCCCGAGGCGCGGGCACGTAGCCCCGGGGTTTCAACCCGGTTTCAACCGGTTTCAACCCGGGGCGGCCCCACCACGGGTTGAAACCCGTGGCTACGTGCCTGCACCCTCTGAAGAGGGTGCTTGCCGCGTCAGAAGATCAGCGTGATGCCTGCCGCCGCAGCAGAACGGGAATCTCCACCGT
>DATEIO010001072.1:0-2422 GCA_035278895.1 Thermoanaerobaculia bacterium | reverse complement strand
GACCGCGGCACGGCCCGGATGGCCGGAGCGGGGGCGGGCGGTTGCATCGCGAGGGCGACCGGCGGTCCGTCGAAATCCGCCGAGGCCCCGGCACCTCCGAAGTTGCCGCCTCCTCCCGCGAGCCGGCCCGCTCCGCGGACGGCCGAGCCGGCGCCGTCGATCACCGCCTCCCCGAGGTCCACGACGTCGGGGATGTCGGCATCCCGCCAGCCATCCCGCTGGAGCCGGAGCCAGATCCGCAGCAGCAGGAGGAAGACGCCATAGGCGAGCGCCACCGCCACGGGATAGCGGAGCGCCATGGAATGAACGCCGAGCTTCAGGAGGAGGAACGACGAAAGAAACCCGGTCGCGCCCGTGAGCGCCAGGAGCAGGGACATCTGAAGGCGGGGGAGGCTGTGGCGCTCGAGGCGCGTTTTGACCTTCTCGATAAGCTCTTCGCGGGAGGGCATCAAGGGGATTTTACCCTGCTTACCGCCCCACCTGCTCCGACCACGTCGGCGCGAGCTTGCGCCACAACCCTACGATGAGCTCCTCTTCCGCGGCGAGGGGGCTATCTCCGGCGATTTCCCCGTTCCGCAGCAGAATGTGAACCCCGCTTAAAGAGGCCGGCGTGTGGCCCGCCCACTCGGGACCGGCCTTGCGTCCCTGGAGAACAAAGAGCTGGTCCTTGAGGACGAAGGCCTTGGCCACGTTCGAAAACAGGGCGGCGGCGACGAAGGTGGGAGCGGCGATGCGGGAGGAGCCGAGGGCGGCGTCCACTCCCAGGGCCTGCTCGACCTTGCGGGCGAACTCTTCGTCGAACAGGCGGACGACGGTGCGGATGTCCGGGTTCACCCTGCGGGCGGCGAGGCCGATCCCCAGGTTGACGGAATCGTCTCCCGTGGCCGCGACCACGGCGCGGGCGTGGGGGAGACCGGCACGGAGGAGGGTGTCGTCCAGCCTCGCGTCTCCCGAGACCAGGGGGGCTTGTGCGCGGACGGTGGAGAGGAAAAAGCCGTCCGGATCGGCGTCGACGGCTACGACGGGCACTCCCAGCGCCACGAGCTCTTCGACCACGCGGAAGCCCACGTGGCCGATCCCGACGACGACCACGTGCCCTCCCTTGGGCATGGGCGGTCCGCCGAGGAGCTTCCTCAGGCGCGATTCCACGAGATAGTCGGTGAGCATCGAGTAGACCGTGGCCAGCGTGATCGATCCCAGGATCATCAAAAGGATTTCGTAGAGCTTGATGCCGGGGCCGGTGTCGTTCCCCGTGATCTCGCCGTGCAGCGTGGCAATGGTCAGGAAGAACGCGTCCGTCAGGGTGAGATCGAAGTAGACGTGGAGGAGGAGGACCGTCAATGGAATGATCGCGCAGAGGGCCAGGAACACGATCCGCAGCGCGAGCGGCTCTTCCAGCCAGATGGCGGCGCCGCGGCGGAAGAGGCCGGAAATTCTTTCCAGAACCGGCCTCTTCTCGGGAGCGGATGGAGGGCTGAAGAGCGCGTCCCAATCCCGCTTGCGTGAAAGGATGGCCAACCGGTCGCTCGGCAGGAGCAGCTCCTCGGAGGAGGGGAGAGGGGCGAGCGTCTCTCCCGGCCTTTCCCGGGCGAGGGTGAGCAGCCGGAAGCGTTTCGCAACGTGCTCCACGGTGGCGCAGCCGGACAAGGGACTGCGGTTCACGGGCTGGCGCCCGACCACGTAGGGAACGCTCCCGAAGGTGAAGCCCGCGAGCACGGCGTCGCCCAGGGCCGCGGCCGTGAAGCTGGGGGCCGCCAGAGCCGAGGTTCCGAGGGCGCGGTGGACCTCGAGCGAGGTTTCGAGCTGGTGGGCGAGCCGCTGATCGAACAGGCGCAGGACCACGGGCAGATCGGGGCGCATACGGCGGGCGTCCAGGGCGATCTCGATGTTGGCGAGATCCTCGTTCGTGGCGGCGATCAGGGCCTGCGCGGATTCGAGCCCGGCCTCCAGGAGGAGCCGGTCGTTCCTCGCGTCGCCCACGATCACCCGTACCCCGAACGCCTCGGCCGTCTGCAGGCGCTCCTCGCGGACCTCGTCCGTGATTACGACCACGGTCTCGCCGAGACGGTGGAGAAGCTCCACGATCCGGTAGCCCACGTCTCCCAGACCGCAGACGATGCAGTGCCCTGACATGCGGCGGCAGTCTATCGCACCGCTGCTCGGGTAGACTTCCGGCATGAAGAGCGAGGCTCCGAGCTCGAACTTCCGGCACAGGCTCCACGAGGTCATCTTCGAAGCGGACACCCCGGCGGGGAGGCGCTTCAACCTCGTTCTCCTGCTGCTGATCCTGGCGAGCGTGGCGGTGGTGCTGCTCGAGAGCGTCCCCACGGTGCGGGCGCGCTACGGCCGGGAGCTCTGGATCGTGGAATGGGCGTTCACGATCCTCTTCACGATCGAATACCTGCTGCGCCTGATCGCCATC
>DATEIO010001071.1:0-2443 GCA_035278895.1 Thermoanaerobaculia bacterium | reverse complement strand
GACCGCGGCACGGCCCGGATGGCCGGAGCGGGGGCGGGCGGTTGCATCGCGAGGGCGACCGGCGGTCCGTCGAAATCCGCCGAGGCCCCGGCACCTCCGAAGTTGCCGCCTCCTCCCGCGAGCCGGCCCGCTCCGCGGACGACCGAGCCGGCGCCGTCGATCACTGCCTCCCCCAGATCCACGACGTCGGGGATGTCGGCGCTCTGCCAGTCATCCCGCTGGAACCGGAGCCAGATCCGCAGCAGCAGGAGGAAGACGCCGTAGGCGAGCGCCACCGCCACCGGATAGCGGAGCGCCATGGAGTGAACGCCGAGCTTCAGAAGGAGGAACGACGAAAGAAACCCGGTCGCGCCCGTGAGCGCCAGGAGCAGGGACATCTGAAGGCGCGGGAGGCTGTGGCGCTCGAGGCGCTTTTTGACCTTCTCGATGAGCTCTTCGCGGGAGGGCATTGAGGGATTTTACCCCGCTTACCGCTCCACCTGCTCCGACCACGGCGGCGCCAGTTTGCGCCATAACCCCACGATGAGCTCCTCTTCGGCGGCGAGGGGGCCATCGCCCGCGATTTCCCCGTTCCGCAGCAGAACATGGGCCCCTTCTTCCTGTCTCAGGGAAGCCGGCGTGCGGCCGGCCCATTCGGGGCCTGCCTTGCGCCACCGGAGCACGAAGAACCGGTCCTGGACCACGAAAGCCTTGGCGACGTCGGTAAACAGGGCGGCGGCCACGAAGGTGGGGGCGGCGATCCGCGCGGACCCGAGCGCCGCGTCGATTTCCAGGGCCCGTTCGACCTTGCGGGCGAAGTCGGCGTCGAAGAGACGGACCACGGTGCGGATTTTCGGATTCATCCTGCGGGCGGCGAGACCGATCCCCAGATTGACGGAATCGTCGCCGGTGGCCGCCACGACGGCCCGGGCTTTGTGCAGACCGGCCCGCAGGAGGGTGTCGTCCAGGCGGGCGTCTCCCACGATCACCGGTGCCTGCATTCGCACGGTCGAAAGGAAAGGGCTGTCCGAATTGGCGTCGACCGCCACCACGGGCACTCCCAGCGCCGCGAGCTCTTCGAGCACGCCGAAGCCTACGTGCCCGATCCCGACCACGACGATGTATCCGGCCTTGGGCATCGGCTGTCCGCCGAGGTGCTTGCGCAGCCGCGAGGCCACGATGTAGTCCGTCATCAGCGAGTAGACCGTGGCGACGGTGATGGACCCCAGGATCATCAGGAGGATCTCGTACAGCTTGATCTCGGGGAGGGTGTCGCTGAGAGTGATCTCGCCGTGCAGGGTGGTGACGGTGAAGAAGAGGGCGTCCGTGAGCGAGAGGTCCAGATAGGACCAGAAGAGGAGCACCGTCGCGGGGATGATCAGGCACAGGGCCACGAAGACGACCCGCAGGCTCAGGGGCTCGTCCAGCCAGAGGGAGGCCCCACGGCGGAGGAGCTGGCGGAACCGCTTGAACAGCGGGTTCTTTTTCTCCGGGAGGACCAGCGTCTCGGAGGGGGAGAAGAGCGCGTCCCAGTCCCTCTTGCGGCATAGCAGCGAAAGGCGGTCCCCTTCCTGGAGCGGCACTTCCGGGGAAGGCAGGGCCGCGCACTCCTCGCCCGGCCGCTCCCGGGCCAGGCTGAGCAGCCCGTGGCGCTTGAGGACGGCTTCCACGGTCGCGCAGCCTTTTAACGGACCGCCGTCGACGGGGCTGCGCCCGACGACGTACGGCACGTCCCCGAGCGTGAGGCTCGCGAGCATGGCATCTCCCAGAGCCGCGGCGGTGAAGCTGGGGGCTGCGAGAGCGGACATCCCGAGGGCCCGGCGGATCTCGAGCGAGTTTTCGAGCTGGCGGGCGAGCATCTGATCGAAAAGGCGCAGGACGACCGGCAGATCGGGGCGCATGCGGCGGGCGTCCAGGGCGATTTCGATGTTGGCGAGATCGTGGTCCGTGGCGGCGATCAGGGCGCGCGCCGAGTCGAGATCCGCCTGTTTGAGGAGCCGGTCGTTTCTCGCGTCGCCCAGGATGACGCGGACGCCGAACGCTTCGGCCGTCTGCTTGCGCTCGTCCAAGGCCCGCTCCGTGATCACGACCACGGTTTCGCCGAGACGGTGGAGAAGCTCCACGATCCGGTATCCCACGTCCCCCATGCCACAGACGATGCAGTGCCCTGACATGGGCCGGCAGTCTATCGCACCGTTTCCTCGGGTAGACTCCCGGCATGAAGAGCGACGCGCCGAGCTCCCGCTTCCGGCACCGGCTCCACGAGGTCATCTTCGAAGCGGACACCCCGGCGGGGAGGCGCTTCAACCTCGTTCTCCTGCTACTGATCCTGGCGAGCGTGGCGGTGGTGCTGCTCGAGAGCGTCCCCACGGTGCGGGCGCGCTACGGCCGGGAGCTCTGGATCGTGGAATGGGCGTTCACGATCCTCTTCACGATCGAATACCTGCTGCGCCTGATCGCCATC
>DATEIO010001070.1:0-10415 GCA_035278895.1 Thermoanaerobaculia bacterium | reverse complement strand
CTCCCTTCCCCTTCCCCTTCCCCTTCCCCTTGCCGGCGCCGCCGCGGAGGACCGGGCCCTGGTCGTAGAGCCGGCGGGCCTCCTGGGCGGCGAACTCCATATCGCCCTGGACAGGAGCCCAGCCGGTCTGCGTCGACGTCGTGGTCTGGTCGGTCCGCTGCGTGCGGTTCGCCGCCTTGTTGGCGTCCTTGGCCGCCTTCTTCTGCTGGTTCGCGGCGTAGGCGGTGCCCCCGGCAACAAGAGCGGCGGCTGCGATCGTCGCCATGGTCTACTCCTCCAGGAGGGCTACGCCGGACTGCCCGAGGGGCTGCCAGCCAAAGCGGGCGACGGATGCCGGACCCGCGGGGTTGTCGATGTGGGTGGCGCCGATGATGGCTCGGAAACCCAGCTCCCTCAGGCGGAGCACGACGAGATCGCGCAGGGCGGTCGCGAGGCCGCTCCGGCGGTGCTCCGGCCGGACGTAGGTGCCCCAGCCCGAGGCTGTCTTTCCCCAAGGGGTGTCGTAGGGGATTGGGCCCCCGGCCATGCAGAAGCCGGCCGGGTGGACCGCCACGGCGCCGGTCTCCGGGAGGTCATAGACGTACTGGACGAAGAGGCGGGCGAAGAAGGCTTCCGTGGCAGGCCCGGCCACCATCCCGGGGGTGACGCCCTCCTCGGCGAACTCCGCCGCGAGGCGCTGGAAGTGGCGCCGGTCGCCCATCGTGGCAAGGCGGACCTCGCTCAAGCGGACACCTCGACCCGGGCAAGGAGCGCCTCGGCCCAGCGGCGCGTCGGCGGGGAAAGGATGTCGTCTTCTCCCAGCTTGGCCACGGCCTCCAGCGACTCCCGGGCAGCCCGCAGGATCATCTGCGCCCGGTTGATCTCGGCGAACGGAACGGAGAAGGCGTTGTTGACGGGCTCGATCTGGGCCGGCGAGAGACAGCCCTTCCCGGTGAAGCCGGCGCGCAGGGCGAAGTCGATCTCGACGTCCAGGTAGTCCTTGCCGCGGTAGCAGGGTGCGTCCCAACACGGAATGCCGGCGGCGCGAGCGGCCAGCGCGATCTGGAGCTGCGCATGCTCGACCAGGGCGTCCTGGCGCTCGGAGATCCCGGCCGCGGCCAGGAAGTCGCACCGGCCGAAGGCGAGGGCGTCGACCTCCAGTTCGCGCACCCGGGCAAGGCCGGCGGGCGACTCGACGAGCGCGCAGACCCGAACGTCGAGCGCCTCGTCCTGCCGCCCCTGGTCGCCCTCAAACCCCAGGGCGCGGTCCAGGATGCGGAGGTCGTCCGGGTCCTCCACCTTGGGGAGCCAGAGCCAGCCGGAGAAGCCGACGTTGCGGAGCATCGAGATATCGGCGCCGAAGTGCAAGGACTCGACGCCGTTGACGCGGACGGCGAGCTGACACAGGAAGAGCCCGGGCCCCGGGGTCGGCGCCGCGTGGCGAACAATGGCCCGGCGGACGACCCTCCGCGCTTCCTCCTTCCGGTCCTCCGGAACGCCGTCCTCCAAGTCCAGGAGGACCATGTCGGCCCCCTCGACGAGAGCGCGGTCGATCATCTCCTCGCGGTGCCCCGGGCAGCACAGGATCGAGCGGACCATCACCAGAGCCTCGTGCGAAAAAAATGCAGCCGCCCGTCGATCATCCTGTAGTAGCTACCGCCGATGATGTAGAGGTAGGTCATTCGCGGACCCTCCGCAGGCTGCCGTCCTTCGCAACCCGGTACTTCTTTCCACCGGAATCCTCGATCGTGGCGCCGGGAACGATCTGTTGATGGGAGGCGATACGGGCCAGGTGGCCGTCCCCCTCGTCCTCGTAGCGCTCCGCGATAGTGAAGAAGCGGCGTGGATCAGAAGGTGGCGGAGCCCCGCCATCGGGCTTTCCGATCGTCGGAATGTAGTCGGCGACAACAACCTGCGCGCCGGTGACCGGGTGCCGATCACCGTTTCGGAGGTTCAAGAAGTTCGCCCATTCCTGGTGCACGAGCGTGTACGGCTTCGTTGGATCGATGCCTTCGATCACGTGATCTCCTCCTGTTTTCCTGCGGTACGGCTGGGAGAAGGATAGCACCCCGTGGACAGCGCGCCGACCCAGAGTTCCCCTCTTGAACCGCTCACCCCTCCGTGAAACAATCGTGTCAGTAGTAACTGAACAGGTTGTCTCGCGACGCCCGCTCCCGGGCGCGCTTCTCTCGGAGGTCATCCCATGAAGAAGGTCTGCCTCGCCACGCTGCTGCTGTGCTTGTCCGCTCTGTCCGCGACCGCGGGCGTTCCTGCGAAAGACCCAAGCAACACCACCCGGACCTACGGGTACGTCTTGCAGAACACCGACTTCGGCCCGATCTTCGGCGACGGCTTTCTCGTCGTCCACATCCCCTCCCTCGGCGACGACGCCCGGCTCGACTACCTCTACAGCGACAAGTCGGGAGCGCAGGACCTGCTCGTGAACCAGTGGTTCGCCATCGACGGCTACCTCGACAGCGAGGTCGGGTGCGCCGATGGGCCGAACACGAAGATCCGCCCGCTGATTGTCTACCGCTGGACTGGCTCCGCCTGGCAGCGCTACGACCACGATCTCGAATCCTGGCTCGCCTGGCCGTAATTCCTCGCGCATAATCATCACGAGCCCTTCGTCGAAGACCGGAACGTCACCACCTCCCCGACGTTGATCGGGGGGTGGTTGACGGTGAAGGTTCCCACCTGAGTCGAAGTCCAAGCCGCCCCGGGAATCAGACCTCCGGCCGCAATCCAGACGAGCGGGAGGACCGCAGCCGCTTCCGGCGTCATCGGGTGGAGCGAGATCTGCGACTTCGAGTTGACCCGGTCGTCCACCACCACGGTCGTGGTCGTCGCGCCGTCCGCCGTCAGGGTGAACTCGGAGACCCACTGGACTCGACCGCTCTGGACGATGCCCTCCATGCCGCGCTTCACCTCGCGCTTGTGCGCCAGATCCGACTGCTGGTCGGGCTGTTCGCGGGTGCCGATCGTCGGCGTGGGCTCGGCCATCAGAAAATCGAGACCTCATCGTAGAAGATCTCCAGGCCGGTCAGCTCTCGAATCGTTGGCGCGGCGCCGAGCGTCGGGATGCTGAGGCTGAAGCGGAACTCGGTCGCGGAAAGCGGAAGAGGGGCGCCCTGGATCACGCCGTTCGCGTCGGCGTCGGCCGTGGTGAGGGTTTCGGTGAACACCGCGGTTCGGGCCTCGTTGTACCCGGTGACAAAGATCGTGACAGTCGGGTACGCCCCCCCGAGGAGGTCCAGCAGGAAGATCGGACGAACCCCCGTGATCGAAGCGCGAGTCCCAGGCGAAGGCCGCCACCGCTTGGTGGCCAGCGTGGCCGTCATGGTCGCCGTGGCGCTGGTGAAGCCCCAGGCGTTGATCTCGTTGACGGCGGCGTTGAAGTTGAAGAGCCGCATGCCGTCGAAGGAATAGGCGGGGGTGCCGGTCTTCACAACCCCGAGCACCTCCGGCGGGCTGCTCGCGCCGAGTGCCTCGAAGTCGTTGATGAGCGACCAGCGGCCGGTGGGAACGTGATAGACGGTGCAGATCTTGCCACCGGCCAGAATGCGGAACTCGCCCAACCACGCCACGTAGCCGTCCGAGGAGTAGGCGCTCGTGATCGGCTTCGTGAAGCTCCAGCCGTTGCTCGACTGCGGGTCGACCAGCTCGCGGCGCACCACGCCCTCCCCCAGGAACTGCGCGCTCTCGCCGTTCGTCACGGCCGGCCCGCGGTTCGAGACGTAGTACGCCGCGCGCTGGGCCCGCACGATCGAAGGCCAGCGGAAGGATGCGTTGCCGCCCAGGCCAAAGTCGTGAGCGGCCAGTTCGTCCTGCTGCCAGACCGCATCCCCGCCGATCCAAGAGAGCCGCGTCACGCCGAACTGCTGGAAGATCAGGGCGTAGTCCTTGAAGCCGATGGCCCCGGTGATCTCCCCGAGGTCGTCATCCACCTGGGCGAAACCGGCGCGATCGGTCCCCGGCGTCCATACCGCGGCGTTATTGCGCGCGCACCACATGAACCGGTAGGGGTTCGCCGCGGCGTAGAGGCCGGCCCCGCCGTTGGCGAGGTTGTGGGCGCCGATCACGTGAGAGCGAGAGACGGCGAGGAACTTGGGCGCTGGCCGATCGGCTGATGTGACGAGGTTCGCGAACGTGGCCGCCGCGCCGGTCCGGACCTGGAGCTGAATGGCCGCGCCGGTCCCGACGTTCCAGGGGGCAGCGATGACGGAATCACCGAACTTCGCGAACGTCCACCAGGACGGGGCCCCGGCGAAGTCTACCCCGGGCGTGCGATTGGTGAAGGCGGCCGGCGAGTCGACGTAGGAGAGCAGGCGTGACGAAGGGCCGGCGGTGCGCGTCGAGCCGACGTAGATGGTGCCGTTCGGGTCCGAGAACGAGCCCACCAGCGAGGACGACGCCGGCAAAGCGAGGTTCGCCTTGAACGCCAGGGCTCGCACCTCCCGCCAGCCGTTCGCGTCAGCGGGGAGGAGGTTGGTGACGCTCTTCAGCCCCTTCTCGTAGTCCGACGAGTCAGGGGACATGGTGTCGAAGAGGATCGTGTCCTGGGCCATCGATCAGTACCAGGGCATCCAGGGCATGTTCTGGCGCGGGGGAGCCTGCGACGCGGTGACGTCCGACTGGCTCGCCTTTGCCTCTAGGTAGCGCTGGAGCGCCCGCTCGCCCTGGCCGGCGACGCCCTGCCAGACCGAGGTCCAGAGCAGGTACTCCGCGTGCCAGGTGGTGAGCTGGAAGCCCTGTTTCATGTCGAACCAGGAGGAGGTGTCGGCGTCGGCCGCGGCGCCCCCGGCCGGGTTCAGAAACGCGAAGGCGGTGGGGCTCGTCGCCGTGTACCGCGGGGTCCCGACGTCGGCGATGTACGAACCCTTCAAGACATGGGTCGAAAGATCGGACGCCGGGTACAGCTCCAGCCGCTCATCCCAGAAGCTCCAGTACTGCGGCGTCCCGTCGCCGGAGGGGCTGTCCCGCAGACGATCCATCATCTCCCGGGGGACCCATAGCACGTCGTGCTGGTCGGTCGCGACCCCGGCATAGAGAAGGGACAACGTCTTGCCGACGATCGAGATCAGGTCCGCGGGGAGGCCGGCCGCGACGCCCGTGCTCGACGTCACGCCGTAGGTGCCGAAAGTCGCGGTGAGGGTGATCGAGAACCGGGCCTGGTTCCAGTGGAACCGCTCGTGCCGGTGCATTTGGATCGTGTCGCACAGCGCAACCTTGACCCGCGTAGCATCCGCAGCCGGCTTGTTGCACCGGGCGAGGATCGTGTTGTACGCCGTGCCGAAAGTGCTCAATCCATCCTCCTTCGAAAAACCCCCGGAGCGGCCTCAAGCGGCTGGGGAGGGGAGTCAGCCTCGACCGCCCCGGGGTGCAGCGCCTCCGGCCTAGCCGGTGGGATTCGTCGGATCGCCACCACCCGAGGGGACGTGCCCGGACAGGTTGATCCCGAAGTTGATCTTGCCGCTGCCCGCCGTGGCGAACGCCGCGGTGAAGCGGAAGCGGATGTACCAACCGGTCGACGCGACGACGTGGCCGTGGGCAGCGCGGTTGTTGAGCCGGGTCGCGCCGTCCGCGATGCCGAGCGTGGCCGCCGAAACCGAAACGATCGGGATCGGCGTCTCGCCGGTCTTGAACAGCTCGAGCACGCCGGTCGCCGTGGGGGCGGCGTTCGTGTCTAGCTCGTCGTGGGTCACCAGCGCGTCGGCGATCACGGTGCCCAGGGCCAGGTGCGGGCCCAGGATGATGTCGCCGTTCGCGTAGGTCCGCGACGTCGCCTCCTTCCAGCAGAGGTGGTCGCCGTAGACCCGGTACCACGACCCGTCGTAGTGGATCTTGTTCGTGTAGGTCGCCATGGTCGATCTCCTTTACTGCGGCTGCCCGTAGTCGTAGGTGTCGACCGTGGCGCGGTTGCCCACCTTGTACTTGTAGGCCCGGCGGTCGGCGGAGTAGGACACGACGACGATCTTGCCGTAGTCGCGCGCGGTGCCGCCGTAGTCGTTGAAGCGGACCGCCTTGCAGCCCACGACCATCGTGCCGGCGACGTGGTACTTCGCGCCGAAGTCGGTCGACGTGTTGAACCACTTGAGCTTGTCGGCGTCACCCTCCTTCGAGACGATGCCGTAGCCCAGGGCCACGGCGCCCGCGCCGAAGAAGATGTTCCGCCTGGTGTTCGACACCGCGGCGCCGGTCGAGCTGTTCTTCCCCTGGGTGATGTAGGGGTTCGAGAAGAAGATGACGTTGCGGTGCATGCCAAGCGCCCGGCCCCAGATCGGGTTGTCCTTGATGGCCCCGCCCTGAAGAGCGGCCTTCATCTCGGCGTACCAGGTCGAGTTGACGTTCCGCAGATCCTCCACCACGAACGGGTGGAGCATCATGCCGTAATAGGGGTTGCCGTCGATGTAGAACGGCTTGATGACGGGGTCCGAGGTCTCGGCCAGGGTGACGAGCGCGTCCGCGTCGTCGACGTCGAACTTTGCCGTGGTGTCCGCACCGACCGTCTGGTCGTTCGAGGCGCCCAGGCCCTGGTTGATCCGGTAGATGTGCTCGCTGTCCGGCTCGGCCACGGTGTTGTTGCCGGTGAAGGCGAGGTCCGTTTGCCGGCTGTTGCCGCACAGATGGTTCGTCACCATGACCTCGCGCCTGACGTGGAACCATTCCCGGAGCATCGTCGAGGCTTCCTTCATCGTGTCGTGGTGGACGCGCTGAAGGTTCATGAACTTGCCGCGGCACTTCACCGCGTGGCGGAGCACGTCCACCTTCAGGTCGAAGGTGTCGGTCTCATGGCTCTGCTCTTTGCCTTCCAGCTCTTCATCGCCGGTCGAGCCTCGGCCGCCGATCTGGTGGGAGAGGGTGATCGTGAGCTTGTCGCCCGGGCCCTTCTCGAAGTCGTCCAGCATGACGACCGGGAAGCGGTCGGCGTCGTCGCCCACGAACTTGTTCTTGGGGTCGAAGATCGAGTCGGCCTGGCGCCAGTCGCGCCAGGTCTTGCGCGACCAGAGCTTGACCGTCTCGGCCGCGGTAGTGTCGTAGTAATCGGCCACGAAGGCCCTCCTTTACCGAACAAGGGTTTGACGCTCGCGGGCCGGGCGGGGGGCCACGCTTTCCCCTGAAGGGTTCCGGAGGCTTGGGTGCCCTGGCCCCGGAAGGAGGGCTCGATCGCCGCCTGTTGATGCCCCGGCGGCGGAGGGCTGGGTGAAAACTTGACCCTATGCTACGCCGGAACGGCTCTCGCCCGCAAGAGGGCCCGGAAGAGGGCGTCCGGATCTTCGGCTTCGTCCATCGCGCGGTTGAACTCCTCCTCGGACATCGTGAGGAGCCGCTGGGCGAGATCAGCCTGCGGCGCCGCGGGGAGCGGCGTGGACGAGCCGTTGCGCAGGGTGTTCTGGACCCGCTGGATGCGTGGGTTCGTCGGCCGCGCCGGCTGATGCTGGCCGGCTACGGGCTGCGCGCCAGTCTCCTGGCGCAGGATCGAAGGCTCGAACCCAAGGCGGACGGCGTTCTGAAGCACGGACATCGCAAGGCTCTTGCCGCTCTGATGGTGCTGGACCCGAAGGTGGGCGACGACGTCCATGGCGCGCTCGACGGCGGTGCGCTCGACCAGCTCCTCGCCCGTCATGAGGCCCTGGGCCGCGGCTTCCAGGTATTCCCGCGGGAAGATCCGGTAGTCCTTGAACATCAGAGCTTCGGTGGCGAATTGGCGCTGCTTGTCGAGCAGGCGATCGGCCAGGAACGCCTCGGCCTCCCGGTAGAACGGATATTCCGCCTCGACTCGCGCAGCGTCGCTCTGAACCCACTGCTCCTGCTGGTCGACCACGACGTCGAGGCGGCGGTCCTCTTCCATCGCCCGCATCTCGGCAAGCTGCTCTTCGATCGTGCCGAGCTTGTCCGCGAGGTGAGCGTTCGGGTCCTCCTCGAGCGAGGGCACCCGGTTCGGGTCAGGATCGGAGAGATCGATCCCGAGCTGCTCTCCGAACTTGGCGATCAGCTTCTCGAGCTTCCGCTCCGTGGCCAGGGCTCGCTGCTCGGCGCCGTCCGCCTTCTGACGGAACCGGTCCACCTGGACGTTGTAGGTTTGGTAGTGCGACGCGATCGCCTGCTCGACGCTCGCCGTGCCGGCGATGATCCGGCTCTTCCAGCCGGCCGGGAGTCGGTCGTAGAGGGGCTGGAGCGCCTGCGGGATCGCGGGCTGGTTCGACAGCGGGAGCTGAGGCGCCGCGGGCTTCGGTTGGGGTTCGGGCTCGTCGCTGCCGTAGATCTCGGCGTCATCGTCCTGCCCCGTTGGCTCTCCGCCGGGGCCATCCAGCTCGTCGAGAGCCGGATCGTCATCGTTCCATTCGTTTTCAGCCACGGGGCACCTCCAGAATCAGCGCGGCAGAATCATCGCCTGGCTTGCCCATTAGGCAAACCATTGCCGGGCCTGCCTCCAGGCCACACTCAGGGCACACGCAGAGGGTGCCGAAGACGTCGTTTCTCACCGCCAGCTGCTGGTCGCACTGCGGGCATTCGATAGGTTTGCCCTGCGCCAGGGCATGGGCTCGCTCGGCTGCGGTCATATTCCCTCCCTACTGAACGGGCGCCTCCTCGGCCCCGGGTTGTTGCGCGTTCGGATCAGCACCCGGCTCGGCGGGCGGCGGTTGGGTGATCGAATTCATCCCCATCCCCTTCGTGTCCAGCCACTGGAGCCACTTCTGGCGGTCCTCTTCCGAGATCCAGGTGTCGGGGTACATCTTGGGGATGAGCCACGGAGGCGCGAAGCCGCTCTCTACCCACTTGTCGATCGAGCCCTGACGGGACGACATCTCCCAGGCCCGCTCCTTCTCGCTCTTCGTGACGGGAACCTCCTCAACCATCACGTCGCGATCCATCATCTCCGCCCAGCGCGCCTTGTCGGGGATCGCCATGCCGCGGGCGGGGCCCACGATGTCGCGCAGGTCGTCGGGCTCGTAGTACTCCCGGACGAAGTCGAGGAGGAGGGCGCCGGACGCCCGCCGGTACGTCGAGAAGGCGTTGAACTCCCAGGACAGGACGGTCATCACGGCGTCGGACAGGGCCTCGAAGACGGTCCCAGAAACGCGACGCGGGTCCTGGAGGTTGCCCAGCGTGTTCGGGTTCATGCCGGTCGGCCTCCAGGACGCCTGGTCGGCCATGTCCAGGAAGCGGTCGAGCCCCGCGGGGAAGCCTGTGCCGTCGACGATCATGATCGAGTCGGCGATCGACTGGACCGCGTTCGAGACCTCGATGTGCCAGAAGGGTTTGGCCAGCTCGGTCTCGACGGCCGAGGGGTCGACGAACGTCCCCTTCTTCGAGATCATGCCGCTCTTCGTCGAGCGCATCAGGTGCGACGTCGCGAGCGAGACGACGAAGTTCTTGAACTTCTGAGGGTCCTTCATCATCTCGATCACGGACTGGAACTTCACCCCCTCGGGGCTCGTGATCGGGACGGCGGACATGAAGAGCCGCGGCGACCCGCACCCGGTCTTCGCCAAGTTGTGGAACGGCAAGACGTGTTGCCGGATCACCCGCTCTCCGTACATCACGGCCCGCTTCCACACCCAGAGGTAGTTGTTGTCCTGGGGCCCGGCGTACTCCGGGTCCATCCCGAACGCCTGGCCGTACGCCTCCATGAAGGGCTCGAACTCCTCGAGCCGCATCTTCTTGAGGTACGGCCGGAGCATCTCCACCTCGGCAACGGCGATTGCGCCCTGGGCGGCAGCCTGCATGAAGAGTTGGCGGTACTGCTCGCGCTGCTCCTCCGGAATCAGGAGCGGCGTCGGGTCGAGGCCCACGGCTTGCGCGATGCGAGCCCACTCGGCCGGCCCGATCGGATGGGGGGCAAGGCCGATCGGCACGTCGGCCGTGTAGGCGCCCTCGCGCTCCCGCCAGATGTAGTTCGCCAGGAAGATCGTCTGGTTGTCCCGGCGGATGTACTGGCCCTTCTCGGCGAGCTGCTGCCACGGGTGCCGGTAGGCGACCTCGGTGTCCTTCTCGACCCAGCCGTCCCGGTGCGTGTTGAGCTTCTCGCGGGCGGCGTCGCGCTCCCCGGGGAACATCATCAGGAATTCGTCAATCGAGACGTGGCACCCGCGAGCGTCCCATTCCCGGTCGGTCAAGCCCACCTTCATCGCCCGCGGGTCCCACATGTACTCCCAGATCGGGCGGTGCTCGCAGACCGTCCGGCCGCGGACCTCCGGGCCGTCGAAGACCTGCTCCCACTCGACCACGGACAGGTTGTCGCGGGCGAGGTCCATGAAGGCGTGGCTCTCGCTGTTCTGGGCGTCGGCGCGCTGGCGGATCTTCTTCGTCGCGTCCCGCAGGATCTCGCACCACTGGCCATCCTCGGCCGACCGGGCGAGGTAGGTGGGCTCGAAGCGGGCGGTCATTTCCCGGCCGGACATGGCCCGGGTGGCGAGCGCCGCGTCGTTGAA
>DATEIO010001069.1:0-2482 GCA_035278895.1 Thermoanaerobaculia bacterium | reverse complement strand
CCGGCGAGCTTCGACGTCTCGGTCTGGGAGCTCTTTTGGCCGCTCCTGATCGGCGCGCAGCTGGTGCTGGCGCGGCCGGAGGGGCACAAGGATCCGGCGTATCTGATCGAGCGGATCGCGCAGACGGGGATCACAACCCTGCACTTCGTCCCCTCCATGCTGCAGGCGTTCGTGGATGAGCCGGGCATCACGCGCTGCGGCTCGGTGCGGCGGGTGATCGCGAGCGGCGAGGCACTGCCGCGCGAGCTGGCGAGCCGGTTCGCGGCCCGGCTCGGCGCGGAGCTGCACAACCTCTATGGGCCGACCGAGGCGGCGGTCGACGTGAGCTGGCACCCCTGCCGGCCCGGGGAGACGGGAGCCGTCACCATCGGCCGGCCGATCTCCAACCTCGCCCTCTACATCCTCGATCCCGGCCTGGAGCCGGCCCCGGTCGGCGTGCCGGGCGAGCTGTACATCGGCGGCCTCGGTCTGGCGCGCGGCTATCTGGGCCGGCCTGAGCTCACCGCCGAGCGCTTCGTGCCCGCTCCCTTTGGAGGGGAAGCGGGCGAGCGCCTCTACCGCACCGGCGACCTCGCCCGCTTCCGGACGGACGGTGAGATCGAGTACCTCGGCCGCACCGACTATCAGGTCAAGATCCGCGGCTTCCGCATCGAGCTGGGGGAGATCGAAACCGCGCTCGCCGCCCACCCGGCGGTGCGGGAGGCGGTGGTCATCCCCTGGCAGGACGGCGGCCGGACCCTGCTGGTGGCCTATGTCGTGGGCGGCGAGCCCGGCGAGCTGCAGGCCTTCCTGCGCGAGCGGCTGCCCGACTACATGGTGCCGGCCCGCTTCGTCGAGCTGCCGGCCCTGCCGCTCTCGCCGAACGGCAAGGTGGACCGCCGCGCCCTCCCCGCTCCCGGAGCCCCCGTACGGCCCATCGGGCCCACGGCGCCGCGCAACCGCGCCGAGGAGCTGCTGGCCGGGATCTGGCGCGAGGCCCTGCGGCTCGGCCAGGTCGGAGTCCACGACAACTTTTTCGAGCTCGGCGGCGACTCGATCCTCAGCCTGCAGGTGATCTCGCGGGCCGCCCGCCACGGTCTCCACCTGACCCCCCGGCAGCTTTTCGAGCATCCGACCGTCGCCGGGCTCGCGGCGGTGGCACTGGCCGACCTGCCCGCCGTGGCCGCCGGGCCGGTCACCGGTCCAGTCCCACGGACCCCCATCCAGCGCTGGTTCTTCGCGCGCGAGCTGCCGGACCCCGGGCACTTCAACCAGGCCCTGCTGCTCGCCGCGGAGGTGCCCCTCGATCCGGCGCGGCTCGAGCGGGCCGTGGCCGCCGTCCTCGAGCACCACGACGCGCTGCGGGCGCGCTTCGTCCCGGGGCCGGAGGGATGGCAGCAGGAGATCGGCGCGCCCGGCGGTCCGGTCCCCTTCGCGCGGATCGACCTGTCGGCCCTGCCGGAGCCGCGGCGCGCCCCGGCGCTCGAAGAGGCTGCCGCGCTCCTCCAGGCGAGCCTCTCGCTGAGCGACGGCCCGCTGCTGCGGGCGGCCGTGTTCTCCGCGGACCACCTCCTGCTGATCGCCCATCACCTGGTGGTGGACGGCGTCTCGTGGCGCGTCCTGCTGGAGGATCTGGAGACGGTCTACCGGGGCGGCCCGGCGGACCTGCCGCCCCGGACCAGCTCCTTCCGGCAATGGGCCGAGCGCCTCGTCGAGGCCGCGCGCTCCGCCTCCGCCGTGGCCTGGAGCGCGGCTTGGCCGGACCTCGATGCGCCGCCGCGCCTCCCGGTCGATTTCGCGAGCGGGCCCGACGACGGCGCCTCCACCCGCACCGTCGTCATCGAACTCGCGGCCGAGGAGACCCGCGCCTTGCTGCAGGAGGTGCCGCGGGCCTACCGCACGCGCATCGACGACGCCCTGCTGACCGCGCTGGCCGAGGCCTTCGCGAGCTGGACGGGAGACCGCCGGCTCTGGCTCGACCTGGAGGGGCACGGCCGGGAGGAGATCTTCCCGGACCTCGACCTGTCGCGCACGGTCGGCTGGTTCACCTCCCTGTATCCGGTGCTCCTCGACCTGCGCGGCGCCACGGCGCCCGGCGAGGCTTTGAAGGCGGTCAAGGAGCAACTGCGCGCGGTCCCGCAGCGCGGGGTCCCCTTCGGTATGTTGCGCTACCTGGGAGAGGGGGAGGCGGCCGCGCGGCTGTGCGCGCTGCCCGCGCCCGCAGTGATCTTCAACGATCTCGGGCAGCTCGATCCAGCCCCGGGCGGCCTCCTGCGGCCGGCCCGCGAATCGGCGGGTCCGGCCCGTTCGCCGCGCCAGCCACGCTCGCACCTTCTGGAGATCATGGCCTCGGTACAGGAGGGGCGGCTGCGGCTGCGCTGGGACTACAGCGCCCACCGACACCAGCGCGAGACGATCGAGAGGTTGGCGCAAGGGTTCCTGGACGCTCTCTTGCGGCTGATCGAGCACTGCCGGGAGGCGGGCGCCGGGGGCTTCACGCCCT
>DATEIO010001068.1:0-4603 GCA_035278895.1 Thermoanaerobaculia bacterium | reverse complement strand
CCCTGCAGGAGCTCTTTCAAATCGATCTTCCGATCATCCAGGCTCCGATGGCGGGCGTGCAGGGTAGCGCGCTTGCAGTCGCGGTCTCCAATGCCGGTGGGCTCGGCTCCCTTCCTTGCGCCATGCTCAGCCCGGACGCCCTGCGCAAGGAGCTGGCAGCCCTCCAGGCGCAGACGACGAAGCCGTTCAACGTGAACTTCTTTTGTCACAATCCGCCGGAGCCCAACGCAGACCGGGAAGCCCTCTGGCGAGCCCGGCTCTCTCCGTACTACGCGGAGCACGGGATCGATGCGAGCGCCATCCCGAGCGGCCCCGGTCGATTGCCGTTCAATGAGGAGGCCGCAGAGGTGCTCGGCGATTTCAGGCCTGCCGTGGTGAGCTTTCACTTTGGCCTGCCCTCGAAGTCCTTGCTGGCGCAGGTGCGGTCCTTGGGCGCCAAGGTCCTGTCTTCGGCGACGACCGTCGAGGAGGCGCGGTGGCTCGAGGAGCAGGGAGCCGATGCCGTCATCGCTCAGGGTACCGAGGCGGGGGGCCATCGGGGGAGCTTCCTGTCGAACGATCCCGGCGTCCAACTCGGGACCTTCGCCCTGGTGCCTCAGGTTGTCGATGCGGTGAAGATCCCCGTCATCGCCGCGGGCGGCATTGCGGACGCGCGAGGCGTCGCGGCGGCCTTGAGGCTCGGTGCGGCCGGCGTGCAGATCGGGACGGCCTACCTTCTTTGTTCCGAGGCGAGCACGAGCGCCGTGCATCGCGCGGCCTTGAAGAGTGACCGGGCGCGTGTCACGGCGCTCACCAATCTATTCACCGGCCGTCCCGCTCGGGGCATCGTCAACCGCCTCATGCGGGAGTTGGGTCCCATGAGCGACGCGGTTCCCCCGTTTCCGCTGGCCACCTCAGCCATTGCGCCCCTGCGCGCCGCGGCCGAGAGCCAGGGCAGCGGCGAATTTTCGCCTCTCTGGGCCGGGCAAAACGTCAGCGGGTGCAAGGAAGTGTCCGCGGCCGCTCTGACGCGAGAGCTGGGCGAAGCCGCCGCCTCTAAGCGCCCGCGCTGGCCTTGATGACCGCGGCGAGCTGTTCCCGGCGCATGGGCTTGCTCAGATAGTCGTCCATTCCCGCCGCGAGGCAGCGCTCGCGGTCCCGTTCCATGGCGGCGGCCGTGAGGGCGATGAGGCGGGGGCGCGGTCCGTCTCCGAAACGGGCCCGCACCCGGCGCGCGAGCTCGAAGCCGTCCATTCCCGGCATCTGAATGTCGAGCAGCAGGAGGTCGTAGCGCCGGGTTTCGAGCGCGGCGAGAGCCTCTTCGCCGTTCCTTGCGGCGTCGGAGGCGTAGCCGAGGCTCCGGAGGATGGTCTGGATGAGGTGGCTGCTCACCGGGTCGTCCTCGACGACCAGGATGGCGGGCGACGTGGCGGGAGGGGCCTTTACCGGGACCTGCGTCGTTCTGTCCGGCCTGGGGGCCCCGAGGGCGCGTTGCACCGCGGCCGCGAGGCGGCTGGGCCGAAGGGGCCGGAGGAGGTCGAGCTCCGGGGAGGCGCCGGGCTCCGGCCGCGCGGCGGGTGAAACGAGCCGGATCCACGGCATTCCGGGCGGCAGAGGGCCGGGCTCGGCGGTGAGGCCGAACGCGAAGCTGTGGTTGTTCCGTGAGGCGTCCGTCGAAACGGTGGCACCCCAGGATCGAAGCTGGCGCTCGGCCGCTTCGCGGGTCGGACCGGAAAGGCCGGCAAGCAGGACGTGCCGTCCTTCGAGTCGGGGAACCTCGGAGATCCCGGCCGGAGCGGGGTCCGGATCGAGCCGGATGGTCGCCGTGAAGGTCGAGCCTTTTCCCTCCACGCTTTCGACGCTCAGGTCCCCCTGCATCCAGGTGCAGAGCCGGCTGGCGATCGCCAGCCCGAGCCCGGCGCCGCCGTAACGCCGGGCGAGCGCGGTATCGATCTGTTCGAAAGGCTCGAAGATCCGGGAGAGGTGCTCTTCGGCGATCCCGATACCGGTGTCGGAAATCGTGAGAACGACGGCGAGACGGCCCTCTTCGAGGGAGGCGCGGGCCGTGGCGAGAACGCCGCCCGTCTCGGTGAATTTGACGGCGTTGGCGAGCAGGTTGGTGGCGATCTCGCGCACCCGGGTGTGATCGCCGATCGCGAGGCGAAAGGAGGTGGTTTCGATCGCGAGCGCGAGATCGAGCCCCTTGGCCGCGGCCGCGGGCGCCACGAGGTCGACGGCCTCTTCAAAGCAGTCGGGCACCCAGAAGGGCGCTGCCGCGAGCGTGAGCTTGCCCTGGTCGCTCTGTGAAAGGTCGAGGATCTGGTTGACGAGCGACAGCAGGTTTTCGCCGCTCTTGTGAATGATTTCGGTGAATTCGCGCTGGCGGGAGTCGAGCGCCGAGTCGAGCAGGAGATTGGAAAAGCCGAGGACGCTGGTGAGCGGCGTGCGCAGCTCGTGGCTCATGGTGGCCAGGAAGGCGCCTTTGACTTCCAGGGCGCGGTGCAGCTCGGCCGTGCGTTGCGCGATGCGGTGCTCCAGGCGCCGGCTGCGCCAGCGGACGCCGCTGTAGAGCAAAAGCCCGGCGGCCAAGACCCCGAGGCCGCGGAACCAGGCCTTCTCGTAGAGGTGAGGGCGCAGGTCGAACGCGAGCGCCGCTGGAGGGCTCCAGGGGCCGCCGTCGTCATGGAGGGCCTGGACCTCGAAACGGTAGGTGCCGGGTGCCAACCGGGTGTAGAACGCCGAGCGGCGCGTGCCCGCCTCGATCCAGCCCGGGTCGTAGCCGTGGAGCCGATAGCGGAACGCGGTGCCTGCGGCCTCGTCGAGCCCGAGGGCGCTGAAGTGGATCTCGACGTCGCCGCGGCCGGGTGGCAGGTCGAGCGCCGCGGTGCGGGGGAGCGGAGCCGGGCGGCCATCCACGCGGAACGCTTCGAAGACCGCGGAAGGCGGCGTGGGAGGCTCGAGCCGCGCGGGGTCCACTGAGATGAGCCCGGAGCTCGTCGGAAACCAGATCCGTCCGTCCCGGGTCCGCGTTCCGGCCGGTTGCCCGGTGCCCACGCACTCCTCGTCGCGCAGGCCGTCGCCGAAGCCGAAACGGCGCGCTTCGACCCGCGCTTCGAAACCCCGGGCGGCCCGGAGCAGCGCTTTCCGGTTGGCCCGGAACAGCCCCTGGCTGATCGTCGAGAGCCAGAGCCCGCCCCGGTCGTCCTCGACGATCCAGAGCACGGTGCTCGCGGGAAGGCCCCGGCTGCGGTCCACGCTCAGGAAACGGCCCTGGTCGAAGACCTGGATTCCCTGTCCATTGGTGGCGATCCACAGATGGCCTTCGCGGTCGATGAGGAGCGCGTTGAGCGCCGTGCTTGCCAGGCCGTCGGCCGGGCCGTAGCGCCAGAGGCCGTCCGGACGCTTTGCGAACAGACCGGCGTTGGTGGCGATCCAGACCGTCCCCTCCCGGTCCTCGGCGATCGCGGCCACGTAGGGCTGAACGTCGCCGCCCACGAGGGAAAGCGGCTGGAACCGCCCTCCGCTCTCGCGCGCGAGGCCCTCGCGGCTGCCGATCCATAGCATTCCGCGGGAGTCCTCGAAAACGACCGTCAGCGGCCCCGGCGGAAGGCCGTCCGCGACCGTGAAATGGAGCCGGGGAGCGCCGGCCCGGGGTAGGCGGAACAGGCCGTTGCGGAAGGTCCCCACCCAGAGCGAGCCGTCGCGCCGCTCGCCGAGGCTGATCGCGTCCTCGTCCGGCACTCCGTCGAAGGAGACCCGCTCGGCGCGGCCTTCCAAGATCCGCGTGAGACCGCCACTGGTCGTGGCCCAGAGCGCTCCGTCGGAGGCCATGAAAACGTTCCAGACGTTGTCGTGAGGGAGCCCTTCCGGAACCCCGAACGGGATCGCTTCGTCCGCGCGCAGCCGGAGGAGCCCCTCGGAGCCCGTGGCGATCCAGAGCCCTCCTTCGCGGTCTTCGGCCAGGGCGTTGACGGACGACGCCGGTCCCGCGGAAAAGAGATCGATCGCGGAGCCCGGTGCCTCGCGCAACCGCGCCAGACCGTTCTCCATGCCGATCCACAGTGTGCGGTCGCGGTCCACTGCGAGGGTGCGCACCGGATGCGGAAGCTGCCAACCCGGCGCTTCCACGGCGAGGCTAAGCCCGCGCGGGCGTACCCGGCGCACGGCCAGGTCGTCCTCGCTCAGCAGAAGCTCTCCGTCCGCGCGGACGGCCAGGGCCGTGACCAACCGGCCCGAGGCCTGCGGAAGCTCGAGCTGGCTCCAGGCGCCGTTCGCGAAGCGAAAGAGCCGGCCCTCCCCGCCACCCCAGATCTCGCCGCCCGGTCCGCGCGCGAGCACGCCGAGCCGGCCCACCGGCCGCCCCTCGCGGTCCCGGACCGGCACGAGGCGCTCCCGTTCGAGGCGGCGCAGCCCAACGCCGCGGAACGCGACGAACAGGTCGCCGCCGGGGCTCTCGGCAAAGCCCGCGACCTCTCCGCGCAGGGTGCTCTCGCGAGGAATCGCCGTGAACGCGCTCCCGTCGAACCAGGAGAGGTCCCCGGCGTCGGTGCCGGCCCAGATCCTTCCCTTCCGGTCCTCGAAGAGCGCCGAGATGTAATTGCTGGCGAGAGCAGGAGTGTCCTCG
>DATEIO010001067.1:0-2883 GCA_035278895.1 Thermoanaerobaculia bacterium | reverse complement strand
AGGGCGTCGGAGAGCCCCTGGCGGGCGCGGATCAGGTCGAAGACCCCGCGCAGCATCGCGTTGTATTCCAGTTGCGTCAGGTTGAGAATGCGCTGCCTGCGCGGCACGACCACGGTCTGCAGGTACTCGGCGCGCGCCCGCGCTTCGAGCAGCCGCTCGCGCGCGGCCCGGGCTTCAGAGCGCGCGTTCGCGGTCAGCGCGTAGAGGCGCTGCTCGGCCCGCCGCAGGTTGGCCACCGCGCGCGTTCGCCCGGCCAGGCCGCGGTCGAACAGGGGGACGGGGACCTCGATCGAGGGACCGGTCGTGTCCTTGTTGCCCTCGGGCTCGCGCTCGTAGTGCACGCCCGCCGAGAGATCGTCGTAAATCGACGAGCGGGCGAGCGGCAGGGCCCGGCGGGCGGCCTCCACCTCCGCCTGCGCGATCGAAACGTCCAGCCGGCGCGGGAAGGCGGCCTCCAGCTCTTCGAGCGAGCGCTCCGGCCCGCCTTCGACCGGCGGCGTCTGGGCCGGCAGCGTGAGCGGCAGGGTTTCTAGAGCGCCCAGGTCGGCCAGCAGCCGCTCACGGCTCTGGAGCTCGTCGAGCTCGGCGCGCGCCAGGTCCAGCTTGGCCCTCTCGTAATTTGACTGCTCGATCTCCAAGTCCAGGTCCGAGATGTTGCCCGCGTCGTGCTGGCGCCGCGACAGCTCGGCCGAGGCCCCGGCCGTGGCGGCGATCGTCCGCTGCTGGGCGAGCGCCTGCTGCGCGGCCTGGAGCGTGTAGTAGTCCGCCCGCACCTCGGCGGCGAAACCGAGCACCGCGCCCGTCACCCGCAGCCGGGCGGCTTCGAATTCGGCCTGCCCCAGGGAGCGCCGCCGGGGGAGCTGGAACAGGTCGATCAGGGTCTGCGTGATCCCGATCTCGAAAGGATTTCCGGGGTTTCCGGAAAACCGCACCTCGCCGTGGAAGAGCGGGTTTCTGACGGTGCTCGCCGCGATCAGGTCGGCGCGCGCGACGCCCAGCTCTTCGAGCGAGGCGAGGAGGTCCCGGTTGTGGGTGAGCGCGATCCCGACCGCTCGCTCCACGTCGAGCTCCCCTTCGAGAAGCGGCCGCAGCGCCTCGTCGCTGGGGGGCTCGACCGGCTGCTCCGGGCTCCAGCCGAGCGTCTGGCCGCTCCGCTCTTCGACCGCCTTCTGCACGTCGCCGACACCGGCGTCGCGTGGCACCGAGGCGCAGCCGGCGGCGAGCAGGGCCACGGCGGCCCAGGCTCCTCGCATCCAGGGTCTCGTCATTCCTTCCTCCTCTCGACCAGTGTCATCCCACACTTCGGGCACTTGCCCGGGACGCCGCTGGTGACCTCGGGGTGCATCGGGCAGGTGTAGACCGTGGTTTCTTCCTGCGAGTGGCCTTCGTGCCCCTCGTGCCCTTCATGGCCGGAATGTGTCTCCGTTTCGGGAGCCTCCGTCCCGCGGCCGGCATCGACGTGGCGGTACGTTGCGCTCCCGTGTCCGCCGTGGCCCCCATGGCCCCCATGGCCCGCCATCTCTTCGGACCGTTTCGCGTCGGCCACGGACGTTGGCGCAGGAGCGTCCAGCGGGTCGGGGCTCAGGGTCTTCGCCGGCTGCCCGGGCGCGACATGGCTCTGGCCGTGGTGGTGGGCGGCGCCCTCCGCCGTCTTTCCCGGGGCCGCGGTGGCGCCCGGGTGGGGGCTCGGTGTGCTCGCGCAGCCCGCCAACAGCACGGCGAGCGCAATCCATCTTCCAGACATCGTCATCCTCTCCATCGAAAGGTTTTTCCTCGTAACGCGTCCGTCGGCCGCAACCGGAACGGAGCGCACGGACACACTTCGGCTGGGAGGATCAGGCGAGGGGGATGTGATCGATACCGTGCGCGAACGGCGGCAGGGCCGCCTCGAACGCGGGCGCCTCGGCGGCCGTGGAAGGCAATGCGGCGAAGGCCAGGAGGCCGGAATGAACGACGGCGACCGGCTGGCAGGTCGCCTGGCACAGGGCGCTGTGCTTGCCGGCGCAGCAGTCCTCTTCACCGCTCCCCGCCGAAACGCTCGGCCCGGCCGCGGTCTTCGCGGCCTCGTGGGAGTGGCACCCCGAATCCGCTGCTGCCTGGGAGGCTTCCGGAGCCGCCGCCTGGGCCTGGCACGGATGCGGCCCGGCGCAGAGGCCGAGGCCGAGCACCAGCAGAAGGACCAGGGAGATCAGGCGGTTTCTCATTTCAGGACCCGTGGCGGACACACCCGCAACGTGGCAGCGCATCCTAGCACAACCGTTCGTTCGGGCCTTCCTATTTCGCCGCCGGGGTGTGCTATAAACGAGCCATGCGCCGCCGTTCGGCCCATCTCTTCCTCGGCCTCGTCTTCCTGGGGATTTTCGGGCCCCTCGTCCTGACCGCGGTCGCGTACGGCGACTGCTGCGACGGCGACCACACCTGCGGCGCTCCCACGGGCGGCTTCTCTCTCTGCTGCCTGCACTCCGTTTCGAGCCTTCCCGATCCGGCCTTTTCCGGCTGCGAGCTGGCGCAAGGGGCCACCGTCGCTCCTCACCCCGAGCGTAGCGTCCGTCCCCCGGACCCGCGCGGCATTCTCCACGTTCCCAAAGCGTCCTGACCCGGCGTTTCTCCGTGGCGCCGTGCTGCCCATCGGGGGCAGCAAGGCCGAATCTCGAACCTTGGGACCCGAGGAGGTCAGGTCGTGAAGAGGAATCTTTGGAAAGGGCTCCTTGCGGGAGCCATCCTGCTGGCTCTGCCGTCCGCGGCGGCGGCCGAGGTCCAGCGCATCGAGCTCGACGTCGCCGGCTACCTGTGCGGCCGCTGAGTGTACGGAATCAAGGCGGCCGTGCGCCGTCTCGACTTCGCACCCGAAGCCAAGGACATGGAGGTGATCGACGTCACCAG
>DATEIO010001066.1:0-4493 GCA_035278895.1 Thermoanaerobaculia bacterium | reverse complement strand
CGTTTGTTGTCGACTGCCCGCCCCTTCCGGAGCCCGTGTGGGTGGACCGCGACCTGTGGGAGAAGATCGTCCTGAACCTGCTTTCGAACGCCTTCAAGTTCACCTTCGAGGGGGAGATCGCGGTCTCGCTGCGGCCGGTGGGACCGGACGCCGAGCTGTCCGTGCGCGACACGGGAACGGGCATCCCCAAGGAGGAGCTCCCGCAAGTGTTCGAGCGCTTCCACCGCGTCGAGGGCGCGCGGGGGCGGACCTACGAGGGCACGGGCATCGGCCTCGCCCTGGTCCAGGAGCTCGTGAAGCTCCACGGCGGCACGGTCCGGGCGGAGAGCGAGCCGGGCCGGGGGAGCGTCTTCACCGTGTCGATCCCGTTCGGCAACGAGCATCTTCCCGCCGACCGGATCGACCGCCCGCGCTCGCTCGCCTCGACCGCGCTGGGCATCCCCCCCTTCCTCGAAGAGATGGAGCGGTGGGGCCCGGAACCGGCTCCGGAGGCCCAGGGAGCGCCGGGCGGCGCGCGCATCCTCCTGGCGGACGACAACGCCGACATGCGCGACTACGTGCGCCACCTGCTCTCCGGCCCCTACGAGGTAGAGGCCGTGGCGGACGGCGAGTCCGCCCTGGCCGCGGCCCGCCTCTGTCCTCCGGACCTGGTGCTCACCGACATCATGATGCCGGGCCTGGACGGCTTTGCCCTCTTGAAGGAGCTGCGGGCCGATCCGCGCACCGCCTCGATCCCCGTGATCCTGCTCTCGGCGCGCGCCGGGGAGGAGTCGCGGGTCGAGGGGCTGGAGGCGGGGGCCGACGATTACCTGATCAAGCCGTTCTCCGCCCGCGAGCTGGCCGCCCGCGTGGGTACGCACCTGGAAATCGCGCGCCTGCGCCGGCAGACGGAAGAGGATCTGCGCAGCCAGAACGACGAGCTCTCCCGTGCCAAGCAGGCGGCCGAGGAGGCGAACCGGGCCAAGGACCACTTCCTCGCCACCCTCTCCCACGAGCTGCGCACGCCGCTCACTCCGGTCCTCGCCACGGCCGCCACCCTGGAGAACGATCCCCGGTTCGCCGAGGCGAAAAACGAGCTGGCGATGATCCGGAGGAACGTCGAGCTCGAGGCGCGCCTGATCGACGACCTCCTGGACTTGACGCGGATCGCCCGCGGCAAGCTCGAGCTCCACCGCGAGGTGACGGACCTGCACCGGATCGTCAGGCACGCCTTCCAGATCTGCTGCGCAGGCGAGGCGGTTTCGGGAAGGCTTCAAGTCCGCCTCGATCTCACGGACGGCGAGCCCCGGGTCTGGGCCGACGCCTCCCGCCTGACCCAGGTGTTCTGGAACCTCCTGAACAACGCCGTCAAGTTCACCCCCCCGGGGGGGACGGTCACCGTGCGCTCGGAGACCGGGCCGGACGGGCTCCTGACCGTCGAGGTTGCGGACACCGGGATCGGCATCGAGCCCGAGGTGCTGCCGCACGTGTTCGACGCCTTCGAGCAGGGGGAGGCGCTGATCACCCGGCGCTTCGGCGGCCTGGGGCTCGGGCTCGCCATCAGCCGGGCGATCGTCGAGATGCACGGCGGCCGCCTGACCGCGGCGAGCGGCGGGCGGGACTGCGGAGCCACGTTCGCCGTCCGCCTGCCCCTGGGCCTGCCCGCCGGAGCGGGCGCCGAGGCGCCGGCCGCGGCCGAGGTCCCCCTGAAGGTCCGGTCGCTCGCCATCCTCCTCATCGAGGACCACGGAGACACCGCCGAGGCCATGGCCGACCTGCTGCGCCTTCAGGGGCACCGGGTCACGGTGGCCGGCGACGTCGCCCAGGGGCTCGCGGCGGCCGAAGCCGCCATGGGCAACGGCGGGCTGGACCTCGTGGTGAGCGACCTGGGGCTTCCGGACGGCTCCGGGCTCGACCTCATGCGCGAGCTTTCCCGCCGCTACGCCCTGCCGGGGATTGCGCTCTCCGGCTATGGGATGGAAGACGACATGCGCCGCAGCCGAGAGGCCGGATTCAACCGGCACCTGATCAAGCCCGTCAACCCTTCGGCTCTCGAAGCGGCCGTCCGGGAGACCGCCTCTCCGCGAGAGACCGCCTCTTCGTCGAAATGAGCGAGACGGTCCAGCAGCGCCTGCGGTTTCTCGCCGAGGCCGGGGCGGTCCTGTCGTCGTCACTCGACGTGGAGGAGATCCTCCGCCGGATCGCCCGCCTCGCGGTCTCCTTCCTGGCCGACTGGTGTGTCATCGACGTCCTCGCGGACGACGGAAGCGCCCGCCGGGTCGCCTCCGCGCACGCCGATCCGGGCCGCGAGCCCCTCCTGGAGCTTCTGCGGACCCGGTACTCTCCGGATCCCCGGTATCCGAGCGCGTTCTGGGACGTCGCCCGGACCGGCCAGCCGAGGCTCGCCGTGCGGGTCTCCGACCAGTTCCTGCGGGACCACGCGCGGGACGCCATGCACCTGGAGATGCTGCGCCAGCTCGACGTCTCCTCGTTCATGACCATCCCGCTGATCGTCCGGGAGAAGGTCCTGGGGACCCTGGGCCTCGTCACCTCCCGCCCCGAGGGGTACGGGCCGGACGACCTGACGCTCGCCGAGGAGCTCGCCCGCCGGGCGGCGCTCGCCATCACCAACGCACGCCTCTACCGCGAGGCCGAGGAATCGCGGGAGCTGGCCGCGGTCCGCGCGACGCGCGCCCAGACCCTGGCCGGGATCTCGCGCACCCTGGGAGAGGCGAGCCTGAACCTCCCCCGCGTGCTCGCCATCGTGGCCCGCAGCGCCTGCGAGGTGATCGGAGACCTCTGTGTCCTCCGCCTCCTTGCAGGCGGCGGCGAATGGCTCCACCCGGCCGCCTTCCATCACCACGACCCCGACCGGCTGGCTTTCCTGTGCGAGGTCGTGACCGGTCCGCTCAAGGCCGGGGAAGGCTTCATGGGCCGGGTCGTCCGCAACGGGGAGGCGCTCCTGCTCGCCGAGACCGACTCCGAAGAGATCCGGGCAGGCACCCAGCCAGGGTTCCGGCCCTATCTCGACCGCTACGGCATCTACAGCCTCCTGATCGTGCCGCTCCGGGTGCGGGACACCGTCATCGGCTCCCTGATGCTCTCGCGCGACGAGCCCGGAAACCCCTATACCGCAGAGGACCGGGATTTTCTCCTCGACCTGGCCGACCGCTCGGCCGTGGCCATCGAGAACGCCCGTCTGTACGCGCGGGCCCGGGAGGAGAACGCCCGGCGCGAGCAGGCCGAAAAGAGCCTCCTCGCGGCCCAGGAGGAGCTGCACGAGGCGGACCGGCGCAAGGACGAATTCCTCGCCATGCTCGCTCACGAGCTCCGCAATCCCCTGGCCGCCATCACCAACGCCGCGGCCGCCCTGGACCACCCCGGCGTCTCCGGGGAGCGGAGCGCCCGCCTGCGCTCGCTCATCTCTCACCAGGTGCACCACCTGGCCCGCATGGCCGACGATCTGCTCGACGTCTCCCGCGTGCTGCGCGGCCGCATCGAGCTGCGCCGGGAAGTGGTGGATCTCCGCGAGATCGCGGAGCAGGCCGTCGAGAGCTGCCGCGCCGTCTTCGAAGAGCGCGGCCACCGCCTCCGGGTCTCCCATCCCTCCGGGCCCTGCCCGGTCCTCGGTGATCCCACGCGCCTGGAGCAGATCCTCTGGAACCTGCTCAACAACGCGGCCAAGTACACGCCGCCCGGAGGCAACGTGGAGCTCGCGGCCGAGCTCCGGGCGGGAGAGGCGGAGATCCGCGTGCGCGACGACGGCCGGGGGATTCCGCCCGAAAAGCTGCCCCGCATCTTCGACCTCTTCGAGCAGGTCGACCCCTCGCTCGACCGCTCCACGGGAGGGCTGGGGATCGGCCTCACCCTGGTGCGGAGCCTGGTCGAGCTCCACGGCGGGAGGGTTGAAGCGAAGAGCGAGGGGGCCAGCCGGGGCACCGAGTTCACGGTCCGCCTCCCTGCGCTCGCAGAGGCGCCGGTCCGGGAGGCGCGCCCCTCCCCGGGGCCCGAGGAGCTCTCCGGGCCGCTCCTGGTGCTCCTGGTGGAAGATAATCCGGCCGCGGCCGAAGGGCTCCGGGAGCTCCTCGCGCTCTGGGGGCACGAGGTCTCCTTCGCCGCGGACGGAGAGACGGCGCTCCGCGCAGCCGCGGGAGAGCCGCCGGACGTGGTGCTGCTCGATCTGGGCCTGCCGGGCATGGACGGCTTCGAGGTCGCGCGCCGCCTGCGCCGGCTGCCGGGGCTCGCAGACGTCCTCCTCGTGGCCGTCACCGGCTACGGCCAGGAGCGGGACCGGGAGAGGACGCGGGAAGCGGGATTCGACGTGCATCTGCTCAAGCCCGTGGCGCCCGAAGACCTGAGGCGGCTCCTCGCCCGGGTCCCGGTCCGCCGGGAGGAAGGGAGGACCGTGTGACGGAGCCGAGCCTTCGCGGGGCGCCCCGCCCCCTCCACATCCTTCTCGTGGAAGACCACGTCGACACGGCCGACGCCATGTCCGAGCTGCTGCGCGTCCTCGG
>DATEIO010001065.1:0-3409 GCA_035278895.1 Thermoanaerobaculia bacterium | reverse complement strand
CCGCCCCCCGCCTCTCGTTTCTCACCCCTTCGGGCGCCTGGGCCGGGCGGTGACCTTCAAGGTCTTCCGGCCGCCGCTCTCCACGAGATCCCAGTCGCAGCCGAGCGACATGCAGACGACGTCGAGCGCCTGCCTCACCGGCGTTTTCTCGAGCTCCAGGCTGAGCTTGCCCGAGATCGTGGGGTCCAGAGAGACCGGGAGGCTCAGGATCTCGCCGAAGGTCTTCAAGAGGTCGCGGGCGTCGGCGTCCGAGACTCTGAGGTCGATCGGGGTGTCGAGCGCCTGGCGCGTGTCGGCCACCGGTTTGTCCGGCGACAGCGAGGTCACCCGGAGCACCCTGTCCTCCAGCTCCCAGCGGCAGCTCAGGCTGTCGCAGACCGCGTCGAGCAGGGTTCTCACCCGGACGTTCTTGAGCGTTACCGTAACCTTGCCGGTGACGCCGGGGTCTACCACGACGCGCTCGGCCCCGACCATCTGGGAGAGAGCGCGGAAGGTGTCGTCCGTCGACGCGTTGTCGAGGTTCAGGCTGACCCGCTCGTCCAGGGGATTGCCCGCGGCCAGGGCGGCCCCCGCGCCGAGAAGCCCGGCCAGGGCAAAGACCGCGGCGCTACGCTTCCAAACCGTTCTCGTCTTCATCTTTCACCTCCATAGGTCACGATCAGGATTCCGGACGAGGAGCCCCGCTCCGTCTCCCCGGACCGGAGGAGCCAGCCTCCCCCTTCCGACGAGCGGACGATCAGGACGTCCCCGGCGTTTTCGATCTTGAAAGCCGCCTCGCCCGACTCAGGCGGCGCGGGCGGCCGGAGCGGCCAGACCAGGAGCGCCGCCATGGCCAGGAGAGCCGACATGACGGCCGCGGCGGCGAGCCGCGGGGGCCCGGACCGCACCGGGCGCTCTCCGGAGAGCGCGGCCCGCGCGATCCGCGCGGCCGTCTCCGGCCGGGGCTCCAGGGCCTCTCTCAGTCGCTCGTCGAAACGGTCTGGCGAGCCTTGGCGTCCGTCCATTCGTTCCATTCCTTCGGGTCCTCCACGAGTTGCTGCAGGCGTTGCCGGGCCCGGTGCACCCGCATCTTCAAAGCCGAAAGCGAAATGCCGAGCACGCGGGCGGCCTCGGCGTGCCCCAGGTCCCCCGCGGTCACGAGGAGAAGCGCCTCCCGGTCGCGGGCGGAAAGCTTCTTCAAGGCCGCGAGCATCCGGGCGAGATCGGTCCGGGAGGCGGCGCGCTCCTCGGGGCCGGGGTCCGCGCTCTCGCGGTCGAAGAGCACGGTCAGCGGGGAGAGCAGGCGGCGCTTCAGGCCTTCCCGCCGGGCGCGGCGCCGGGCCACGACGAAAGCAAACGCCGCCGGGCAATCGGGCGGGCCGTGCCGGCGCCAGCGCAGGACGAGAGCCGCCAGCGCCTCCTGGGCCACCTCCTCGGCGAGCGCCGGATCGCCCGTCTTCCCCAGGGCGTAGCGCAACAGTTGCGGCGCCAGCTCTCGGATCACGATTTCGAGCTCCATGCCCAGATGTACCTCAGACTCCCATTTGGTCACACTCGGGATGGAAAAACCGTCCGTTCGTGTTACTCTATGCGTGCCAAAATCTGCCGTGTGCCGTAAAGTAGCAGCGTCACAGGCTCATGGGGCCTCTCGCTTTGGATGGAGTTGCCGATGCCGCCCATGATCAGTCGCCGTGTCTTTCGCTTGTCCCGCCCCGCCGCGGTGCTGTGCCTCCTCGCTCTCTCCGGTCTGACCGCGGGACCGGCCGTCTTATCCCAGAGCCTTCTGGGTTCACGGGACTCCATGCTCCGGCAGAGCTATGGGGCCCGGGATCACGATTTCACGTACTTGAAAACCAGTAGCCAGGTCCGCGAGTTCGCGCGGCGCGGGTTCCTCGTCCGGCTGTCCGGAAACTCGGACTACCGGCTGGCATCCGTCTCGTTCCCCTATGCCCGGCCCGAGGTGAAGCTCTTCATCGAGCGGCTGTCGGACCAGTACCGCGCGGCCTGCGGCGAGCGCCTGGTGGTCACCAGCCTCACCCGGCCGACCACGCGCCAGCCCCCGAACGCCTCGCACTTGTCCGTGCACCCCACGGGCATGGCGGTCGACCTGCGCCGGAGCGATCGCTCCTCGTGCCGCGAATGGCTGGAGAGCACGCTTCTCCTCCTGGAAGAAAAGGACGTGGTGGAGGCCACGCGGGAGCGCCATCCTCCGCACTATCACGTCACGGTGTTCCCGGCCTCCTACACGCAGTACCTGGCCGCCAAGGGCGTGCGCACCCCCTCTGGCAAGAAGACCTCCCGCAAGGGGGAGGTGGCCGTGGCTTCCAGCAAGAAGACCTACCGTGTGGGCCGGGGCGACAGCCTGTGGACGATCGCCAAGCGCCACGGTATCAGCGTCACCGAGATCAAGCGTGCCAACGGGATCAGCTCCTCCCGCCTGAAGCCAGGGCAGGTGCTCTCGATCCCGACCCGCTAGACCGCTCCCTTCCTCCCCAGATTCATCCCTCCCCGCCGGTCTGGCGGGGAGCGCGGTTTTTCCGAGCTGGATCAAATCTTGCTTTAGAAAAATCTTCCGGACGGCTCACACACCAAGGAGGTACATCCATGAACCGCAGCCGTATCTTGAACTGGGGAATCTTCGCGTTCGCCCTTCTGCTTCTCTTGCCGGGTCTCGCCCTGGCGCAGGGCAATGGGAACGGCAACAACAATCGGCAGCAGCTCAATCCCCAGCCCGTCCTGATCTACACGGTCTCCGGTGGCACCCTCGCGGGCCAGACTTTCGAGACGCTGATCGTCTACAGCAACGGGATGGCGATCTGGACCTCGTCGGGAGAGGGCACGGGTGGCACCGGCGGCACGAGCGACGGTATCCAGACGGTTCAGCTCTCGCAGCGGCAGATCAACGCTCTCTTGCGCGACCTGCGGCGGACCGGCGCCTTCCGGGGCAATCAGATCAACACCGGCAACGGGGGGGACGACACTCTCCCGATGGTTACGATCACCGTCTTCTTCAATCCGACCGGCTCGGGCCGGAGCCTGGCTCAGACCTTCAGCTTCTTTGACACCTCGGGGAGCCGGGGGCGCGTCAACAACGTGATCACCAACTTCATCAACAACAACTTCGGCGATGGGAGCGGGAGCGGGACGGGCCAGTAAAGGCGAGCCTTGATCAACTCCTCAATCGAACCCTTAGAACACCTAGAGAACTGAATCCGAGCCGTCCCGAACCGCCGGCCCGTTCCTTGGAGCGGGCCGGCTTTGTTGTTTCTACGCCCTGAGCACCCGGTACGCCGTGATCTTCTGCTGCAGCCCCTTCAATTGGAACTCCCCCAGCGGCTCGGTGGGGAGGGCACCGGCCAGGAGGCGGTGGGTTTCGGGGCCTAAAACGACGTCTCCGGGGCGGGCGACGTAGGCTTCGAGGCGGGCGGCG
>DATEIO010001064.1:0-9679 GCA_035278895.1 Thermoanaerobaculia bacterium | reverse complement strand
GAGAAGAGGGTCAGGCCGCAGGCGGCGCAGACGTAGACGCCCTTCTCGTGGTTCTTGTTGAGCGGGGACGTCCACGCCCGCTCCGTGCCCTCCTCGCGCAGGACGCGGTACTGCTCGGGGGTGAGGATCTTCTTCCACTCTGCGTCCGACTTCTCGATCTTCCCGACCTTCTCGGCGGCTTCCACGGGCTTGGCTCCTTTCCGTTCGGCGGCGGTAACGTTGTACGCGGCGGCCAGGGCGGCGGCGAGCGCGAACGGGATCAGCAGGGATCTGGTTTTCACTTCGTTTTCCTTTCCTGGTCGAGCCGGGGCGCTTCGTCCGGCCCCCTCGGGGACAACGGGTCAGACCTCGATCCCATTCCCCTTGAGGAAGGCCAGGAACTCGGCCTCGTCCATGGTCTTCACTCCGAGCTTTTTCGCGTCCTCCGCCTTGGAGCCGGCGTCTTCGCCGACCACCACGACGTCGGTCGCCTTGGAGACGGAGCCGGTGGCTCGCGCGCCCAGGCGCTCGACCAGGGCCTGGGCGTCGCGGCGGGACAGGGCGGTCAATCCTCCGGTGAAGACCCACTTCTGTCCCGACAACGGTTGTACGGACCCCGGGGCCTGGGTGGATGGCTCCGTCTCCTGGAGGTGCATCTTCGCGAGCAGCTCGTCCAGGATCTTCGCGCTCTTCGGGTCCCGGAAGAACGTGGTGATCGCTTCGGCCATGCGGGGGCCCACGCCGGGCACCTCCTGGAGCGCGGCCTCGTCCGCGTTGCGCAGCCGTTCGAAGGTCCCGAAGTGGCGGGAGAGGTCGCGGGCCACGGCGACTCCGACCTCGGGAATCCCCAGGCCGTGGAGGAAGCGGGGGAGCTCGGCGTGGGAGGCCTTTTCCAAGGCGGCCACGAGCTTGTTGGCGGATTTCTGGGCGAAGCCCTCGAGCTTCATGAGCTGCTCGGGTTGGATCTCGAAGAGGTCCGGGAGCTGGCGCACGAGCCCCTCGGCCACGAAGAGCTTGGCACTCTCGTCGCCCAGCCCCTCGATATCCAGGGCGTCCCGCGAGGCCAGGTGGACGATCCGCCCGGCGAGCTGGGCCGGGCACTCGAAGCCGTTGGGGCAGAGGGTGAACGGGCCGCGCTCCACGAGCTTCGTGCCGCAGGAGGGGCAGCGCTCGGGCATCCGCCACTCGGGGCCGCGCTCGCGGTCGGGCTCCTCGATCCTTTCGATCACCTGGGGGATGACGTCGCCCGCCCGCTGCACGCGCACGCGGTCGCCCTCGCGCACGTCCTTGCGCGCCACCTCCTCGCGGTTGTGGAGGGTGGCCCGGGCGACCGTTACGCCGCCGATCTCGACCGGGAGCATCATGGCGACCGGGGTGACGACGCCGCTCCGGCCGACCGAGGAGACGATCGAGAGGATGCGCGTGATTTCTTTCCGCGGCGGGAACTTGAAGGCGAAGGCCCAGCGCGGGTGGCGCGAGGTCCAGCCCAGGGTCTCCCGGGCATCCAGATCGTTCAGCTTGATGACGATGCCGTCGATCTCGTAGTCGAGATCGTCCCGCTCCGCTTCGAGCCCGCCGTGGAAGGCGAGGATGTCGTCGACCGTCTTCCCCTTCTGCGACCGCTCGTTGACGGTGAGCCCCCAGGCGCGGAGGCTCTGGAGCACGTCCCACTGCGTCTCGACCTCGACGCCCTCGGAGGCGAGGATGTCGTAGGCGTAGAGATAGAGCGGGCGCGACGCGGTGATGCGGGGATCGAGCTGGCGCACGGCTCCGGCCGAGGCATTGCGCGGATTGGCGAACGGCTCCTTGCCTTCGGCGAGCAGGGTTTCGTTGAGCTTCTCGAAATCCTCCGAGTGCATGATCACCTCGCCGCGCACGGCGAGGAACGGGGGCACCTGGTGGTCCTTCTCCCGCAGTCGCAGAGGCACGTTCGCGATGGTGCGCACGTTCTCCGTGATCCCCTCGCCCTTGCGGCCGTCTCCCCGCGTCGAGGCCTGGACGAGGACGCCGTCGCGATACACGAGCTCGACCGAAAGGCCGTCGAGCTTGGGCTCGAGCACGTACTCCACGGGGAAATCCGCGCCGAGGCCCTTTCGCAGGCGCTCGTCGAAGCGGCGCAGAGACGCCTCGGACTGGTCCGATTCGAGCGACAGCATGGGGGCCGCGTGCTCGATCGTGGGGAAGCTGTCGACCGGCGCGCCGGCCACGCGCTGGGTGGGGGAGTCGGAGCTGACGAGATCCGGATGCTCCTCTTCGAGCGCCACGAGCTCCCGGTAGAGCTTGTCGTACTGCTCGTCCGAGACCTCGGGTGCATCCTTGACGTAGTAGAGATAGTCGTGGTGGCGGATCTCGGTGCGCAGCTTCGCGATCCGCTCCTCGGCCTTCTTGCGGTCCAAGTTGTCCCTCCCTGTCACGGTGCCACGCGGATGGTGGTCTCCGCGGACTCTAACATGGGGAGTTTGGTCCCTGGTTGCCCCTGGCAGCTTCGCCGCCGGGCCCTCACCCCAACCCTCTCCCAGCCCCCTCCCGCCGACCGGGAGAGGGAGCCTTTGCAGGGGCGTCTTGCAAGCTCCCTCCTCTCCCGGCGGGAGGGAGGGGGCTGGGAGAGGAGGGCCGGGGAGGTGAGGGCCCGGGCGGTGGAGTGGCTCGGGATATCCTTACCCCCATGACCTCACTCTGGAGCCGCGGCGGACTGACCTGGAAGGAGCTGGGGTGGCGGCTCTGGCGGCAGATCTGGGAAGACGAGCTCCTCGGGCGGTGCGCGGAGCTGGCCTATTTCTTCCTGTTCTCGATCTTCCCCCTCCTCGTGTTCCTCACCACCCTCTTCGGCTACATCGCCGAGGCGAACCCGGGGCTGCAGCTCGACCTCATGGTCTACTTCCGGCGGATCGCCCCCAGCAGCGACGTGGCAGACCTCCTGGTGAACACCCTCCACGAGATCACCATGGGGCGGACGGGTGCCAAGCTCTGGCTCTCGCTCGCCACCGCCATCTGGGTGGCCTCGAACGGCATGATCGCCACCGGGCGGACGCTGAACATCGCCTGCGGCTTGAAAGAGACGCGGCGATGGTACCGGCGGCGGGTGATCGCCGTGATCCTCACCCTCGTGTTCGCGGTGTTCATCACCGCCGCCCTCGCCGTGATCTTCTACGGCGGAGCGATCGCCCGCACGCTCGACGAGCGGCTGGGCCTGGACCTCCTCGCGATCCTCTGGCGGCTCGTGCAGTGGCCGTTGATGCTGGTCTTCGCCGTGATCTCCTTCGAGATGGTCTACAACTACGCCCCGAACCTCGGGGAAAGCCCGGAGCGGCCGTGGTTCACGCCCGGCGCGGTCACCGGCGTGTTCCTCTGGCTCCTGGCCTCGTTCGGGCTGCGGATCTACCTCGAATACTTCCACTCCTTCTCCACGGCCTACGGCTCGCTCGGCGCCGTGATCCTCCTCCTCGTCTGGTTCTACTTCACGGCCTTCGCGATCCTGATGGGGGGCGAGGTCAACTCGGAGATCGGCAAGGAGATCACGCGGCTCAAGAAGGAGAAATACGGAGACGCGGGGCCGCCCCCGAAGATGAAGCGGCGGGTGTTCCGGTTCTAGCCTACTTGGCTTCCTCCAATTCCACCTTGAGCGAGAGGAAGCGGAGGAGGTCCTTCAGCGCCAGAATCCCCAGCAGCCGGTCGCCGTCCACCACCATCAGGCGGGAGGCGCCGGTGCGGCTCATGGCGGAGAGGGCCTGGAGAGCGTCCGTGTCGGCCTGCACGGTGTTTTCCGGCCCGCATTGGAGCGCCAAAGCGCCCGCGGTCTGGCGGTCCCACTCTTCGTGGGGGAGATCCTTGATCTGCCGGGTGGTCACGCAGCCCACGAGCCGGCCGGCGTCGTCCACCACCGGGAACATCTTGAAGTGGTAGCGGTAGACGTAGTCCTGCACCACCTCCGAGATCGGGACCTGGCGCGGCACCGTCACCGGATTGACGTGCATGAAGCGCGAGACCGGCTCTCCCTGGAAGGCGCGGCGCAGGAGGAGCTGCTGATACGACATCTGGGCGGCGTTCCTCACGAAGAGGCCGATCAGGAAGAGCCAGAAGCCGGAGACGAACCCGCCGGGGACGAACACCGTGACGGCCACGCCCAGCCCGATGAGCGCCAGGCCGAACCAGCCGCCGATGCGCGACGTGATGCGGGTCGCGTACCGAAGGCTCCCTTTCCACCCCCAGAGGATCGAGCGCAGGATGCGCCCGCCGTCCAGCGGGAAGGCCGGAATGAGGTTGAACAGGGCGAGCATCCCGTTTGCGTAGGCGAGATAGCCGAGCACCGCCGTGGCTGCGCGGGGCGCGCCGAGGAGAGCGCCGATCAGGTTCACGCCCAGGACGGCCGCGGCGATCCCGAGGCTCGCGGCCGGGCCCGCGGCGGCGATCCAGAACTCGGCCTTGGGGGAGGGCGGCTCACTCGTCATCTCCGCCACTCCGCCGAAGATGAACAGCGTGATTCCCCGGATCGTAAGCCCGAACCGCCGGGCCACCAGGGAGTGGGAGAGCTCGTGGAGGACGACGGAGATGAAGAGGCCGAGCGCGCCGGCCAGGCCCATCCCCCAGTAGACCGCGCGCGGAAGACCGGGCACCTGCGGCGGGAAGAGGCTCGTGGCGAACGTCCACGTGAGCAGGAGCGCCACGATGAACCAGGACGGGTCGAGCCGGATGGGGAAGCCGAAGACCTTGAACAGCTCGATGGATCTGCCGAAGAACAACCCGCACCTCCCGGCACCATTGTACCTCTCCCGCCCGGACCTCGGCCGGCCTCGGAGGTGTCCACGGGAGAGGACGTTTTCAGGCGCCGTGGGGCCTCTCCCCGCGCTCCTGATCCTTTGCAAAGAATCTTCCAAACAAAGGATTTACAGCCTTTTGGACATCTCTCTCCATCGTATGGCATAGCCCTTGATCTATAGGGTTGTCGCCGGACCGGCGATCGGGAATGCCGGGACGGCGAAAAGGAGATGGAGATGTTCAAGATCGGTATACAGCGCGCATTCATCGCCCTCTTCGTGTTGGCTTCGCTGCTCACGGTCTCCGTGGCGGCCGAGGCCCAGCGCCAGGAGCGCGTTACGAAAAGAGACCGGATGTGGAAGGGCGCCGGCATCGGCGCAGCGGTCGGTGCGGCGGGTGCCTTGCTCAAGGGCAAGCGCGAGGCGGACGAGATCCTGGCCGGCGCGGCCATCGGCGGTGTCGTGGGCGGCGCGATCGGCGCCTATATGGACCGGCAGCAGGAGCGGCTCGCCCGCATCCCCGGCACCACCGTCGAGCGGGCGGGCGAGGACACCCTCCTCGTCCACTTCGACTCGGACGTGCTCTTTGGCAGCGGCTCCTCCGCGATCGATTCGGACGGCCGCGCCACGCTCGACGAGGTGGCCGGCGTGATCAACGAGTACCGGAAGACCGCGATCGTGGTCCAGGGCCACACCGATTCGGTGGGAGACGAAGAGACCAACCAATACCTCTCCGAGCGGCGTGCCCGGTCCGTCGAGTCGTACCTGGCCAGCCGCGGCGTGGATCCGGACCGCATGTCCGCCTTCGGCTACGGAGAGGGCTCGCCCGTGGCGAGCAACGGCAGCGACTGGGGCCGGCGGCAGAACCGGCGGGTGGACATTCTGCTGAAGGGCAACTCGGGCCCGTTGCGCTGATTCAGCCTCCCCCGCCCGGCCCTCACCCCAACCCTCTCCCAGCCCCCTCCCGTCCTTCCGGGAGAGGGAGCCTTGATAAAGAAGAAAACAGCTCCCTCCTCTCCCGGCGGGGAGGGAGGGGGCTGGGAGAGGAGGGCCGGGGAGGTGAGGGCCGGGGCGGGCGGGTCTTCGCTGGGCGGGCCGTGGCACACCTCTTGAACTTGGCCCTTCCCGGGCCAATGCCCCCGAGGTCTCCGAAGCTGGGAATAAGGCCCGCCTCGGGACGACTTGAAAGGAGACGACGATGTTCGACTTCCGTTACAAGAAAGCTTCTGGTGCTCTCACCATGTCCCTTTTGACGCTCTCGCTGCTCGTGGGTTGCGCCTCGACGCAGCGCCAGCCCTACCAGACCCGCCGGGACAAGACCTGGAAGGGCGGAGCCGCGGGCGCGGCGGCCGGAGCCGTAGGCGCCGTTCTCGCCGGCAAGCGCGAAGCGGACGAGATCCTCGCCGGCGCGGCCATCGGCGGCGCCGTCGGGGCCGGCGTGGGCGCGTACATGGACGCCCAGGAAGAGAAGATCGCCCGCATTCCGGGCACCACGGTCGAGCGGGTGGACGAGCGGACGCTCCTCGTCCATTTCGATTCCGACGTCCTCTTCGGCGTGGACTCCTCGTCCCTCGACTCGGACGGCCGGGCGACCCTGGAGGACGTGGCCTCCGTGCTCGGCGAGTATCCGAAGACCGCGGTGGTGATCCAGGGCCATACCGACTCGACGGGGAGCGAGGAGCACAACCAGGGGCTCTCCGAGCGGCGGGCCGATTCCGTCCGCGGTTATCTCGCCTCGCGGGGAGTCGATCCGGACCGCATGTCCGCCGTGGGCATGGGCGAGGGCTATCCCGTGGCGAGCAACGACACCGAATCCGGAAAGCAGCAGAACCGCCGGGTGGACCTCATGCTGAGGGCCAAGGCCTGACGGAAAAGGAGAGAGATGGCGAAAGCGGCGCTCCACCCCCCGGCCCAGGAATTCATCCCCGCCCATCCGACGCTCGCGAGCCTCGAGGAAGCGGCCCAGGGGTGCAGGGCGTGCGATCTCTACAAGAACGCCACGCAGGCCGTGCTGGGGGACGGGGCCCGGCACGCCTCCGCTTTCTTCATCGGCGAGCAGCCCGGAGACCAGGAAGACCTGGCCGGAAAACCTTTCGTAGGCCCGGCCGGCCGGGTGTTGGACGAATGCCTCGCGGAAGCGGGCATCCCGAGAGAAGAGGTCTACGTCACCAACGCCGTCAAACATTTCAAATGGGAGCCGCGGGGCAAGCGGCGCATCCACGCCAAGCCCACCCTGGGCGAGGTTCGCGCCTGCCGCCCCTGGCTCGAAACCGAGCTCGCCTTGGTCAAGCCGCAGGGCATTGTCTGCCTCGGAGCCACCGCCGCCCAGACGCTCCTGGGCCCCAAGTTCAAGATCACCGTGGAACGGGGAAAATTCTTCGAAACCCCCTGGGCCCCCTGGCTCACGGCGACGCTTCACCCCTCGGCGATTCTCAGGATGCCGGACGAGCTGGCGCGGCAGGCGGCGCGGGAGCAGTTGATCGAGGATCTGCGGGCGGTGGCGCGGCGGTTGGGGGGGTAGGATCACCCGAGAACGTGTTCAAGGCCCGAAGGGCCGGCAGCATAAAGCCTGGGGCGTCAGCCCCAGGAAAAGAGATCCCCGAAGATTCAAAAGCCCCGAAGGGCCGAAAGCAGACCCCTGAGATCGCAGGTCTGCTGCCGCCCTTTCAGGGCTTGAATGGAGCTGGGCTCCGTTTTCCTGGGGCTGACGCCCCAGGCTTATGCTTTCGGCCCTTCGGGCCTTTCATCATCGACTTGTGCCTCCCCAAGGTAGGATCCTCCTACCAACGAAGCTCCCAGGAGGTGAGGCCATGGATCAGCACATGCGCGCCGCGATCGAGGAGGCCCGGAAGGGCCTCAAGGAGGGCGGCATTCCTATCGGATCGGTCCTGGTGCACGGGGACGTGATTCTGGGCCGCGGGCACAACCGGCGGGTGCAGCAGGGGAGCGTGGTGCTGCACGGGGAGATGGACGCCCTGGAGCGGGCGGGGCGCCAGCCGGCTTCGGTGTACCGGGAGTGCACGATCTACACGACGCTCTCCCCCTGCGCCATGTGCACCGGGGCGATCCTGCTCTACGGGATTCCGCGCGTCGTCATCGGCGAGAACCGCACGTTCCTGGGGGAGGAGGAGCTGCTGCGCAGCCGGGGCGTGGAGGTTCGGGTGCTGGACGACGCGGAATGCGTGGAGATGATGGAGCGGTTTATCCGGGAGCACCCGGAGCTGTGGAACGAGGACATCGGGCGCTGAAGGGGCATCCCTGGTATGATTCCGCGGTACGCTTCAAGATGTTGACTTCACAGGGGGACGGTATAGCGTGCAACCCACCGAGACAGTCGCTGCCCGGCTCGAGGGCATCCAGAAGTCTCCGACCGGCATTACGGGGTTCGACGAGATCACCGGTGGCGGTTTGCCGGCCGGCCGGCCGAGCCTCGTGTGCGGCGGGCCCGGGTGCGGCAAGACCCTCTTTGCCATGCAGTTCCTGGTGAACGGGGCGGTCCAGTTCGACGAGCCGGGCGTGTTCATGAGCTTCGAGGAAAACGTCGACGAGCTGACGAAGAACGTCGCCTCCCTGGGCTTCGACCTCACGGACCTGATCGAGCGCCGGCGGATCGCCATGGACACCGTCGTCGTCGAGCGGAGCGAGATCGAGGAGACGGGCGAGTACGACCTCGAAGGGCTGTTCGTGCGCCTGGACTTCGCGATCCGGTCGATCGGCGCCAAGCGGGTGGTGCTCGACACCATCGAGTCGCTCTTTTCCGGCCTGTCCAACCAGGCCATCCTGCGCGCCGAGCTGCGGCGGCTGTTCCGCTGGCTCAAAGACAAGGGCGTTACGGTCGTGATCACCGGCGAGAAGGGGGAGGGCACGCTCACCCGCCAGGGCCTGGAGGAGTATGTCTCGGACTGCGTGATCTTCCTCGATCACCGGGTGAACGACCAGGTCTCGACCCGCCGCCTGCGCATCATCAAGTACCGCGGCTCCTCCCACGGCACCAACGAATATCCATTCGTCATCGACGAGAGGGGGCTCGAGGTGCTGCCCGTGACCTCGCTCCACCTCCGGCACGCCGCCTCCACGGAGCGGATCTCTTCCGGCATCGAGCGGCTGGACACGATGCTCGGCGGCAAAGGCTTTTTCCGGGGCAGCAGCATCCTGCTGTCGGGGACGGCCGGAACCGGCAAGAGCAGCATCGCCGCGCATCTGGCCGACGCGACCTGCGCCCGGGGCGAACGCTGTGTGTACCTGTCCATGGAAGAGTCCCCCGGTCAGATCGTCCGCAACATGCGCTCGATCGGGCTCGACCTCGGGCGGTGGATCGACAGCGGCCTGCTCCACTTCCACTCCAGCCGTCCTACGCTGTTTGGCCTCGAGATGCACCTGGTCACGATCTACCGGCTGGTGCAGGAGCTTGAGCCGACCGTCGTGATCGTCGATCCTCTGTCGAACCTCATCAACGTCGGATCGGTCCACGAGGTCACGACGACGCTGCTGCGCTTGGTGGACTTCCTGAAGTCGCGGCAGATCACGGCTCTGTTCACCGTCCTGACCTCCAGCGCCGACTCTCCGGACGAGACCAACCTGGGGGTCTCCTCGTTGATGGACGCCTGGATCCTGCTGCGCAACCTGGAGTCCAACGGCGAGCGCAACCGCGGCCTGTACGTCTTGAAGTCGCGGGGGATGAGCCACTCCAACCAGATCCGCGAGTTCGTGATGACCGACGGGGGCGTCCAGCTCCTGGACGTGTACCTGGGCCCCCAGGGGATGCTGACCGGCTCGGCCCGGCTGGCTCAGGAGATGCGGGACCGGGCCGAGACCCTGGCGCGCAGCGAGGAGCTCGCGTCCATGCAGCGCAAGCTCGAGCACCGGCGCCTGGCTCTGGAGGCACAGATCTCCTCGCTGCGCGCCGAGCTCGAGACCGGCGAGGAAGAGATGAAGAGGCTCCTCGC
>DATEIO010001063.1:0-12220 GCA_035278895.1 Thermoanaerobaculia bacterium | reverse complement strand
GACCTGATGTCGGGCCGCCGGATGTCCGAGGTGCTGACCGAGGCGCGCGCCGCCTACGAGATCGTGGTGATCGACTCGCCGCCGCTCACGCTCCTGGCGAGCGCCCGCTCGCTCGCCGCCCGGTCCGACGGGGTCGTGCTGGTCGTCCGCGCCGGGCAGAGCAAGAAGAAGGACATCGAGAAAGCCCTGGGCGCCCTGGGGCCTGAGAAGCTCCTGGGAGCGATCTTGAACGGCGCCCGGATCTCCGACCGGGGATACCGCGGGTACTACTGAGGAAACGGGCGGATGATCCGGATCTTCAGTCGCTACTGGGCGGTGCCCGCGGTCCTCTCGCTGCTGGTCGAGGGGCTGGTGCTCTCTCTGGCGGTCCCGCTCGCGACCCACCTCCGGCTCGGGCTCGGGCCGGGGGCGCCGCCGCGCCTCTCGGTCATTCTCTGGGAGAGCGCCGTCTTCATGACGGTCGGTCTCCTGGCCCTCTACGCCAACGGCCTCTACGACTTCGGCGAGCGGCTGTCGCCGCGCCAGCTCACCATCCGGCTTCTGCGCGCGCTGTCGGTCGCGGCCGTGGCGCTGTGGGCCCTCTACTTCCTGTTTCCGAAGATCGTGACCGGCCGGGGCGTCTTCGCGATCGCCCTCGTCTTCTCTTCGCTGGGCGTCCTCGCCTGGCGGCTCCTGCTGCGCCTGATCCTTCGGGCCGAGGGGTTCGCCGAGCGGATCCTGATCGTGGGGACTGACGAGAAGGCGATCGACGTGGCGAAAGAGACCCTGGCGCGCAAGCACCTGGGCTACCGCGTGGTGGGCTTTCTGGACGACGACCCCAAGCTCCAGGGGGTCTCCGTCCTGAACCCGCGGGTGATCGGAACCACCCGCCAGTGCCGGGAGCTCGCGGTCGCCAACGGCGTCTCGCGGGTGGTGGTCGCCTCCATGGACTACCGGGGCCGCCTGAGCATGGACTCGCTCCTCGAGTGCAAGACCTCGGGCATCCGCGTGCAGGAGGCGTCGAGCTACTACGAGCAGCTCACCGGCAAGATCATGGTCGAGGGCTTGAGGAAGTCCTGGCTGATCTTTTCTGACGGCTTCGTGGTTTCGCGGGGAACGCTCTTCGCCAAGCGCCTGCTGGACATCGCCGCCGCGACCGTCGGCCTGGTTTTCGCGCTCCCCCTGATGGTGCTGGTGGCGATCGCCGTACGCCTGGACTCGCCGGGCCCGATCTTCTTTCGGCAGGACCGCGTGGGGCGCGGCGGCCGCGAGTTCACGCTCTGGAAGTTCCGCTCGATGCGCACCGACGCCGAGGCGGACGGGGCCAGATGGGCGGTCACGGGCGATCCCAGAGTCACCCGGGTGGGGCGGTTCATCCGCAAGACCCGGCTGGACGAGCTGCCGCAGCTCTGGAACGTGCTCGCCGGGGACATGAGCCTCGTGGGGCCCCGCCCCGAGCGGCGGATGTTCGTCGACCAGCTGATCGAGCAGTCCCCGTTCTACGAGCAGCGCCTGGTGGTCCGCCCCGGGCTCACGGGCTGGGCGCAGATCAAGGCGCCGTACGCGTCGACCTTCGAGGAGTCGATCGAGAAGCTCAAGTTCGACCTCTACTACATCAAGAACATGTCCGTGCTGCTGGACATCTCGATCCTGCTCTCGACGGCCAGGATCGTGCTCCTGGGAAGAGGTGCCCGATGAAACAGGCGATTCCGCCGAGCTCTCCGAAGCCTCCCGTGGACCTCCTCCGGCACGCGCCCCGCCTGCGTCCGGGGATGCGCATCCTCTTCCTCTGCCACCGGGTTCCCTACCCGCCGGACAAAGGGGAGAAGATCCGCGCCTTCCACGAGATCCGGGCCCTCGCCCGGCGGAACCGGGTCCACCTCCTCACCCTGGCCGACGGCCCGGTGCCTGATCTCGCGCCGCTCGAAGCCCTCTGCGAGCGGGTCGAGGTCTTCCCGATCCGGCGCACCGCGGGCTACGTGCGGGCCGCTCTGGCCGCCACGCGGCCGCGGCCGTTCACGCTCTCGTTTTTCGAGTCGAAGGAGCTCGCCCAGCGCGTGCGCGAGCTGGCCGCCCAGGAGCGCTACGACGTGGCCGTGGCGTACAGCTCTTCCATGGGGCAGTACCTGGAGCTCCTGCCGGACCTGCCCCAGGTGATGGACATGGTGGACGTCGACTCCGCCAAGTGGGAGCAGTACGCACGCTTCGCACCGCTCCCCCTGCGGCCGGTCTATGCCCTGGAGGCGAAGCGCCTGCGCGCCTATGAGGCGGAGCTCGCCCGGCGGCTCGACTGCGTCTCCCTGGCCACCGCCCGCGAGGCGCGGCTGCTCGAATCCTTCGCCCCCGGGACGCGGGTCGCGACGGTCGTCAACGGGGTGGACCTCGAATTCTTCAAGCCTCTGGACCTTCCCAAGGCCGCCAAGCCGACCCTGGTCTTCACCGGGCAGATGGACTACTTCGCGAACGTCGACGGGGTCATCCACTTCGCGCGCCAGGTCTTCCCGCGCCTGCGCGAGCGCTTCCCGGAGCTCGAGCTCCTGGTCGTGGGCCGCTCGCCGGCGCCCTCCGTGCGGATCTTAAGCGACCTGCCGGGCGTGCAGGTGACCGGAGCGGTGGGGGACGTGCGCCCGTTCCTCGCCCGCGCCTGGGTGTTCGTCGCCCCTCTGCGCATCGCCCAGGGCGTGCAGAACAAGGTCCTGGAGGCCATGGCCTCGCACCTCCCGGTCGTCTGTAGCGACCGGGTGCACGCAGGAGTCTCCGAGGGCGGCTTCCGCCACGGCCGGGACCTTCTGGCGGCGAGCACGGAGCAGGAGATGGTGGAGGCCATCGCCTCGCTTCTCGAAGATCCCGAAGCGCGGGACCGGCTCGCCGAATGCGCCTACCAGCGGCTCGCCGCCGCCTACCGCTGGACGCCCAACCTGGAGCGTTTCGAAGAGCTGATCGCCGGCGTGGCGAAACCCGCGGGGCCCGCCTCCGAGCCGGCTCTCCCGGAGGAGGGGACGTTGCCCGAGCCGCTCGCCGGGGGGGCGCGCAGTGCGTGACCTGCTCGTCCTCGCGATCGTCTACGGATCGCTTCCGGTCATCCTCCTGCGCCCCTATTTCGGGCTGCTCGTCTACTGCTGGCTCGCCTACATGCGGCCGCAGGACATGGGCTGGGGGGACGCCCGGGCCGTGCCGCTGTCGCAGTGGGTGGCGATCGCCATGGTCGTGGGGATCCTCCTCACCCTGGGGCGCGAGCGCGTGCTGACGCTCAAGGCGCAGACGATCCTCCTGGCTCTCCTGGCCGGCTGGATCAGCATCTCCTACGTGAACGCGCTGCTTCCGGACATCGCCGAGTACGTCTACGGCCACTACTGGAAGGCCATGCTGATCGCGGTGCTCACGACCGGCCTCGTCCGGGACCGCAAGCGCTTCCGAATCCTGATGATGGTCATCGCCTTCTCGATCGGCCTTCTCGGGGCGAAACGGGGGCTCTACGGGCTCATGCGGGGCGGCATCCGCTATCACGACGGCCCCGGCGGCTTCATGTCGGACAACAACGCCTTCGCCCTCCACCTGAACATGGTCCTCCCGCTCCTCGTGGGCATCGCGGTGGTGGAAAAGGAGAGGATCCTCAAAGCCGCGGCCTGGGCGATGGCGGGGCTTTCGGTCCTCACCATCCTCTTCACCTTCTCACGCGGCGGCCTCCTGACCCTCTGCCTGATCGCCCCTCTCCTGATCTGGCGCTCGCGGCAGCGGCTCCTGGTCGGCGGCGTGCTCGCCGTGGGGCTCGCGGGCTTCCTGCTCTTCACCTCGGACTCGTTCACGCAGCAGTACGCGGACCGGGCCTCGTCCATCTCCGACTACGAGGAGGACGGCTCGGCCCAGGGGCGCCTGCACGCCTGGCAGACCTCCTGGCGGGTGTTCCTCGACTACCCCTTGACGGGCGTCGGCCCGAACAACCTGCAGGTGGTGCATTCGCAGTACTCGCCGGAGCCGGGGCGCTTCCGGGTGTCGCACAACGTCCTCCTGCAGTTCCTGTCCGAGTGCGGATGGCCGGCGCTCCTCCTGTTCCTGACCACCCTGGGCGTCACCCTCTGGAAGCTGCAGACCCTGCGCGCGGAGAAGACCACCGCGGTATGGATGGAGACCTACGCCCGCATGATCCAGATCTCGATCCTCGCCTATCTCGCGGGCAGCATGTTCCTGAACACCGCCTACAGCGAGCTGATCTACGAGCTGGTCGCCGCCGCCACCGCCCTCGAGGTGATCGCCCAGACGGCCAGCGTCACGGAAGAAGAAGAGCCGGCCGTGGTGGCCGCCGCCGCTCCCGAGGCGCCCTGGTGGAAGCGGCCCCGGCCTCTCCCCACCCCGAGCTCCGCAACCTGGATGAAGGGGGCCTGACCATGTGCGGCATCGCGGGTCTCTTCCTCTACTCCGACGCGGGGCTCGCCCGCCGCGAGGATCTGGCGCGCATGGTCGCTCCGCTCGCCCACCGCGGGCCGGACGACCAGGGGCTCCATCTCGCCGGCCCCTTCGGGCTCGGACACACCCGCCTGTCGATCATCGATCTCGCGGGCGGCCACCAGCCGATCTTCAACGAGGACCGCTCGGCCGCCGTGATCTGCAACGGCGAGATCTACAACCACCGGGAGCTGCGCCGGGAGCTCGAAGCCCGCGGCCACCGCTTCGCCACCCGCTCGGACAGCGAGGTCGCCGTCCACCTCTACGAGGAGCTGGGGCCGGGGTGCATCGAAAAGCTCGCCGGCATGTTCGCTCTGGCGGTCGCCGACTTCCGCCAGCGGCGGCTTCTCCTCGCCCGCGACCGGGTCGGCAAGAAGCCGCTCTTTCTCGCGGACGATGGCCGGCAGATCGCCTTCGCGTCGGAGCTCAAGTCGTTTCTCGCGGCCGGCCTGATCGAGCCGGAGATCGATCCCGAGGCCCTGGACCTCTACCTTTCGCTGGGCTACGTCCCGGCTCCGTGGACCATCTTCCACGGGGCGACGAAGCTGCCGGCCGGCCACCTCGCGGTGTGCGACGGCCGCGGGGTGAGGGTCGAGCGCTACTGGGACGTGGAGTTCGAGCCCGACGAATCCCGAAGAGATGAAGACTGGGCGGCCGAGCTCGAGAACCTGCTCGCCGATGCGGTCACGGCGCGTCTCGAAAGCGACGTGCCCCTGGGAGCGTTCCTCTCCGGCGGCCTGGACTCCGGGACGATCGTCTCGCTCATGGGTGAAGGCGTGCGCACCCATACGGTGGGCTTCGACGACCGGCTCTCGGACGAGCGGGAGGACGCCGCAGCGGTCGCCCGCGCGTTGGGCACCGACCACGTGGCGACCGAGGTCCGCCCGGACCTGGAAGACGTTTTGCCGCGGATCGCCTGGCACCTGGACGAGCCCTTCGCCGACCCGTCGGCGGTCCCCACCTGGTACGTCTCGCGCGAGACCCGCCGCCGGGTGACGGTGGCGCTCTCGGGCGACGGCGGCGATGAGCTCTTCGCCGGCTACGGCAACCGCTACGGCATGCACCTCCTGGAGGTGCGGCTGCGCGGCCTGGTGCCGGGAGCAGTCCGCCGCGGCCTCTTCCCCGGCCTCGCCCGGCGCTGGCCGCGCTCGCCGCGCCTGCCCCGGGCCCTGCGGCTCGCCGGCCTTTTCGGAAACCTTTCCGTGGACGCCGACCGTTCGTACTTCGCGGACCGCTGCCTGATCCCGGGCCATCTCCAGGAGCGGCTGTGGGGCGAGGGGTTGAGGGAGCGGAGGAAGCGTTTCGATCCCTTTTCCGCGATCGAGCCGCACCTCGCCCGCGCTCCGCAGGGGGACCCCCTCGCCCGCGCGCTCTATCTCGATTTCAAGACCTGGCTCGCGGACGACGGCCTGGTCAAGGTGGACCGCATGAGCATGGCCCACGCCCTGGAGGTCCGCTGCCCGATGCTCGACCACCGGGTGGTGGAATTCGCCGCCCGCGTGCCCTCGCGGCTCAAGCTGGACGGCGGCAAGACCAAGGTCCTGCTGCGCACGCTCGCCGCCCGCAGGCTCCCCGCGGAGATCCTGGCGCGCCCCAAGCGGGGCTTCGCGCCGCCCGTCTCCCGCTGGCTTCGGGAGGATCTCCGGGATCTCTCCCACGATCTGCTGCTGGCGCCGGACGCCCTCGGCCGCACCCTCTTTACGACGCGGGAGGTGGAGCGCCTCCTGGCCGATCACCAGGAGCGGCGGCTGGAGGCCGGCTGGGCGATCTGGACGCTTCTCATGCTCGAAGTGTTCTGGCGCGAAGTGGCGCGCCAGACCCCCGAAATGGAGGTGCCGCATGCGGTCGGGCTCTGAAAAGGTGCTCCTGTTCTCGACCGTGTTCCCCAATGCGGCCCAGCCGCACCATGGGGTCTTCGTGCGCGAGCGGATGCGCGGCCTTCCGAAAGAGGTCGAAGTCCGGGTGGTGGCCCCCACTCCGTGGTTCCCGTTCATCTCCGGCCTGCGCCCGGGATTCCGGCCCGTGGTGCCTGCGGAAGAATCACAGGACGGCGTCAAGGTTTTTCATCCGCGCTTCCTCTCCTTTCCGGGCATCTTCAAGTGCCTGGACGGGCTCCTCCTCTTCCTCTGGACGTTCCCGCTCCTGAGGCGCCTCCACCGGGAGCACCGGTTCGACGTGATCGACGCCCATTTCACCTACCCGGAAGGCTTCGCGGCGGTGCTCGCCGGAAAGCTCCTGGGCATTCCCGTGGTGTTGACCGAGCGGGGCACGCTCCCGCTCCTCACCCGCTTCCGCCTGCGCCGCCCGCAACTCCGGTTTGCCCTGCGCCGGGCCGCGCGCGTGATCGCCGTCTCCGAGTCGCTGCGGCAGTCGGCCGCGGAATTCGTTCCGGCCGAGAAGGTGCGGGTGATCGGCAACGGCATCGACCCGCAAGTCTTCCACCCGATCGACCGCATTGAGGCCCGGCGCCTGCTGGGGCTTGGCAAGTACGGGCCGCTCCTCGTGTCGGTCGGCACGCTCGCGCCGAGAAAAGGTTTCCATCTGGTGATGGAGGCCGTTGCGAAGCTCCGCCGCCGCTACCCGCGCCTCCGCTTCGCCATCGTGGGCGGGGACGGCGCCGAAGGGGCCATGAGCGCGGAGCTCGCCCAGCTCGCGGAGAAGCTGGGGCTCAAGGACCAGGTGATCTTCGCCGGCCCGAGGAAGAGCCACGAGCTCGCCCTCTGGTACAGCGCGGCCGACGTCTTCGTCCTCGCGACCGCCCACGAGGGCTGCCCCAACGTGGTGCTCGAAGCCCTCGCCTGCGGCACGCCGGTCGTGGCGACGCCCGTGGGGAGCATCCCCGAGATCCTGGCGGACCGCGAGGCAGGCCTCCTCGTAGAGCGCGAAGTGCCGGCCCTCGTGGCGGGGCTCGACGCCGCTCTCTCCCGTGCCTGGGACCGCGACCGCATCGAGGCCCGCATCGCCTCCCGCACATGGCAGGCCGTGGGCCGGGAGGTGGCCCAGGAGATCCGGGAGGCCCTGGGCCCTGAGACGGAGGTCCCGGTCTACGCATCCCGGCAGGAGGTCGCCCGTTGAGGATCCTCTACCACCACCGGACCCGCGCCGGAGACGCGCAGGGCATCCACATCGCGGAGATCCAGCGCGCGTTCAGGAGCTGCGGCCACGAGGTCCTGGAGGTGGCGCTCGTCGAAGCGGGCGCCGAGGCCCGGGCGGACGAGTCCGGGCGCGAGGCCCGCGGGCTCGCCGGCCTCGCCTCGAAAGCCGCCGCCCACATGCCGCTCGCCGTGAAGGAAGCCATGGAGCTCGGCTACAACGCGCTCGCCTTGCGCCGGCTCACGAAAGCCATCCGGAGCTTCCGCCCCGACTTCGTCTACGAGCGCTACGCCGCGAACACCTTCGCGGGGCTCACCGCCGCGCGCCGTTTCGGGGTGCCGTTCGTCCTCGAGGTCAACTCCCCCCTGGCGCGCGAGAAGGCCGAGCACGACGGTCTCGTGTTCCGGCGGGTGACCCGTGCCATCGAGCGGCGGCTCTGCACCGGAGCGGACGTGACGATCGCCGTCACCCGCGTGCTCGCCGGCATCCTGGAAGAGGACGGGGTTCCTGCAGGCAAGGTCGTGGTGATGGCGAACGGCGTGCGCCCGGAATTCGGGAAAAACGGCGACGGCGCCGCCTTCCGCCGGGAGATCGGGGTGCCGGAGGACGCGGTGGTCGCCGGCTTCGTGGGCTGGTTCCGCGCCTGGCATGGCCTCGAAGGGCTTCTCGAAGCCGCGGCTTCGCCCGCCTGGCGCGAGGCGGGGATCCACCTCGTGCTCGCGGGGGACGGCCCGGCCATGCCGACGCTGCGCGAAATGCGGGCCGCCTCGCCGGAGCTCGAGCGCCGGGTCGTGCTCTGCGGCTCCGTGCCCCGGGAGAGGATCGAGCCGGCGCTGGCGGCGTTCGACGTCGCCGTCCAGCCGGCCGTCACTCCCTATGCCTGCCCCATGAAGATCCTGGAGTACATGGCCGCGGGGTGTGCCATTGCCGCCCCCGGCTCGGACAACGTGCGCGAGCTCCTCACCCACGGGGAGACCGCGCTCCTCTGCCCCGGGGGAGCGACACCCGCGGCCGGGGATCTCTCCGCCGCGATTCTCACCCTGGCACGCGATCCGCAGCTGCGCACCCGGTTGGGTGAAGCAGCGCGCAGGCGGATCTTCGAGCGGGGGTACCACTGGGAGGAGAACGCGCGGCGCGTCGAAGAGCTGGTCATCGGTGCGAGGGAGCGGCGGCGGGCGACGGCCGCCGTTCCGAGCCGGGAGGTGCCATCGTGTTGAATGCTTTTTCCGTCGACGTCGAGGACTACTTTCAGGTTGGAGCGTTCGAAGACGCGATCCCGAGAGACACCTGGTCGAAGTTCGAGCCCCGGGTCGAGCGGAACACGCGCCGGCTCCTGGATCTCTGCGCGCGTCACGACGTGAAAGGAACCTTTTTCACACTGGGCTGGGTCGCCGAGCGCTGGCCGGAGCTGGTGCGCGACATCCGGGCGGCCGGACACGAGGTGGGGACCCACGGGCAGGATCACCGCCGGGTGACCCGGATGAGCCCGGAGGAGTTCCGCGAGGACATCCGCCGCTCGAAACGGACGCTCGAGGACATCACGGGCGAGGAGGTCATCGGCTACCGGGCGCCCAACTACTCGATCGTGCGCGAGACCTTCTGGGCCATGGACATCCTGATGGAGGAGGGGTTCCGCTACGACTCCTCGATCTTCCCCATCTGGCACGATCACTACGGGATTCCGGACTTCCCCCGGTTCCCGCGGCCGGTCCGGGGGGAGAACGGCTCGGCCCTTCATGAGTTCCCCATCTCCACCGTGCGCTTCGCGGGCATGAACCTTCCGTTCGTGGGCGGCGGCTACCTGCGCCACTTCCCCCTCTCGTTCATTCGCTGGGGGATGCGCCGCCTGAACGGTCACGAGCGGCGTCCCGCGATCCTCTACATCCACCCCTGGGAGCTCGACCCGGGGCAGCCGGTGCAGCCGGTGGGACTGCTCAAGCGGGTCCGCCACTACCGGAATCTCGGCCGCACCGAGGACCGTCTGGCGAAGCTCTTCTCCGAGTACTGCTTCACGTCCTGCCGGGAGGTGTTGGGGCTGTGAGCGCTGAACCCTTGAGTTTTTGGAAGCAAGCGGACCAGGAAATCGGAGGCCGTCCGGAGGCGGTCCCGGCTCGGGCGAGCGTCGAGCGCCTGTCGCCCCGCCGCGAGGCCGAGTGGGACCGCTACGTGCGGACCACGCCCGGCGCGACCTTCTTCCACCTGCTCGGCTGGCGCTGGCTCGTCGAGCGGGTCTTCGGCCACCGCGCGCACTATCTGACCGCCTTGAAGGAAGGGCGGATCGTGGGCGTGCTTCCCCTCTTCGAGATGAAGAGCCTCCTCTTCGGCCACTCCCTCGTGTCGATCCCCTTCGCGATCGGCGGCGGCATCGTGGCGGACGATCCGGAGGCTGCCTCCGCGCTCTTGGCCGAGGCGAAGAGGATCGCGGACGGCCGCGGCGTGGACTACCTGGAGCTCCGCTCCGAGAACGCCCTGCCGGACCCGGGGCTCGTCACCAAGGACCTCTACGTCACCTTCCGCGCGGATCTGACCGAGAGCGAAGAGGCGCTCTTCAAGAAGATGGAGCGCAAGCGGCGGCAGATGATGAACTACGTCGCCAAGGCGGACTTCACGACCCGGGTCACCGGCATCGAGGAGCTCCCCCTCTTCTACGACCTCTTCTGCCAGAGCATGCGCCACCACGGAACGCCGGTCTATCCGAGCCTGTTCCTGCAGGAGATCCTGGACCGCCACCCGGGCGACACCAATCTCTTTTTTGTCTATCACGAGGGACGGCCCGTCGCGGGGGTGCTCAACATCCTCTGGGGCGACGTGGTGATGCCCTACTACGCGGGCGCCGACCGCCGCGGCGAGCGCCCCCGGGGTGTGGACGACTTCCTCTACCTCGCCATCATGCGGTGGGGGAGGGAGCACGGCTTCCGCACCTTCGACTTCGGCCGCAGCAAGCGCGGCACGGGAGCGTTCAAGTTCAAGGAGCGCTGGGGCATGGAGCAGGTCCCGCTCGCCTATCAATACCACCTGGTGAAAGCCAAAGAGCTCCCCAACGTGAGCCCCGCGAACCCCAAGTACGACGCGGCCATCCGGGTCTGGCAGAAGCTGCCCCTCCCGGTCACCCGCTTCGTCGGGCCGATGATCGTCAAGAGGGTTCCCTAGATGGACCTCTCGGTCGTCATCCCCCTCTACAACGAGGAGGAGAGCGTGGACGCCCTCTACGAAGAGGTCCGCGCGGCGGCCGACCGCCTGGGCAAGGAGTACGAGCTGATCCTCGTGGACGACGGGAGCCGCGACGCGACCGTGGCCCGGCTGCGGGAGATCGCGGAGCGCGATCCGCGGGTCAAAATCGTCCGCTTCCGCCGCAACTACGGGCAGACCGCCGCGCTCCAGGCCGGCTTCGACCAGGCCCAGGGCCGCGTCGTCGTCACGCTCGACGGTGACCTGCAGAACGATCCGAACGACTTCGGCCTGCTGCTCGAATCCATCGAGGAGGGCTACGATGTCGTCTGCGGCTGGCGGCGGGACCGCAAGGACAAGATGCTCTCCCGCCGCATCCCGTCGATGGCGGCCAACTGGCTGATCGGAAGGCTCACCGGCACCCGCATCCACGACAACGGCTGCACGCTGAAGGCGTACCGGCTGGACGTGGTGAGGAAGGCGCGGCTCTACGCGGAGATGCACCGCTTCCTGGCACCGATGCTGGCCCTTTCGGGCTGCCGCTGCAAGGAGGTCGTGGTGAATCACCGCGCCCGCCGGTTCGGCCGGAGCAAGTACGGCATCTCGCGGATCTGGAAGGTTTTTCTGGACCTCCTGACGGTCAAGATGCTCCTGGGCTTCATCACCCGTCCGGCGACCTGGTTCGGAATGCTTTCGCTCCCGTTTCTGGCCGGAGCGCTCCTCGCGTTCGTGGCCAGCGTCTACATCCACTTCACGCTGCCCGCGGACGGGCGTTATCCGCTGATCTTCCCTTCGATCGCCATCCTGTTCACCGTCGCTTTCGCGCACCTGATCCTGATCGGGGTCTTCGCGGAGCTCGTCGTCAAAGTCGGAGACTTCAAAGAGAAAGAGGCCGTTCTGGCCGTCCTGGATGCAGGAGGCAGCCCGTCATGAGAAGAAGCCGGCCGCGCGTTGGCGATCCGGAAGTTTCGGTCATCGTCCCCGTGGTCGAGCGGGTCGGCGATTTGGAGCAGATCTACCGGGAGTTCTCGGCCGAGCTCGAGAGGCTCGGGCGGAGCGCCGAGTTTCTCTTCGTCGTGGACGACCGGCTGCGGCGCGAGGTTCTGCCGGTGCTGCGCCGGCTCCAGGAAGAGGAGGAGCGGGAGATCCTGATCGTTCTCCTGGGTGGCCGGTTCGGCGAGTCCGCGGCTTTGACGCTGGGGTTCGACCGTGCCCGGGGCGAGATCCTCGTCACCCTGGCCTCCTACTTCCAGGTCGAGCCGGGCGGCCTCGAGGCCGCTCTGGCGGAGCTCGAAAACGGCGCGGACCTGGTGGGCGGCCGGCGTTATCCGCGGATCGACTCCAAGTTCAACCGCCTCCAGTCGCGCCTGTTTCACGGGTTCGTCTCGCGGCTCACCTCGACCGACTTCCACGACCTCTCCTGCGGCTTCAAGGTGATGAAGAGGCGGGTGGCGAAGGAGCTCAACCTCTACGGCGGTCTCCACCGCTTCATCCCCGTGCTCGCCCTCTCGCACGGCTTCACCGTCCGCGAGATCCC
>DATEIO010001062.1:0-5568 GCA_035278895.1 Thermoanaerobaculia bacterium | reverse complement strand
GCCAGGCGCTCCTCGGGATAGGACGGATCGATCGGCACGTACGCGCCGCCGGCCTTCAGAATCCCCAGGAGGCCCACGATCAGGTCGAACGAGCGCTCGGCGGCCAGCCCCACGCGGGACTCCGGCCCCACCCCGAGCCGGGAGAGACGCCGGGCCACCCCGTTGGCGCGGACCCGCAGCTCGCCGTAGGTGAGGCTCTCCCCCTCGAAGGTCACGGCCACCGCGCCGGACGCCTGGCGGTCGAACAGCTCGTGGAGGCAGGCCGTCTCCGGGAACGACGCCCAAGGCCCGCTCCACTCCGCCGTCACCTGCCGGCGCTCGGCCTCGGGGAGGAGGGGGAGGTCCGAGAGGAGAGTGTCCGGGTCCGCCGCAACGCCCGCGAGGAGGGTCGCGAGATGCCCGAGCATCCGTCGGATCGTGGCGGCGTCGAAGAGGGCGGTGCGGTACTCCAGCGCCCCGGCGAGCCCGGACGCGCCCTCGCCCAGGGTCAGGGTCAAGTCGAACTTGGCGCCGGGGCTGCCGGCTTCGAGCGGGCGGAAGGAGAGGCCGGGAACTTCCAGATTCCCCTCGGGGGCGTTCTGGAGCGCCAGCATCACCTGGAAGAGGGGCGTGTGGGCGAGGCTCCGCTCGGGGTTGAGCTCGACGACGAGCTGCTCGAAGGGGACCTGCTGGTGGGCGAAGGCGGCGAGCGACCGGGCCCGCGTCCGCGAGAGCAGGTCGACGAAGCGGGGATCGCCCGCGAGATCGCCGCGGAGCACGAGGGTGTTGACGAAGAAGCCGATGAGCGGCTCGAGCTCCGTGCGGAGCCGTCCCGCGACCGGCGTTCCCACGGTCAGATCGCTCTGGCCGGAGTGGCGCGCGAGAAGCGCCTGGAACGCGGCCATCGTCACCATGAACAGGGTCGCGCCGTGGCGCCGGCCCAGCGCCTCCAGGGCGTCCGTCCCCTCGCGGGAGAGCGCCAGGAATTCGGTGCCGGCCGCGGCGCCCGGTAACCCGGTCCGCGGCCGGTCCGTGGGCAGGTCGAGCACGGGCGCCCCGGCCAGCTCCCGCCGCCAGAAGGCGAGCGAGGCTTCGAGCGCTCCGCCGCCGAACACGCGCCGCTGCCAGACCGCGTAGTCCGCGTACTGGACCGGCAGCTCCGGCAGCGGATCCGGGAGCCCCTGCGCGAAGGCGCCGTAGATCTCCACGATCTCCCGGACGAGCACGCCCATGGACCAGCCGTCCGAGGCGATGTGGTGCAGGGTGACGAGGAGCGCGTGGTCGTCCTCCCCCAGCCGGGCGAGGAGGGTGCGCCAGACCGGCCCGCGCACGAGATCGAACGGCCGGGTGCCCTCCTCGAAGGCCAGGCGCCGGATCTCGCCGTCGCGCGCGCCGTCCGGGAGCCCTGTCAAGTCTGCCAGGGGGAGCCCGACCGGGACCGGCGGCGCGATCTCCTGCACCGCCGCGCCGCCCGCCTCGCCCTCCCCAGACACCGCGAAGGTGGTGCGCAGGGCCTCGTGGCGGCAAGAGATCGCGGAGAAGGCCCGGGCCAGGACGTCCGGCCGGAGACGCCCCACGAGGCGCAGGCCCGTGGGCAGGTTGTAGGCGACCATCCCCGGCTCCAGCTGGTCCAGAACCCAGAGCCTCTCCTGGGCGAAGGAGAGCGGGGGGAAACCGTCCCGCGGCACCGGGACGACGGGCGGCAGGACCCGGCCCTCGCCCCCGGCGGCGATCCGCGCGGCGAGGGCGGCCACGGTGGGGACCTCGAACAGGATGCGCAGGGGGATCTCCACCCCGAACGCCTCGCGCACCCGGGAGACGAGCTGGGTGGCCAGAAGCGAATGGCCGCCCAGGTCGAAGAAGTTGTCGGAGATCCCCACCCGCTCGACGCCCAGGACCGAGGCCCAGAGCCCGGCCAGCACCTCCTCCATGGGGGTGCGCGGGGCCTCGGAGGGCTCCGGGGTGGCGGCGGGCGCGATCTTCGCCAGGGCCCGGCGGTCCAGCTTGCCGCTCGCGGTCCAGGGCAGGGCCGGGAGCGGAACGAAGAAGGAGGGGACCATGGCCTCGGGGAGGCGCTCGCGCAGGAACGCGCGCAGCGGGTCCGGGGAGAAGGTGGCTTCGTCCCGCGGGACCACGAAGGCGGCGAGGCGGCCCTCCCGCACCACGACGCCGAGCTCCCGGACCTCCGGGTGGGTCCCCAGCACGGCTTCGATCTCCTCAGGCTCCACCCGCACGCCGCGCACCTTCACCTGCTGGTCGATGCGGCCGAGGATGTCGAGCTCGGCCGAAGGGAGCCAGCGCACGAGATCCCCGGTCCGGTACAGGCGCCCGCCTCCGGGGCCGAACGGATCGGGCACGAAGCTCGCGGCCGTCCGGTCCGGATGGCCCCGGTAGCCGCGGGCGAGCTGGGCGCCCCCGATCGCGAGCTCGCCCGGCACGCCTACGGGCGCCGGGTTGCCGTGGCGGTCGAGCACGTAGGCGCGGGTTCCGGGGAGGGGGCGGCCGATGGGCGGGGACCCGTCCCCGCCCGCGCCTTCGTGGAAGGTCACGAAGACCGTGGTCTCGGTCGGGCCGTAGACGTTGAAGAACCGCCGCCCGGGGGCCCAGCGCCGGGCGAGGCCGGCCGGGCACCGCTCTCCCCCCACCCCCAGAATCCGCAGGGCGGGAAGCTCCGCTCCGGGGCCGAGCGAGGCGAGGACGGCCGGGGTGGTCAGAGCGGCCGTGAGCCCCCGCGTCAGCATCTCGGCCGCGAGGTCCGGGCCCGAGGGGATCTCCGCCTCGGACGGGCAGAGGCAGGCTCCGGAGGAGAGGGCGACGAAGATCTCGCCGACCGAGACGTCGAAGCCCGGCGAAACCGCCTGGAGCACCCGGTCGTCCGAAGACAGGCCGAAGATCCGCACGGCCTGCCGCATGAAGGCGGCCGCGGCCCGGTGCGTCACCATCACCCCCTTGGGCCGGCCCGTGGACCCCGAGGTGTAGATGACGTAGGCCAGGTGGTCCGGGGTGACGGCGGCCGGGGCGAAGCCCGTCTCCTCCCCGGCGTCTGCAAGGTCGAGGATCTCGCCCAGGCCCGCCACCCTCTCCGCCGTCCCTTCCGAGGCGAGGATCAGGCGGATGCCCGCGTCCTCGGCCATGTACGCCAGCCGCTCGCGGGGGTGGGCGGGGTCGAAGGGGACGTACGCGCCGCCCGCTTCGAGAACGCCCAGGATCGCGGCGGCGAGGCCGGCCGAGCGCTCGACGCAGACGGCCACCCGGTCCTCCGGCCCCACGCCCAGGGCGCGGAGGCGGTGCGCGATCGCCAGAGCCTGCCGGCGCAGCTCGCCGTAGGAGAGCGTCACGCCACCCGCCTCGACCGCCGGAGCGTCCGGAGCCGCGGCTGCGCGGTCGGCGAACGCCTGGTGGAGAAGCCCTGCCGGCGCCGCTGTCTCCCCGTCCCCCGGGCCCCACTCGTAGAGCACCTGGTGGCGCTCGGATTCGGGCAGGAGCGGCAGGTCCGGAAGGCGGAGGTCCGGAGCCGCGGCCACCGCGGCGAGGAGGGTGGCCCAGGATTCGAGCAGGCGGAGGATCGTGGGGCGGTCGAAGATCTCCGTCCGGAACTGGAGGACCGTCCGGCCCCCCTCCGCGGTCTCTCCCACGATCAGGTTCAGGTCGAACAGGACGCTGTCGGCGGACGCCGGGACGGGGGTCAGGCGCAGGCCGGGGACCTCCAGGTCGGAGCTGGGCGCGTTGCCCAGGGCGCACATCGCCTGGAAGAGCGGGGTGTGCGAGAGGCTCCGCTCGGGCCGCACCTCTTCGACCACCTGGCTGAACGGCACCTCCCCGTGCTGGAACGCTCCGATGGCGGCCTGGCGCACCCGGCCCAGCAGCTCGCGGAATGAAGGCTCGCCCGAGAGGTCGGTCCGCAATACCAGGGTGTTGACGAAGAAGCCGATCAGCCCCTCGACCTCGGTCTTGTGGCGGTTCGCGACCGGCGTTCCGGCCGTGAGGTCGGTCTGGCCGGAGAGGCGGGAGAGGAGGGCCTGGAAGGCCGCCGTCACCACCATGAACAGGGTCGCCCCCTCGGCCCGGGCGAGGGCCTTCAGGTCCGCCAGGAGCGCCGCGGGCAGGTCCGCGAAAACCGTGGCGCCGGAGAGGCCCTGGACCGCCGGCCGCGGGCGGTCCGTGGGCAGCGTGAGGACCGGCGCGTCCGTGAGCCGCTCGCGCCACCAGGAGAGGGCCTTCTCCAGGTACTCCCCGGAGAACACCTGCCGTTGCCAGGCGGCGTAGTCCGCGTACTGGACCGGCAGCTCGGGGAGCGGCGAGGGAAGGCCGCGCGAGAAGGCGCCGTAGAGCGCGCCGACCTCGCCCACGAGAATGCCGTTCGACCAGCCGTCCGACGCGATGTGGTGGAGGGTGAGGAAGAGGCCGTGCTCTTCCTCCTCGAGGAGGAAGAGGCGGAGCCGGAGAACCGGGCCGCGGGCGAGATCGAAGGGGAGCGCCGCCTCCTCATGGGCGAGCCGCGAAAGCTCCTCCTGCCGGACCTCCGGAGCGAGGTCCGAGAGGTCGACCCGGGGCACCGAGACCGGGGCCGGCGGAGCGATGACCTGGACGGGCCGGCCGTCGCTCGCGACGCCGAAGGTCGTGCGCAGCGTCTCGTGGCGGCGGACGATCTCTGAAAAGACGCGGGCGAGCACCTCCGGGTCGAGCCGTCCGTGGAGGCGCAGCGCCATGGGCAGGTTGTAGGCGGCGCTGCCCGGCTCCAGCTGGTCGATCACCCACAGCCGCTCCTGGGCGAACGACAGGGGGAACGCCGGGGCGGCCCGCCGCGGCAGGGGGAGGACCGGGGTCTTGGCCGGATCGATCCCCTTCTCCTTCATGAGGAGGGCGAGGAGACGGCGCTTCTTTTCGTCCAGAACCGATTCCAACGTCTACTCTCCTCGCTCCGCGAGCATCCGTTCCACTTCCTCCGGCGAGAGGTCGTCGAGCTGGGCCAGAAGCTCCGCGAGCCTGTCGGCGTCGCTCGGGCCCTCGGCGGGGCGCGCTGCCTCGATCAGGGCCACCAGGCCCGCGGGCGTGGGGGCCTCGAAGAGGGCGGGCAGGGAGACCTCCGCCCCGAAGCGCTCGCGCACCCGGGTCACCACCTGGGTGGCGAGCAGCGAGTCTCCCCCGAGGTCGAAGAAGCTGTCGTGGACGCCCACTTCCTCCACTCCCAGGAGCGCCTGCCACATCTCCGCGATCGTGCGCTCCAGCTCCGTCTCCGGCGCCACGTAGGGGTTCCGGAGGTTGGGCCGGGCGTGGAGGGCGACCGCCTCCGCGGGGGCCTCCTCGCTCCTGGCGAGCCGCACGGCGGGCTCCTCCGCCACGGCCACGGCGCGGGCGACCGGCCCGTGGGCGAGGAGCCGGCGGAGGACTGCTCCAGGATCGATCCCGCTCTCGAAGTCCCAGGCCACGCTCGTCCACGGCACCGGCCTCTCCACTTCGGCAAAGGCGTCCACGAGCGCGTGGACCGCCCCGCGCACGCCGTGGGCCGGCCGGGCGGCGAGCGCGTCGAGCGAGGAGGTGAGGAGGACGAAGCCGAGGCTCTTCCCTTCCAGAGCGGCTTCCAGAGCG
>DATEIO010001061.1:0-2160 GCA_035278895.1 Thermoanaerobaculia bacterium | reverse complement strand
CCGCCCCGGCGAGCGCTGGCAGCCGTTTCCGTTGACCGTCGTGCAGGAGATGTACTGGAGCGGGCGCAGCCGCTGCTTCGACCTCTGGACGCCGGGCGGCAACGTCTACATCGAGTACGAGCTGACCGGCGACCTCGACGGGATCGCGAACGCCGTCGAAGCCGCGATGGCCAAGGTCATCGACCAGCACGAGATCCTGCGCTTCACGATGCGGCCGGACGGCCGCGGCCAGCTCCTGGAGCGCGTGCCGCGCTTCTACGTGGACGTCGAGAGCCTGGTCGGGCTCCCGCCGGCCGAGGTCGAGCGCCGGCTCGCGGCCACGCGGGAGCGCTTCCGCTACCAGGAGGGGCCGGCCGGCGTCTGGCCGCTCTTCGGCATCCTGTTCAACCGGCTCGACGGCGGGAGCATCCGCGCCCACGTCTGGTTCGACTGCCTGCTCGTCGACGGCCTCTCCAGAGACCACTTCTGGCGCGACCTCTTCCAGGCCATCCGCCAGCCGTCCTCGACGCTCACCCCCCTGCCGTTCACCTACCGCGACTACGCCGTGGCGTGGGAGGAGATCCGGCAGGGCCGGGCCTACGAGCAGGCCCGCGAGCGCTGGCAGGAACGGATCGCGGCGCTCCCCCCGCCCCTCGACCTGCCGCTCGCGGAGCCCGCGAGCCCCGAGATGCGGAGCCGCTTCACCGAGGTCTTCGGCCCGATCCTCTCGGCCGGCTCCTGGCGGCAGCTCCAGGACAAGGCCGGCCGGCTGGGGGTCACCTCGTCGAGCCTGCTGCTCGCGGCCTTCGTCGAGGTCCTCCGGGCCTGGAGCGCCCGCCCACGGTTCTTCCTGAGCGTCGAGGGCTCCCACTGGCCGCCGATCCACCCCCGGATCCGGGAGATCGTGGGCAACTTCAACACCGTCTACGTCGTCGCCGCCGACGACCTCGCCGGCTCGTTCGCCGACCGGGCGAGGCGGATGCACGCCCAGGTCTCGTGGATCTTGGAGAACCGGGTCTTCTCCGGCTTCGAGGTGCTGCGGGAGGTCCGCCGCAAGCTCGGCGGCGGCACGCGGGCGCTCTCGCCCGTGATGTTCAACAGCCTGGTCGAGTTCCGCCACGCGAGCTACCAGGACCTGCGCCGGCCCGTGGAGGCCGCCGAGAGCGCCCCGGCCGAGGCGGAGCCCGTCGAGGCCTCCACCCGCATCCGCACCCTCGAGGAAGCGGCCTTCATGCCGCAGCTCCTCCTGCTGCCCGCCCTGATCGAGGCCGACGACGGTACCCTGCTTTGCAAGCAGATGAGCCAGGAGCAGGCCTTCGCCCCGGGCGTTCCCGGCGCCCTGCGCCACGCCTTCGCCACGCTCCTCGGGCGGCTGGCCGAGGACGACCGGGCCTGGGAGGCCTCCTCCTTCAGCCTGGCCCCGGCCTCCCAGCTCGCCTCCCGGCCCGCGTGGACCGCCCCGCCGCCCCTGGAGACGACCCTCCACGCCCTGTTCTCCACCCAGGCCGGGCTGCGCCGGGACGCGGCCGCGATCGCCTGGGCCGACGACCGCCTGACCTACGGCGAGCTCGCGATCCGCGCGCGGAGCCTCACCCTCCGCCTCCAGGCCCTGGGCGCCGGTCCCGGCCAGACCGTGGCCGTGGTGCTCGACGGCTCCTGGCGGCAGGTGGTGGCGGTGCTCGGCGCCCTGGGCTCGGGCGCCGCCTGCCTGCTGCTCGACGGCTCCCTCCCCCCGGCCCACTGGGCCGAGGCGCTGCAGAGCCACGGCGTGCGGCTGGGCCTGGGTTCCGGCGAAAGCGAAGGCATCCACTGGCTGGCCGTCGAGGACAAAACCCCGGCCGCCGCACCGGACGCGCCCATTCCGGCCCTGGGCGGCCTCGCCTACCGGCTGCCGGACGGCACCGAGGTCGAGCACCGGGCCATGGCGACCGCGTTCCTGGATCTCAACCTTCGGCTCGACCTCATGCCGGAAGACCGCGTGCTCGCCCTCTCGCCGCCGGGGAGCGACTTCGCCCTCTACGAGATGCTCGGCCCCTTGGCCGCGGGCGCCACCGTGGTGCTGCCGTCCGGCGGCGAAGCCACCGTGTGGAGCGGCCCGCCGGCCCTCCTGGAGCAGGCCCTAGCCCGCCGCGAGGCCGGGGAGCTGCCGGCGCCGCGCCTCGTCCTGGCCGGCCGGGACAC
>DATEIO010001060.1:0-4972 GCA_035278895.1 Thermoanaerobaculia bacterium | reverse complement strand
GTCTCCGGCCCTTCGCCGCGGCGGTAGTCGTCGAACAGGTCGAGCCCGGCCAGATAGTTGCGGATCATGTCCTGCGCGTCCGGGCAGCCGAAGGGGGCGACCCACAGGTCCACCGGCGCGTCCTGGCAGTCGAGCACCACCTTGCGGGCCGGAATGGCCGAGAGCGAGAGGGAGACGAGAGCCCGCTTCGCCGGCCGGAACCGGCGCTCCAGGTAGCGCAGCGACGCCTCGATGTCAGCCGCCAGGTGGCCGAAGGTCCAGTCGTAATAGGGCCGCCCCTCGGCCACCCGCTTCGGATCCATCGTGCTCTCGCCCACCATGTGGCAGGCATCGAAGCGCAACGTCACGACCTTGCGGCCGTCGCGCTCCAGGTCGTCGATCACCGTCCGCGCCAGAAGCCCGAAAACCTCTTTTCTCTTGAGGATCGCGGGGGCGATGACCACGGCCACGTCCGGCCGCAGGCGTGGGTCCGAGGTGTCGAAATTCGCGTCCACGAGGGCCGCGACCATGTCGCCCCGCCGGTTCTTGTAGCGCACCACCTCCACTCCGCTCGCCTCGCGGCTCTCCTTCCGGCGGACGAAGCCCGCCACCTTGCCACCCAGGAAGGAGACCGTGCGGGTGAGCCGCGCCGTCAAACTTCCGCGCGGGGTGTGGCGCTTCAAATCCTTGAAGGTGTCGCGGTCCAGATCCCCCTCGTCGAAACGGAGGCCGGCGCGGAGGCCCCCCTCGTCCAGCGTCGTGACGTAGCGCACCGTGGCGCCGCCGATGTCGCGCCGCCTGCCGTCCACCTCCAGCGAGAACGCGGGCAGATGCGTGCCGGGCACCAGCGCCGAGGCCGTGCCGAGGCGGACGGACGCGCCCCCCTCGCCCAGATCCATCACCGGCAGCCGCAACCGCCCGCCGGGAGCCCAGGGCGCGGGGAGATCGCAGAAGGCATTTTCGAGGCTGGCCCGCCGCTCGGTCCGCCGCTCGGTCAGATAGATCCGCTCCGGCACCAGGAGCGCCAGCCGTGGACCGCCCGCGAGCACGATCCCCTCGAACGCGTAGTGGAGCGGCGGGTCTGAAAACGCCAGATGGATCACCCGCGGAGACGACGGGAGCGGAAGGTCTAGGGAGAGCACGCCGCTCTCTCTCCCCTTCCCCGGCTCGAACACCACGATCCGGCAGGAGAGGGGCTTGAAGCCGCGCCCCGGCTGGATGACCGTGACCGGCAGCCCGCACTCGACCGCGCTCCTGAGGATCGCCTCAATCTCTGAGGCCTCGCCCAGCGGCAGGAGGTTCCCCGGGATCAGGTCCCCCAGCGCGCGCTGGACGCGCACAATCGCCTCGTCCATCTCGTAGAACCCGGCGTGGCTCCGCAGGCGAGCCCGGTCGCGGGCCGAGACCTCCTCGAAGCGGATGCCCAGCCCCTCGTGCGTCGTGCGCACCACGCGGGCCGTGGCCAGGATGGGCCGGGGATCGGTGGGGATGGCGAGCGAGAGGCGGAGGCGGACGTCCCTCGGGACGGCGGTCGGCGTCTGCAGGAACGCGCCGTCCGCGGAAAGGTCGGTCGCCTGGAGCAGGCGGCCGAGCTCCGGGCCTTCGAGCACCTTCACCTCCGCGAGCGTGCGCCGCCGGGGCGAGCGCCTCTCTTCGTTCGACTTCCTGCCGGCCCAGCGCGCGGGCGCTTCCCGCGTAGGCGCTTCCAGGACCGGCGACTCCATGGGCAACATCGGATCACCTGCAATCATCGATTCCCTCCCGGCGGCGCTCGGAGCTGCGGACCGGGCCCGGAGGGTTTCGGAAGCGTCAGGTGCCGCTCTCTACCCCGTTCGCCCGATCCGTGAGCCGTCCGCGGATCGCAACAAAGTCGGCCTGGCAGCGCAGGAAGGCGTCGACGAGCGCCGGATCGAAATGCGTCCCGCGGTCGGCGGCGATCCTGCGGACCGCCTCTTCATGGGCCAAGGCTGCCTTGTAGGGTCGGCGGCTGGTGATCGTGTCGTAAGCGTCCGCGAGTGCGACGATGCGCGCCGCCAGTGGGATCTGTCCCTCAGAAAGCCCGCGCGGATATCCTGTGCCGTCCCAACGTTCGTGATGGTAATAAGCAATTTCCATACCCATCGTGAGGAAGGTATGGCGGTCGTAGGCCTCGAGGACTTTGCGCAGCGTGTCGCCGCCGATCGTGGGATGGGTGCGCATCACGGCCGTCTCCTCCGGGGAGAGCGGTCCGGGCTTCAAGAGGATGGCGTCGGGGATACCCACCTTGCCGATGTCGTGGAGCGGGCTCGACTTGTAGAGGTCCTCGACGAACTCCTCCGTCACCGTGCCCAGAAGCTCCTGGGCCAGGCGGCGGCTGTAGGCGGCCATCCGTTCCAAATGCTGGCCCGTGACGCTGTCGCGCGACTCGGCGAGCTTGGCGAGCGTCAGGAGGGCGATGTCCCGCGTCTGGCGGATCTCGACCGTCTGTTCCAGCACCATCCTCTCGAGGTTCTTCCGGTACTCCTCGTTCTGGCGGATAAGCCGCACCCGCTCGAGCGCCCGCTCGACCGTGGCGAGCAGATCCTCGGCGTCAAAAGGCTTTACGATGTAGTCGTAGGCGCCTTCCCGCACGCATTGGCGCACGGTCTCCATCTGGTGGACCCCGGTGACCATCACCACCTGAATGGTCTCGTCCAGGGCTTTGACGCGCTTCAGAAGCTCCACCCCGGAGAGCCCGGGCATCTCGATGTCCGAGAGCACCAGGGCCGGCCGGGGCTCTTCGGAAACCATTGCGAGGGCCTCGGCCGCGTCCCGCGCAGGCCGGCAGTCCAGGGGAAGGGCGGAAAGGTGGGCAAGGAGGAGAGCCCGGATCGCGGGCTCGTCATCGACAACGACGACTCGTTCTTTCATGCAGCGGGCTGGCCATCCCTCTCAGAGAATCTCATCCTGGGAGAGGGCCTCGACCAGCTCGGCCGGGGAGGAGAGGCTTGGTTGGAGGAGGCCCTCTCCCGCGGCAACACAACATACTGCAACATCTACAACAGTTGTAGATTATACACAGACGCGTAGGATTATCCAAGATGACGCTCAATCCCAAGACCTCGCCCGCCGTGACCCTCCTGCCGCTCCTCCTCCTCGCGGCGATGGTGGTCCTTGGCCTCGTCCTGGAGCCGGTCCTCTACGGCGTCTTCCTGTGGCAGACCAAGCTCCCCCTGATCGCGCTCCTCGCCCTCGCCTTCCTGCGATGCACCTCTTCATCGAGATCCTGACCCTGGCGTTCTTCCTGGGCACCGTGGCCCACGCCGTCTGGCTCCGCGGCCGGGAGGGCGCCGGCGTCTTCGCCGCCCTCCTCTACCTGGGCTTCGTGCGGGAGAACGTGGTGACCCTGAGAAACGTGCTCTACGGCTTCTCCCCGCTCCACCTGATGCTCGGCAGGGCACCGCTCATCGCCTCGATCGTCTGGGGCTACAGCATCTACGCCGCCGTGGTGTGGGCCGAGGCGGTCTCGGGAGAGAGGCTGTCGAGCCGCCGGCCCTCGGCACGCTTCCTGGGCCTCGCCGCCCTCTTCATGATGGCCCTCGCCTGCTTCTACGAGCCCTTCCTGAAGCTGATCGGCATGGCCAAGTGGCAGGAGGGGACCCGGACCGTGCTGGACGTGCCGCTCATCGCCCTGATCGGCTACCCGAGCCTCACGGTCCTCTTTCTGCCGCTGTGGTCCTGGGCGCTGCGCGGAAAGCGTGCCTTCGCGCTGGTCGTGGCCTTGATCGTCCTCGCTGTAGCCCATGCGTTGGGGCTTCAGGCGCTCAAGAGCCTGCTCGGCTGGTAGGTCTACTTCTTTTTACGATCCACCATTTTCTGGATGTACCCGGCCGCGTCCGGCGATCGCGATCAGCGCCAAGGACTGCAAGGACACCAAGGACTCAAAGGACTCAAAGGACACAAAAATTCGTCCTTGGCGTCCTTGCAGTCCTTGGTGTCCCTGGTGTCCTTCTCCTCAGGTTTTTCTCTGCTCCACCGCCACCCCGTCCGCCACTTCCGCCCCGGGGTGCACGATCACCCGGTCGCCTTCCTTCAACCCCGACCGGATCTCCGCGGCGGTTCCGTTCTGGTGGCCGACTTCGATCCGGCGCTTCACGGCCTTGCCGTTTTCCATCGCGAAGGCGGCCCAGCCCTGATCGTCCCGAAAGAGGCTGCTCGTGGGGACCTGGAGGACATCCTGGCTGTCCCACATGACGACGCGGACTTCGACGCGGAAGCCGTCTCCCAGGCTGGGGCGTCTGTCGGGCGGGTCCACGAGGTCCATCACCACCCAGACCCTCTGCTCTTCGACGCCCAGGGCCGAGATCTTGGTGAAGCCGGAGGGCTCGATGCGGTGGACGCGGGCGGCGAGCGGGGTTTCTCCTCCCCACTGCTCGATGCTCACGAGCTGGCCGGGACGGAGCTGGGCGGCGTCGGTCGAGAGGAGGTCGGAGACGATTTCCAGGTCCCGGGGATCTCCCACTTCCAGGAGCGGCTCTCCGGCGGCGACTACGGACTCGCTTTCGCGGAGGCGGCGGAGAACGGCTCCGTCGACCGGCGAGCGCACTTCGAAGAGGCCGCCTCCTCCCGTCTCTCCCGCTTCGAGGAGGCTCGCTCTTGCGGCTTCGAGCTCGTGCTGGGCCGCTTCCACTTCGTACTCCGTGGCGGCCAGGGCGCCCTTGCGGGTGTCCACGGAGAGCCTGGCCTGATCGACTCTCTCCTGGGAGACGATTCCCTGCTTGCCCAGGGAGCTGTTCCTCGCGTAGTCGGACTCGGCGAAGCGCAGCTCGGCTTTGGCTCTTTCGCGGTCGGCCTTGGCGCGGCCCAGCGCGGCCTGGGCGGAGCGCACGCGGGCTTCCGAGCTTGCGCGGCTCCGAACGTCTAGCAGGTTGGGCTCGCCGGGGCGGAGGATCGCGAGGACGTTTCCCTTGCGGACCGGCTCGCCGGGATCGAGATCGATCCGCAGGATGCGGCCGGTGAAGGGGGCAGATACGAC
>DATEIO010001059.1:0-3701 GCA_035278895.1 Thermoanaerobaculia bacterium | reverse complement strand
CCGGCGATGACCAGTCCCTTGTCCAGGACCCGGTCCAGGACGTCGACCAGGCCGCTGGACCGGCGATACGTCGGTTCGATGGCTGAAGTCATGCTCTCGTCATGCTCTCCGTAGAAGGCTCTTGTCGCGAGGTTCCGATCCTAGCTGACAATCCGGGGTGAATCAATGCAAGACCGTTGCCCTCAAACTGTTACCATGAATCTCCTCAGAGGAGAGAGCCCCATGGAGATCCGCCCCGCTCGCAGGAAGCGCCTCGCCACGCTGTTTGCGGCCTGCCTGATCGCCGCCATCCCCCTCGCCGGACAGGCGAAGAAGGAGACCGCCGTGGCGGACCTTGCCGCCGCCCGGGCCGTCTTCGAGAAAAATCTACAGGCGATCCGCGACAAGGACCGGGACGCCTACCTCTCCTGCTACCTGGAATCGGACCGCTTCGTGCGCACCGGGCCGGACGGGTTCGAGCTGGGCTACGAAGGGCTCTCCGCCACGGCCGGGCAGGGCTGGCCCGACCACATCGAAGCCGAGGACATCCGCCTCACCCCGGTCTCCTCGGGCCTCGTCTACGGCACCTACCGCTACCGGGTGCGCTACGGAGGAAACGAGGTCTCCGGCCTCTCGGAGCGGCTGTTCGTCTCCACGCCCAAGGGCTGGAAGATCGCGGCGAGCACCGCCTTCCCCGCCCTCCCCGGCGTGCCGCCCCCGCCCCGGGCCCTCGTGGGCGCCACCCTGGTGGACGGCACGGGCCGTCCACCGGTCCCGAACGCCGTGGTCCTCCTGCGCGACGGCAAAATCGAGTGCGCCGGCCCTCGCTCCGACTGCCCCGTGCCCGAAGGCATCGGCATAACCGACCTTGCCGGCCAGTGGATCACCCCTGGAATCGTGGACGCCCACGTCCATTTCTCCCAGACCGGCTGGGCCGATGGCCGCCCCGACTCGCTCGACGTCCGCTTCGACCACCCCTACGAGACGACGATCGCCGATCTCAAAGCCCATCCCGAGCGCATCGGCCGGAGCGACCTCTGCTCCGGAGTGACCGCTGTCTTCGACGTGGGAGGCTATCCCTGGACGCTCACCCTCCCCGCCCGCTTCGAGCCGGAATCCGGTCTCCCCCGGGTGTCCGCCGCCGGCCCGCTGCTGTCGACGCTCGACCACTGGGTGAACCTCCCCGGAGAGCGGCAGTTCATCTTCCTCAAGGATGTGGACGCCGCTCGCAACGGAGCCCGCTACCTCGCCGCCCAGGGGAGCCAGGCCATCAAGGTCTGGTACATCGCGGCCCCCGGAAGACCCGCCGAAGAGATGGCCGCCGCCGTCCACGCCGGAGCCGAAGAGGCGCGGAAAAAGAACCTGCCCCTGATCGTCCACGCGACCGAGCTTACCGTCGCCAAGGAGGCCCTCCGGGCCGGAGCCAGGCTCCTCGTCCACAGCGTTCAGGATCTGCCCGTGGATCAGGAGTTCCTGGATCTCGCAAAGAGTGCCGGAGCCATGTACTGCCCGACCCTGACCGTGGGCCGCGGCTACCTCCGGATGTTCACGGCGGCCGCCAAGAAGGAAGCTCCGGCCGTGGACGATCCCAACCGTTGCGTCGACCCCGGCACCCTCGCCAAGGTCGCCGAGACGGCGAAGACCCCCACGACCTTTACGCCCGACCAGCTCGCCCTGGTCGAGAAGCGGACCACCGACCGCGGAAAGACCATGGCCGCGAATTTGAAGCGGGTGCTCGAAGCCGGAATCCCCATCGCCATGGGCACGGACGCCGGCAATCCGTTCACCCTCCACGGCCCCGCCGTCTACGCCGAAATGGAGGCCATGCAGGCCGCCGGCCTCACCCCGATGCAGGTGCTCGTCGCCTCCACCCGGGGAGGCGCGCTCGCCATGGGAAGGGAGAAGGACTTCGGCACCGTCGAGAAAGGCAAGGCCGCCGACCTTCTGATCGTCGGAGCCGACCCCACGGCGGACGTCGCCAACCTGCGGAAGGTGCGGTACGTGGTCCGCGGCGGGGTGATGCGGTCGCTGGCAGAGTTGTCGGCGCTGGCGACGGCAAAGCCGGAATAGGTAAATAAGTCCACGCGTTTTTGTTATAGATCCGTCACCCCGCCGCGTTGCGGCGGACACCGCTTCCCGTTTACAATTGCGAGCTGCCGCAGTTGCTGTAGCTTCTGCCTCCCCGGTAAAAACTTCAAAGGAGTTCTGCGATGGTGAACGCCCCCTTCTCGCGCTCTGCCTTGAGGAAGCGTGTCCGGCCGGCTCTCGCCGCCCTGGCCCTGCTGGTCTCGGGCGCATCCGCCCTGCCGGTCCTCGCTCAGCCGACCGATCTCTTCATCTCCGAATACGTCGAGGGCACGTCGAACAACAAGGCGATCGAGATCTACAACGGCACCGCGTCCGCCATCGACCTGGGAGCCGGCGGCTACTCCATCCAGATGTTCTTCAACGGCAACCCCACGGCCACGCTCACGATCAACCTCACCGGTGTGGTGGCTCCGGGCGGCGTCTTCGTCCTCGCCCAGAGCCTGGCCTCGGCGCCGATCCAGGCCGTGGCCGACCAGTTGAACGGCTCGGGCTGGTACAACGGCGACGACGCCGTGACGCTCCGCAAGGCGGGCGTCGTCATCGACTCGCTCGGCCAGGCCGGCTTCGACCCCGGCACCGAATGGGGCACGGGCCTTGTCTCCACGGCCGACAACACGCTGCGCCGGAAGAATGAATTCTGCGGGGGTGACACCGTCCCCACCGACGTTTTCGACCCAGCGACCGAGTGGGACGGCTTCGCGACCGACACCTTTGGGGGCCTGGGCTCCCACTCCGCGAGCTGCCATATCGATCCGCCGCCGCCCCCGCCGCCGGTCCCCGAGTACGAGATCTATGAGATCGAGGGCGCGGGCCTCGCCTCCCCCTTGACCGGCCAGACCGTGAAGACCCTGGACAACGTGGTGACCGCGGTCGGTCCCGACGGCTTCTTCATTCAGACTCCGGACTTCCGGGCGGACGCCGATGCCGAGACCTCGAACGGCGTCTTCGTCTTCACCGGCGCCACCGCCCCGGCCGTCCAGGTCGGCGACCAGGTGGACGTGACCGGCACCGTGGCCGAGTTCTTCAACCTGACCGAGATCACCAACCCTACGGTCACGGTCGACTCCACGGGCAACCCGCTGCCGGCGGTCGTCGTCTTCGACACCACGACCCCGTCTCCGAACCAGCCGCAGCCGGCGACCGAGATGGAGCGCTATGAAGGGATGCTCGTGCGGGTCGAGAACGGCACCGCGACCGCTCCTACCGACCGCTTCGGCGACACGCCGGTCGTAGCCGGCCCGACCCGGGCCTACCGCGAGCCCGGCATCCTCTATCCCGGCCTTCCCGGTCTGCCGGTGTGGGACGGCAACCCCGAAATCTTCGAGATCGACCCCGACAAGCTGGGCCTGCCCGATCTCGACATCCCGGCCGGCGCCGTGATCGAGGTGGCCGAGGGCCCGCTCTCCTTCGCCTTCGGCGACTACCAGATCTGGCCGACGCTCGTCTCCGTGGACGGCGTGCCCGCGGTGGTGCCCGTGCGCGCCCGCGCGGCCGGCGAATTCACGGTGGGGAGCCAGAACCTCCTCCGCCTCTTCGACACCGTGAACGATCCGGCGACCGACGACCCGGTGCCCACGGCGCAGGAGTATGCCAACCGCCTGAACAAGATCTCGCTCCTGATTCGCGAGGGCTTG
>DATEIO010001058.1:0-17417 GCA_035278895.1 Thermoanaerobaculia bacterium | reverse complement strand
CCCGCTCCGCCACCCGCTGCACCGGCCCTTCGGCGAACGTGGCGCGCAGCATGGGATGGCGGTCCACCAGGGCCTGAAACGCACGTGCCAGGGCTTCCGGCGATGCGGACTCCAGCCGCGCCGCCCCGGCGATGTTGTAGGCCGGGCTCTCCGGTGCCAGGCGATGAAGGAACCAGAGCGAGCGCTGGTTCCAGGAGAGCGGATGTTCCCCCACCGCTTCACCGGTTCCACGCGAAAGCGGCGCCGCCGCTACTTCCCTTCCAATCACCCTCTGCTCCAACTCGCGAAGCGTCATCCCTTCGAGCAGGTCCGCCAAGGGGAGGGAGACGCCGGTCGCCTCCTCCACGGCCTGCTTCAGCTCGACAGCCGCCAACGAATCGAGACCCGACGCGGAGAGCGGAAGGTCCGGATCGACCCGGGCGGAATCGACCCGTGCCGCAGCGGCGAAGGCCCGGCGCAGCCAGTCTTCGGACTGCGGCTCCTCGCCCGCCACGGCCGATGAGAGGCGGCTCGCGCCGAGCACGCGGAGGCCTCCTTCGAGATACAGGTCACGGCAGGCGCGCCGCCGCACCTTGCCGCTCGACGTCCGGGGGAGCGTCTCCGGTCCGATCAGCACCACCTCCGCAACGCTTACCTCGTGCTCCTCGGCGACCCTCTGGCGCACCGCCGCGGCGATCCGTTCGGCGCCCAGGCCGGCGCGGGCGTGGCGGTCCACCTCGTGGACGATCACCAGCCGCTCCTCCCCGTCGAGATCGACCGCGAAGGCGGCGCCGCCGCCGGCCCGCAGAGCGGCATGGCTGCGCTCGGCGGTCAGCTCCAGGTCCTGGGGATAGTGGTTCCGGCCGCGCAGGATGATCAGGTCTTTGACCCGGCCGGTGAGGAACACCTCGCCGTTGGAGACGAACCCCAGGTCTCCGGTGCGCAGGAAGGGGCCGGAGCCATCCGCAAGACGGGCGCCGAACGTCGCCGCCGTCTCCTCCGGCCGCTCCCAGTACCCTTTCGCGACGCTCGGGCTCGCCACCCAGATCTCGCCCACGCGGCCCGGCGCACAGGGCTCTCCGGACTCCGGATCGACCGCCAGGAGGGTCTGCATCGCCGCCCCGCAGCCCACCAGCTCGCGGCTCCGCGCGGCGTCCCCGGCCTCCGCGGCCTCGTGCCGCTCCAGGGCCTCCGCGTCGAGCGCGCGCACCGGGGGCTCCCCCTTGGCGCGCCATCCCGAGACGAGCAGCGTGGCCTCGGCCAGACCGTAGCAGGGGCGGAACGCAGAGGCGCTGAAGCCGCAGGGCGCGAACGCCTGGGCGAAGCGCCGCAGCGTGGCCGCCCGCACCGGCTCGGCCCCGTTGAAGGCCACCTGCCAGGAGGAGAGATCGAGGCCCTCCCTCTCCGCCTCCCCCACCTTGCGCACGCACAGCTCATAGGCGAAATTGGGGCCGCCGCTGGTCGTGGCGCGGTAGCGCGAAATCGCCTCCAGCCAGCGCGCCGGCCGCTGCAGGAACGCCCCGGGCGTCATCAGGTAGCAGACCGACCCGGTGTAGAGCGGCTGCAGCACCGTGCCGATCAGCCCCATGTCGTGGTAGAGAGGCAGCCAGCCCAGCACCACCGAGTCGGACGACTGCTCGAACGCCTGGCGGATCAGCTCCTCGTTGTGCAGAAGGTTGCCGTGGCTGACCATCACGCCCTTGGGGGACGAGGTCGAGCCCGAGGTGTACTGGAGAAACGCGAGCGCCTCAGGGCCCAGATCCGGCCTCCGCCAGTCCGCGGCCCCCGCCGTGGCGGGAGCCATCCGGAGAGCGGAGGCCAGCTCCGGAATCTCCGCCGCGGCGCGCTCCAGGACCGGCAACTTGTCGGCGGCGGCGAGCGCCACCTTCGGGCGGGCATCGCGGCAGATCGCCTGGAGGCGCGGATCGGCGCCGCGCGGGCGCGGCGGCAGGGCGGGCACCGCGACGGCGCCGGCATAGAGACAGCCGAAGAAAGAGGCGACGAAATCCGGCCCCGGAGGGAGCAGCAGAGCGACGCGCTCGCCCCCTGCGCCCGCAGCCTGCAAAGAAGCACCGATCGAGCGGGCACGGGCGTCGAGCTCCGCATAGCTGAGCCGCTCCTCGGCCACGCCGCCCTCGCCATAGGACAAGAAGACGTAGGCCGGGCGCTCTCCCTGTTGGGTCGCCCGGTTCGCCAGAATCTCGGAAAACATTTTCCTCTTCGACATCTCGTCTCCGTGGCGCATCGTTTTTAACGATGCCCTCGTTCCAACACCCTCAAAGCAATAACTTCATAGCAATGCACTCATATCCTGAAGTCGCAACCGCTTGCCGGACGCTGAAAATTCCGCGAGCCGTCGCGCGACGGAGTGATGGAGGCTGCGGTGATCTAGAGGTGCGCGGGAAAAGCTGGAAGGGGACTATACTTCGTCTCTGTTTACGACTGGGAGCAGGGTCCACGTGGAATCATCGAGCCAGGCCGCAGCCCACCTCTCGCCAGCCGCCCAGAGATTCCTTGATTACATCCTACGGGATCCCGAGCTGACGCGCCGGCTCGACCATCTCTCTCCGGGTGAGTACTTTGCCCGGCTGCAGTCGTGGCCGACCTTCGTGGACGGAGAGAAGCTTGGGGAGATCCGCCGTGCCACGGTCGAGCTGACGCGTCTGGTCAGGAGCATCCCCGAGCGGATCTTCGAAAACGATCCCCGCAGGATCGCCGGCTACTACGGTCTCCGCAACGAAGCGCTGGTCGCCATCCTCCTCGACCCGCCCAACGGCCTCGACAGCGTGCTGGTCCGGAACGACTACATCGATACGGCGGACGGCTTCAAGTGCCTGGAGGTCAACGCCGGTCTCATCGGCGGATGGCAGCTCCGCTTTTTCGAGCAGCGAGTCCGGTCGCACCCGGTGATCGCCCGGTTCCTCGAAGAGACCGGGGTGAGCCCTCACCACCGGGACCCCCTGGTGGTGATGTTGCAATTCATCATCGATCACAACCTCGGCAAGCCGGTCGCGGCGGATGGCGTGCTCAACACCGCGATCATCCTGAGGGACCGCGCTCCGGCGGGCGAGGAGGCCCGGCTCAGCCGGTCCTATCGCGATCTGCTGGACCGCAGCGGCACGGGGCTGACCGGCGAGGTGGTGATCTGCTCCTGGGCCGATCTCTCCACGCGGCAGAACCGGATCTGGCACCTGGACCGGCGGCCGATCCAAGCCCTCGTGCAGATGAGCACGGAGGCGCCTCCGGACGCCATCTTCCGGTCTTTCAAGGCGGGCCGGCTGAGCCTCTACAACGGCCCGATCAACGTGCTCTTCAGGGACAAGCGGGTCCTCGCCCTGCTGTCCGAGCACGCGGAGTCCGCGGTGTTCACGGCCGAGGAGCGGGACGTCCTGCGGCGTCATCTCCCCTGGACCCGGGCGGTCGGCCCCGGCGCGGCGACCTGGCGCGGAGCCACGGCGCCGTTGCCCGAGCTGCTGCTCGCCCATCGCGAGGAGCTCGTGCTCAAGCCCTCCCGCGGCTTCCAGGGCACCGGCGTGACCTTCGGGCATCTGACGCCACCGGACGCCTGGGCGCGCCTGGTCACGGAGGCGGTCGCGCAAGGAGGATGGCTGGCGCAGGAGCGGGCGGGCTCGCGGCCCTATGTCTACCAGTGCGGAGACCAGGGATACGGGATCCATGACGTGGTCTGGGGGACCTTCTGCTTCGGTGAGATCTATGGCGGAGGATTCCTGCGCATGATGCCACGCGGCACAGGGGGGGACGGAGTCATCAACTCCGCCCGCGGGGCCACCGAAGGCGTCCTGTTCGAGGTCTGAGCCGTGGAACCGGTGCCACAGGTTGCCGCCCATCTCTCGCCGGCCGCGCGGAGATTTCTCGAATACGTCCTGGAGGATCCCGAGCGGACGCGGCGTCTCGATCACCTCGCCGCCGGGGAGTTCTTCGCCGCTCTGCAGTCGTGGCCCACGTTCGTGGGCGGCGAGAAGCTGGCCGAGATCCGCCGCGCCACGGTCGAGCTGACGCGCCTGGTCAAGAGCATCCCGGAGCGCCTCTTCGGCAATGACGCGCGCCGGATCGCCGCCTGGTACGGGTTCCGCAACGAGGCGCTGATCGCCATCCTCCTCGAGCCGCCCAGCGGCCTCGACGGCGTGCTGGTCCGCAACGACTTCATCGATACGGCGGACGGCTTCAAGTGCCTGGAGGTCAACGCCGGCCACATCGGCGGCTGGCAGCTCCGCTTCTTCGAGCAGCGCGTCCGGACCCATCCGGTGATCGCCCGGTTCCTGGCGCAAGAGGGGGTCTGTGCCTACCACCGCGACCCGGTGGAGACGATGCTGCGATCGATCATCGCCCACGACGCCGGCAAGCCGGCCACGGCGGATGGAGCGCTCAACGTCGCCATCGGCATGAACGCACGCCCTCCGGGGGACCTGGAGGCGCAGGTCCGCCGGGTCTATGGCCATGCGCTGGAGGCCAGCGGCACGGGGCTGACCGGCGAGGTGGCGGTCTGCCCCTATACCGACCTCTCCGCGCGGCAGAACCGGATCTGGTACCGGGACCGGTGGCCGGTCCACGCTCTCGTGCTGATGAATGCGGAGGCGCCGGCTCCGGAGGCCGTGTTCCGCTCGTTCAAGGCGGGGCGCCTGAGCCTCTACAACGGCCCGATCAACATGCTCCTCAACGACAAGCGGATCCTCGCCCTGCTCTCCGAGCACGCGGAGTCCGCGCTGTTCACGGCAGAGGAACAGGAGCTCCTGCAGCGGCATCTCCCCTGGACCCGGGCGGTCGGCCCCGGCGCAGCGACCTGGCGCGGCGCCACTGCGCCATTGCCCGAGCTGCTGCTCGCCCACCGCGAGGAGCTCGTGCTCAAGCCCTCCCGCGGCTCCCAGGGGGAGGGCGTGACCTTCGGGCACCTGACTCCGCCGGACGCCTGGGCTCGCTCGGTCGCGGCGGCGGTCGCGCAGGGGGGCTGGCTGGCGCAGGAGCGGGTGGCTTCGCGGCCCTACGTCTACCAGCACGGAGACCGGGGCTACGGGATGCACGACGTGGTCTGGGGGACCTTCTGCTTCGGCGCCAGCTATGGCGGAGGGTTCCTGCGCATGGTGCCGCGCGGCACGGGCGATGGAGTCATCAACGCCGCCCGCGGCGCCGCCGAAGGCGTCCTGTTCGAAGTCTGATCTAGCCGGTCCGGGGGGCGTTGCAGGTCGCCGCGCGCCGCGCGATCTCCGCCTCCACCACGCTGGCCCCGAGGCTCGCGTCGTTGCTCTCCAGGAAGCGATCCCGCATGGCGCCAACCCTCCGGCGGAAGGCAGGATCGCCCGCCACGGCATCGATGAGCGCGAGGAGCCCGGCCGGGGTCAGATCCTCGAGGCCGCCTTCGAGGCCCAGGCCGTGGTGGACGACCCGGCGGGCGCTCTCGAACTGATCGCGCATCAGCGGCAGCACCACCAGGGGCACTCCCTTGAGGATGCACTCCTTGATCGTGCCGATGCCCGCGTGGCTCACCATCAGGCTGGCCCTCCCGAGCACCGTCATCTGCGGAATCCACCCGGCGACGTAGAGGTTGGGCGAGCGCACCGGGAGCTCGGAGGGCGCGAAGCCCCGGCCGACCGAGAGGACGATCTGCAGGTCGGGCCGCGCGGCCGCGGCCTCGATCACGCAGTGGAAGAACCGGCGCGGACGGTCGGGGTGGCTCGCCAGGTCCGCCTGGCTCCCCAGCGAGCAGTAGACGAGCGGCAGCCGCGGGTCGAGCGCCTCCCAGGGAAAGGGCTCTTCGGCGCGCGCCAGATCCACGCCGGCACCGATATAGGTGACATGGGGGTCGGCGGCGAGCTCCGGCAGGTCGAACTCCCGGGGCAGCAGGACCAGATCCGGCATGGACAGCAGCAGCCGCGCCAGGTCGGCGAACGAGCGCGCGCGCCGGTCCTCCCCGGCGAGCGTAGCGAGCACCTTCTGCGCAAGCTGGGGCCGCATCCGGGAGAACCTGTTTCTGATCTGCCTCTCCAGCGCCACCGCGCGCACATCGGACCGGTACTGGGGCGTCAGGAGCACCACCGGCAGCCCGTAGCGGCGCTCGACGATGGCCGCCTCCAGGGAGAACAGGGACAGCTGGATCACCGCGTCCGGCCGCAATCGCCCGAACGCCCCGTCGAGCCAGCCCTCGACCAGCGCCCTCGTCGTACCGAAAGGGCCGGAAACCTCGATGTCGGTCATGCGCGTACCGGACAGGGTCTCGCTGAAGATGGGGATGAAGTCGAACCCCTGCTGGCGCACCAGAGCTTCGGCGCCGCCCAGCCCGAGGTAACAGACGCTGTGGCCGCGGGTGCGCAGGCCATGCGCCAGTCCGAAGGTGGACAGGAAATGTCCTTCCTCCACGTCGAGCAGAAAGGCGATCGTCGACATCGTCGCAGCCTCCCCGAAAAGAGCATTATGCTATAGAGAGAAACCGGCAAGCGGCACTCCGGCAGGCATATCCAGGGGGAGCTCTTGAGCCACGGCACGAATCATCTGGCGGATGCTCGACAGGATCTCTTCTACGCTGCGCGCGGTCTCGTGCGCCAGCCGGGATTCACTTTCTTCATCGTTCTCACGCTCGCCCTGGGGATCGGTGCCAACTCGGCGATCTTCGGCCTCCTGGACCGCCTGCTCCTCAGCTCGCCACCCCACATCCGGGATGCGGATCAGGTCGTTCGTCTTCTGCTGGGTGAAACCATCGGGGGCTCACGCTTCTCGATGTCGACCACGTCGTACCCGGCCTATAGAAACCTTCGCGACAACACCCGCTCGTTCGCGGGCCTGGCGGCGGCGGCGGCCGGACAGATGGTCCTCGGCCGCGGGGCGGACGCCTCTGCGATCCAGGGCGCGAAGGTCACGGGAAACTATTTCCAGTTGCTCGGTGTACAGCCGCACTCCGGGCGGTTCTTCGGAGAGGCCGAGGATCGCCCGCCGTACGGCCTCGACGTGGCGGTCCTGAGCCATGCGTTCTGGCGCCGCCAACTCGCCGGAGACCCCGGGGCCGTCGGCCGGAACATCGTCCTCGACGGCGCAAGCTTCACGGTGATCGGCATCGCTCCACCCGGATTCACCGGCGACGGAATCAAGCCCCTCGACGTCTGGGTTCCCCTGAGCGCGGGGATGAAAAACCTGCCGGCCGACTGGCGCGAGAACCGGAGCTTCAACATCGTCGCCCTGGTGGCCCGGCTCGAAGAGGGGGTCTCCCAGGCCGCCGCCCAACAGGAGGCCACCCAGGTCCACAATCGCGATCGCGAGATCTTCGCTTCCGGAGATTCCTCCCAGAGCGAGATCAGCTTCCTGCCGCTGCTCGCCGCCGTCGGGCCGAATGGCCTCACGCAGGAAGGACGGATCGCTCTCTGGCTGGGCGGCGTGGCCCTTTGCGTCCTCCTGATCGCGGTCGGGAACGTGACCAACCTGTTGCTGCTCCGCACGGCCCGGCGGCAGCATGAGGTCGCGGTCTGTCTGGCGCTGGGGATGAGCCGCGGCCGGCTGATCCGGCTGCTGGTCACCGAAAGCCTGCTGCTCGCCACCCTGGGCGGGCTGGGCGGCCTGCTGGTGGCCTATTGGGGCGGGAACCTCACGCGCCTCACACTGCTGCCGGACATGGCGTCGCCCGAGACCCTCGTGCAACCGCGGATCTTCGTGGTGACCGCCCTGGCCGCCCTCCTCGCCGGCCTCATCGCCGGCCTGCTTCCCGCGCGGCAGGCGAGCGCCACGTCCCTGACCGAGCGCCTGGCGCCCGGTTCCCGGACCGGGAGCTTCCGCCGTTCGGCGCTCCTCACGTCGCTCCTGCTCCTGCAGACCGGCCTGTCGGCGGTGCTCCTCGCCGGGGCGGGGCTCTTCGTCGCGAGCCTTTACAACGTGCGCACTCAGAGCCTGGGGTTCACCACCGAGCGCCTGCTCCTCGCCGAGGTGCCGGCCGGCGGCGTGGGACAGGGCGGCAGCGAGGTCAACCAGGACTCCTTCTATCGCACGGCGCTCGAGCGGGTCAGGATGCTGCCCGGTGTCGAGATGGCGATCCCGGTGGACGCTCTCCCCTTCGGCGCGCACACCGTCCCGCCGATCAGCGTGCCCGGTCATCAGGGCGCTCCCGGGCAGGACACCCAGCTTCCCTTCATGAACGCCGCCACGCCGGAGTACTTCCAGATGATGGGGATGACGATCGTCCGCGGACGCGGCTTCACTGCGGCGGACAACGCCGGGTCTCCCCTGGTGGTGTTGGTCAACGAGACCATGGCCCGCACCGTCTGGCCGTCTGAAGACGCCATCGGCAAGTGCATCCGCATCGGGCATGCGGCCGGGGAGCCTCCGTCCCCCGCGGCCAGCCCGTCCCTGCCCTGCCGTGAGGTCGTCGGCATCGTCAACGACGCCCGCCGCCGCTCCATTCGGCCGGAGGCCATCCCGATCATGCAGTACTACGTGCCCTTCGAGCAGGTACCGCCACCCCTCTTCCCCGATGCGCCCATGATCTCCGGCCTGCTGATTCGCACCACCGGAGAGCCTGCCCCCATGATCCGGCCCATCCAGAAAACCATGCAATCCGTGGGCTCCGACGCTCCCTACATCGGAGTGCGCCCATACCAGGATTTCATCGACCGGCAGGTCCGCCCCTGGCAGCTGGGCGCCACCCTGTTCAGCCTCTTCGGGGGGCTGGCCCTGATCATGGCCGCGATCGGCTTGTATGGAGTGCTGGCCTACATGGTGACACAGCGCCGCAAGGAGATCGGCATCAAGATGGCCATCGGAGCCACCAGCGGGCGCGTGGTCCAGAACATCGTCGGCGAGGGGCTTGCGATCGCCTTGCTGGGCGTCGGAATCGGCGGGCTCGTGGTCCTCGCGATGGGCCCGTGGTTCGAGCCGCTGTTGTTCGACGTCAAGCCGCGCGATCCCGCGGTGTTGGCCGGGGTGGCGCTGACCCTGATGGCCGTCGCGGTGCTCGCCAGCCTGATCCCTGCGCTCCGCGCAACGAGGGTGAGACCCACCCTCGCGCTCAGCAGGGAGTGAGGGAGCTACGACCCGAGGTGCGGCGGCGCACCGCCCGGGCCGGCGGCGAGGACCGGAGCCTCGGCTCCCGCCGCCAGGGGTGGATAGCCCAGCCGCACCAGCGTCGGATCGGCCATCCGCCCGAGTTGCCGGACCAGCGCCGGAGGCCAGCTCTTCCAGCGCTGGCGACGGTCGGGATCGATCCTGGCTCCCCCCTCCGCCAGGATCTTGTTGTCCCCCATGTGCCGGTGGTGCTCCAACCGCTGCATGTCCTCGAAGATCGTCGCCTGCCAGGGCTCGCCCAGAAAGTCGAAGATGCCGCGCGCCACCGGCTCCGGATTTGTGACGAGATCCTCATAGCGGACGAACAGGCAGCGCTGCGGATTGAGCTCGCAGAAGTCCGCATACAGCTCGTTGTTCTTGATCCAGACCTGGAGATAGTTGCGCAGGTTGTGGCTCGTCTCCCGCGTGAGAGGCGTGCCTCGCGTCCAGCCGTAACGCTCCGAGGCCGAGAAGGCGGAGTCCAAGCCATGGCGAACGATGTAGATGAATCGCGCGTTGTACCCGAAGACCGCATCCAGCAGGTCGAGAGAGCGGGGCACGAAGAGCTCCTTGCCCACCCAACGTTTTTTGCCCTGCCGCGCCGCGTAGTCCGCGAAGATCCCGTCGATGAGAAGGGCGATCCGGCGCAGGAAGGCCGGCCGCGTCTCTCCCAGGCTCTCCAGGCTGTGGCCGGCGCGGACGATCGGAATGGGCTGCTCGTAGATTTCGTGCTCGGGCGGCGCGTCCTGGTCCAGCAGCAGGTGGCAGAGGAAGTTCTCCGGCACCACCGCGAGATTGGCGTGAGAATCCAGCAGCCAGGAAAGCAGCGTCGTGCCGGATCGGGCATGGCCCACGATGAACGCAGGCCGTGACCGGAGCTGCGGGTCCTGGCGAGGCCGCCGTTCGATCTCTTCCATCGCCAGCGCGGTCTGCGCCGCGACCGGCCCCACGGCCTGCCGCTCGGCTTCCTCGAACGTGCCCTGGGCGACGTGGCGGATGGTGCGGCAGGAGCGCAGATTCGTCTGGGCTTCCTGGCGCAGCGCCGGGCTCTCTCCGCTTTCGGCCACCTTGTGGAGAAGGCCCTCGACGCGGTCGAGAGCCTCCATCAGGGTCTTGAACATCGCTTTCTGCTGGTTCGTGGGCATCGCCGCCTTCCGATCGAGCCGTCGTCATTCCTGCCGGAAGCTAGGACGCCAGGGACTCAGGCAGCCGCTGGCGGAATGCTTCGACCAGCCGCTCTTCAAAACCGGCCGGCACCGGCGGGGATTCGGCGTCGATCCCGGTGACGAGCATCTCGGCCCCGAGGCGCAGGAACCCCTCGAGATAGTCCAGCGACAGGCCCTGGCCCATCAGGTAGCCGATGGTCCACAGGTCGAAGCAGTACAGGGGCACAGGGATGGATCCGGAGATGCGGTGATAGCCGGACGCCACCAGCTCCGAGGCGCGGCGCCAGTCCATCGTGTCGTGCTTCCAGGCATAGCTCGCTCCAGTGAGCCCGAATTCCTTGGCTCTTGCGGCGATCGGGACCTTCTTGTCATGGAAGTAGCTCTCCAGACAGTAGAAGGTCGGGCGGGCTTCGTCGATGAAGCGCAAAGTGTTTTCCGCCGACTCTTCGGTCTCACCGGGGAAGCCAACGATGAAAGAGGCGTAGGAAAAGATTCCATGCTCTCTGAGCTTGGCCAGGCCGTACCTGTATTTCTCGACCGTGGACGTCTTGTGCATCTCTTGGAGCATGCGGTTGTCGCCCGACTCGATACCCAGGAAGACCCCGGTGCAGCCGGAGCGGGCGGCCAGGTCGAACACCTCGTCGTCCGCGTTGGCGCAACGGAAGTAGGAGAACCACTTGAAGTCGAACCTCCGGTCGATCATCAGCCGGCAGAGCTCCTTGAAGCGGTTCTTCGGTATGTTGAAGGTGTCGTCGATGAACAGCAGATGGGTGACGCCGGTCTCCTTGAGATATTGCAACTCCCGCTCGACGACGTCCAGGCTCATCAGGTTGAGATCGCCGGCGATGACCGGGTACCGGCAAAAGGCGCACTTGTAGGCGCAGCTGCGAGCCGTCCGGAGCTGCACCGCCGGCCGGAGCAGGTCCGACGAGAAGAAGGACCAGTCGATCGAACCCTCGTTCATGTCGTTGTTCTCGATCTCCCGCGGCGTGCGATGGAACGAGCGGTTGTCCTTGGTGTAGACCAGGTTCGGCACGGCGGCGAGATCCGGCACCGGCTCCTTGAGCGCCGCACAGACGCGGCTCAACGTCAGCTCGCCCTGCGAGTCGAAGACGTAGATGTCCGCCCCCATCTGCGAGAACATGTGGTTCTGGATCGACTCCGGATAATCGCTGCAGAGATTGTAGATGTGCGGACCGCCGACGATGACCTGGGTCGACGGGCTGTGCTCGCGGACGAACTTGACGAGGTGGGCGATCGGAGCGCTGCTGAAATAGAACGTCGTCGTCAGTGCGACGGCCCTCGGCGAAGAGGCCAGGAGCTGCCGGAACGACTCGTGATCATGGTTGAAAAAATTGACCAACGCGACGTCGAGCCCGCGCTTGTGGAGGAAGCTGGTGAGGTAGCAGGCTCCCAGGTTCGGCAGCCTGCCGACGTGGTAATCGCACACCTGACCGGTCGCTTCGCGCAGGCCGAAGTTGAGCAGCTCGGGGTATCTCACCCGTTTGCCGCGGAATGACACGGTGTTGGCGAGGAGATGCTTGAAGCCACCCGAGTGGTCCCGCATCTCCCTGGCCGAGATCAGCAGGTCGTCTACAGGTTCCTCGTAGTAACCGACGACTACACAATCTAGATGAGCGCTCATGACCGGTCTCCTTCGTCGGCTTTCGCCGTGGCTCCAAAATGGTTGACCCAGCGCGGCTAGCTTCCACCCTTGGGCAGTTGAAGAAGCCGCATCATTTTCTCCAGATCCTGAATCCTGACCTCACCTCTCAGCTGCAGCCGGCGCTGCTCGGTGGCCTTCAACGGGTGAAGCTCGCCCTGCGCGATGGCGAACAGATCGGTCGCCGAGATCTCGGCGCAGCATCGGGCCGGGCCCCGTCCGGCAACGACCCGCCGTTGGCGGGGATCGAACATCCAGCTCCCCCCGGGCTCGCCGGTGACGATGAATTGATACGAGACGGCGACCGAAGAGCAGAGGCTCGGCTCCGCATGGATCCGTGCCGGCAGATGGGTCTCGAAGAACCAGCCGAGGTCGTGGACGGGCGTGCGGCTCACGTCCGGCGAGACCACGGGCCCGGCAGCAGCCGCCGGCAGATCGGGATAATCCAGTTGCCGCAGCAGAGACCGCATGGTCTCCAGGGTCCTCTCGGGGACCCCCTTGAGCGACAGATTGCGGCCCGCGCCGAGGCTCCGGGTGTGGATCGAGTCGGTGAACGAGAGGTAGGGGTCGCCCATTCCGCGGTCATGCTGCACCTCGAAGGCACGGGCGGTCAGGGCCTCATCCCAACTCACGCCGAGGAACCGGAACATGGGATCGAGAACGCTCTGCGGGGCCGCCACCAGGTCCTCATAGCGGAGACGGAACGACCGTGAGGGGTTGTCCCGCTCGTGTTTCAGCAGCGTTGCCGTCCGTTCGTTCCAGTAGTCGATCGCCGCGGCGAGGACCCCGCTCTTGATCAGGAAGGGCTTCAGGTCGTCGAACCGGTGGATGTTCTTGGCCAGCGACTGGGCCACATCCAGACAGTGGCGGTGCAGGCATAGAGACCTGGCGTCCGGAAAGACCTGATCGAGGATCTGCAGGTTTCTGGGGACCAGATTGCCGGGAGTTTTCTCACACCAGGCGGACTTCCCCTTCCGCGCTGCGGCAGCCTGCAGCTCCTTCTCCAGGGTGGCCCGAATCCACGTCAGCACATCGGGAGGCAACGGATCGCCGGGAGCTTCGAGATCGTAGCGCAGGCCCCGGAGACCGGCGGCGAAGAGCGCCAGTTGACAGGCCGCCTGTCCCAGAGAGACCTCCGGCGGGCTGTAGATCTGCGGATGGGTGTCGACGATGATGCGCAGCAACGTCGAACCGGTGCGGTAGCAGGAGAGGATCAGGATCGGTGGCGCGGCCTCGTGGGTCGCCGCCTCAGGTGCTCGAAACATGGTTCCTCCCTTCCGCCGCCCGCGCGAAACACTCCGCCAGTCTCGCGGCCACATCGCTGACCGCGGGCTCCAACAGCATGGTCTGGTGGGTGCCCGCAATCCAGTGGATCTCGACTCTTTCCCGAGCGACGGCACGCCAGCCCAGGGAAGGATCCTCCGGCTCGGCCACCGTCTCTTCCGGCATCGCCCCGGTGGTCCGGAACAGATCGATCCTGCCTGCGTAAGGCAGCGCCCGATACCGGGTTTCGGCGACGATCCGCGCGCTGAGGCTCTGGCGGTAGCGCAAAAGCCAGGGCACGTCGATCGAGTCATTGGCGAGGCCGGCCTCGAGCAGCCTTTCGAGGAGCACCGCCAGGAGATCTTCCTCAGGCAGGTCCTGAATCTCCTCAAAGCTCAGACGCAGCTCTTTCTGCTCCAGCGCGGCCAGGGATCGCGCCATGCCGTACGTCAGAGCGGCGACATCCGGAGGCCTCTCGTCTTCTTCACCGGGCGGCCCCTCCGTCTCCAAGGGTCTTGCCCTGGCATCGATCAGGGCGAGCACCGCGATCTCCTCGCCTTCCCGGATCAATTGCTGCGCCATCTCGAAGGCGATCGAGCCGCCGTAGGAGGATCCACCCAACTGATAGGGGCCGGAAGGTTGCACGCTCCGCAAGGCCGCGATGTATTCGCTCGCCATCTCCTCGATCGAAGGGTGCCGCAGGCCGGCGTGGGCTTCCAGCCCTCTCGCCCGCAAGCCGTAGACCGGCTGGTCCGGTCCCAGGTGCTTCACCAGGTTGCGGTAGTAGCCGGTGACGCCACCGCCGAGCGGATGCACGCAGAAGAAGGGACGCTTCGTGCCTTCGGGCTGCATCGCCACCAGCGGGGACCATTCGGTGAATTGATGCGCCGCGAAGAGCCGGATCGCCAGTTGCTCGACCGTCGCCCCTTCGAACAGGATGGCCAGTGGGCACTTCCGGCCGAAGCGCTTTTCGATTCGGGCAGCCAGGCTCACGGCGAGCAGGGAGTGCCCGCCGAGATCGAAGAAATTGTCCTCCACCCCCACGGCGTCCAACCCGAGGATCTCGGCGAACACCTCCGCCAGTGCAGACTCCCAGGGATTGCGCGGCGCGGTCGCACGTGCGGCCTCCTCCCCCGGCCGCCCCCCCGCGAGAGCGAGCGCTCGCAGATCGACCTTGCCGTTGGGCAACAGCGGCAGCCGCTCCAGAACGAAGAAGTGGGACGGCACCATGAACTCGGGCAGAAGATCCCGCAGGAAGGCTCGCAACTCGGCCGGCGTGGGGTGGGGCTCGGCCCGCGGCACGACATAGGCCACCAGGTGGCGGTCGCCCGTACGCTTCTCCTGCACGACGGCGGTCGCCTCCCCGATCCGGGGATGACGCACCAGCGCCGCCTCGACGTCGCCGAGCTCGATCCGGAAACCTCGCAGCTTGACCTGACGGTCGCGGCGCCCCAGGAGCTCGGTCCGGCCGTCCGGCAGACGCCGAGCCCTGTCCCCGGTCCGATAAAGCCGCCCACCGGCCTTCGTCGAGAAGGGATCGGGGACGAAGGCCTCCGCGGTCAGCTCCTGCCGGCCAGGGTAGCCGCGCGCGAGACCGGGTCCGCTCAGATACAGCTCTCCCGCAACGCCGATCGGGACCGGGGCCATCCGCAGGTCCAGCACGTGGAGACGCGTATCGTCGATCGCGCGGCCGATCGACAGAGGCTCACCTTCCCGCACCGTCTCTGCGCTGGCGCAGACGGTGGCCTCGGTCGGCCCGTACGCATTGATCATCCGGCGGCCGCGCGCCCAGCGCCGGGCCAACTCGGCCGGGCAGGCCTCCCCCGCGACCACCAGGGTCCGCAGAGCCGGGTACTCCTCCTCAGGCAGGAGCGCCAGGGCCGAAGGCGGCAAGGTGACGACGGTGATCTCTTCGTCCCGCAGGAGACCGGCGAGATCCGGTCCTGGCATCATCGCCTGGCGATCCGCCAGGCAGAGGCAAGCCCCGGCGGCCAGAGTCACGAAGATCTCCGAGACCGAAGCGTCGAAGCTGATCGAAGAAAACTGGAGCACCTTCGATCCCGGCCCCACCTCGAACAGCACCCGCTGGCTCGCCGCGAGGTTCGCGAGCCCCCGGTGCGTCACCGCCACTCCCTTGGGCCTGCCCGTGGAGCCCGAGGTGTAGATCACGTAGGCCAGAGACTCCATCGTCTCCACCGGGACGGCCGGCGGGCGCACGGGATCAGGCGGCCAGACGCTGCCGCCGGTGCCGGCCTCCGGCTGGACTCTGCGCAGCTCCGGCAACCTGCTGACGAGGGCGTCGTGGACCGGCCCCTCGTCGATCAGCACCAGGCGGAGCGCCAGGCCCGCGAAGGCATCCTCCAGCATGGCGGCCAGTCGATCGACCGGGTACGCAGGATCGAGCGGCAGGTAGGCGCCGCCGGCTTTCAGGATCGCCAGCATCCCCACCAGCAGGCTCAACGAGCGATCGAGGCAGATCCCGACACAGATCTCCGGGCCGACCCCCTGCTCCCGCAGCCGGTACGCCAACCGGTCCGCTCTTTCATCGAGCTGTCGATAGGTGAGGTGCTCGGCTCCGTGGACAGCCGCGACGGCATCCGGCGTCCACCGGGCCTGCAAGGCGATCTGGGCGTGCACCGGGATCGCCGGCTCACCGGATGGGGCCGTGTCGTTCCAGTCGACGAGGAGTTGCTGGCGCTGTGCGTCCGACAGCAGCGGCAGATCCGACAGCCTGCACGCCGGCTGCCGCGCTGCACAGCCGAGCAAGGTCCGGAAATGGTCCACCAGGCGGAGGATCGTCGTTGCGTCGAAGAGGTCCCGGTTGTACTCCCAGGCTCCGAAGATCTCGTCGGCCCGATCGCCCGCCGTCACGGTGAGATCGAACCGGGCGACCGCTTCGGGCTCGCCGAAGAGGTACTCCGGGGTCAGGCCCGGCAGCTCGAGAGCCGCCTCCGGCGCGTTCTGCAGAACGAACAGGATCTGGAAGAGCGGCGCGTGGGCGCGGCTGCGTTGCGGTGCGAGCTCCTCGACCAGCTTCTCGAAAGGCAGATCCTGATGGGCGTAGCTCTCGAGCGCGACCTCCCGCGCCTGCAGGATCAGATCGGCCATCGTCGAATCGCTGGAAGTCTTCATCCGCAGAGCCAGAGTGCTGACGAAGAACCCGATCAGGCCCTGGGTCTCCTGCCGGTTGCGATTCGCCTCGACCGTGCCGACGACCAGGTCTTCCTGGGCGACCCGGGACAGCAGCCCGGAAAGCCCGGCCAACAGCACCATGAACAGGGTGGCGCCGTGGGTCCGGCTCAGCGCGGTCAGGTCCGCCGTCGAGGCGCGCGGGAGCTGCCAGGGGACGCGCGCCCCCCGGAAGCTCGGCACGGGCGGCCGCGGACGGTCGAGCGGCAGCTCCAGCAGCGGCGGTGCCCCCGACAGGAGCTTGCGCCAGAAGGAGAGCCGGCGCTCCAGCTCCTCGCCGGCCAGCCACCCTCGCTGCCAGACCGCGAAGTCGGCGTACTGCACGCTCAACTCCGGCAGATCCGGCGCCTGGCCCCGGATCCGCGCCTCATAGAGCGCGCTCAGCTCCCATCCCAGGATTCCCAGCGACCAGCCGTCGGAAGAGATGTGGTGCACCGTCAGCCAGACGGCATGACGGTCCGCCTCCAGACGCAGCAGGCCCGCCCTCAGCGGATGCTCCCGGGCCAGATCGAACGGGCGCCGCTTCTCCTGGTACAGGAGCCGCTTCGCCTCCTCCATCCTGACCCCGCGGCTCAACCCCCGCAGGTCCACCAGCGGCAGACCGATCGGGCCGGCCGCGTCGATCACCTGCAGCGGCCGCCCCTCGCGGCTCACGTACCGTGTCCGCAGCACCTCGTGACGCCGCACCAGCTCGCTCAGGCTCCACTGCAGCGCTCCCGGCTCCAGGCTCCCCCGCAGGCCGAGCGCTATCGGCAGGTTGTAGGTCGCCATTCCGGGGTCGAGCTGGTCGAGGAACCAGAGCCGTTCCTGGGCGAACGACAACGGCAGCTCCTCGCCTCGCGGCACCGGCACGATCGGCGGCGGCAGCGGTCCACGGTTCAGCGCCTGCAGCTCTTCGAGGCGGGTGGAGAGGCGGGCGACCGTCGAGTTTTCGAACAGGGCCCCGAGCGGCAGCTCGACACCGAACAGAGCTTCGGCCTGCGAGACCACCTGGATGCCCAGCAGCGAGTGGCCGCCGAGATCGAAGAAGTCGTCGTGGATTCCGACCCGGTCGAGTTGCAACACCTCGGCGAAGATCCCGGAGACGATCTCCTCGACCGGAGTTCGGGGCTGGGCCTCGG
>DATEIO010001057.1:0-3410 GCA_035278895.1 Thermoanaerobaculia bacterium | reverse complement strand
CGCTGCGCTCCTTCGGGGCCACGCAGCTTAACGCCAGTCGTTCGGCGGACGAGGACACCGGCATCTACTGATCGGCGAACGAGCTGCAGCCGAGCGGCGCCGCCGTGCGGTGCAGTTGTGTTCGGCGGCGCGGGCCGAGATCGGCAGGCGGTTCAGGTGGCCGGCAGTTTGTGCCGCACCACAGCCGCTTGCCGCAGACGGGCAGGGTGCGCCGCGCCCTACGGAGGTACATGATCCCTCGCTCTTTCGGGGTGTGAGCGGGCCCCCCAATCCGCGTCCAGACGGTGAAGAGCGCCAAGCAGCCCTGAGGGCATTCACCGTTCACCGACGACGAGCTGGGCCGGATCCCTCGGTTCGGTTTAGGAAGCGCGACCGCCCAAATTAGCGAAGGCCCGGGAGCGCCAACTCCCGAGCCTTCTGGATCTCCGATGCCGTCGGAGGACTACTCCTTCAGCACGGCCGGAGCTCCATGTCCAGTAATCGGCGGTTTCGGAGCTGGTGCCGTCGGAGACATATCGGGTCGTCAATTGCGCGCGATGTCGTGTGCAGCTCTTGCTCTGCGCCCGATGTGATCGGGGCCGTCGGTTCTGCGAGGACTGCGCCGTCGAGCAGCGGAAGGCCAGTCTGAAGCGGGCCGGGGCGGCCTACCGCCGGACGTTCCGCGCTCGACGCCTCCAGGCGATTAAACAGGCTCGCTATCGCGAGAGTTTGGCCAACTTTCTTGCCGAGAAAGTTACGCATCAGTCGGTGACGCAAGCGCCGCCGTCGGGCACTGATTCGGTCCCGCTGGAGATCACCTCCAGCCGAAAGGACCAAGATGAAAGTTCGAATTGCGACGTTCCGCGTTGCAGCCTCTGCCGAGCGATACTCCCAGCCTGGACTCCACGGGAGCCGCGGGTACCTCGCTCCGGAGTTCGTCGGGCACCTCGATTGCCGCGTGGCCCACCGCGCCGACGCTGAGGTGATGCGATGATCCCCAAAGAGACCGAAGCCGACATACTGCGGCTCTTCCACGCAGAAAAGTGGCCGGTCGGCACCATCGCCCGCCAGCTCGGTATCCATCACACCACGGTCCAGCGCGTGCTGCAGCAAACCGGCGTCGAGATAGCGGCGGTGACACCGCGGCCGTCGCTCGCCGATCCGTTCTTGCCGTTCATCGTCGAGCAACTCGAGAAGTATTCGGGGCTGCGCGCCAGCCGGCTGTATCAGATGGTCAAGGACCGAGGCTATCAGGGCGGCCCCGATCACTTTCGGCGCGTGGTCGGCCGCTACCGGCCGCGCAAGCCCGCGGAGGCTTTTCAGCGTCTCAAAACGCTCCCCGGCGAGCAGGCCCAAGTCGACTGGGCCCACTTCGGAAAGGTTCAAATCGGGCGCGCCGACCGCGTGCTGTGGGCGTTCGTCATGGTGCTGAGCTTCTCCCGGCAGGTCTTCGTGCGCTTCTTCCTCGGTGCTTCGATGCCCTTCTTCGTGCGCGGCCATGTGCAGGCGTTCGAGTTCTTCGGCGGCGTGCCTCGGGTGCTGCTCTACGACAACCTCAAGAGTGCCGTGATCGAGCGGCAGGGGGATGTCATTCGCTTCAACCCCCGGTTGCTGGAGCTGGCCGGGCATTATCGCTTCGAGGCGCGCCCTGTCGCCGTCGCTCGCGGCAACGAGAAGGGCCGCGTCGAGCGCGCCATCCGATACATCCGAGACGCCTTCTTCGCCGCTCGCACCTACTCTGATGTCGCGGACCTCAATCGTCAGGCGCAGGAGTGGATGATCACGACGTCGGCCGATCGCCTCTGGGTCGAGGATCGCTCGCGCACGGTCCGTGAGGCCTTCGCCGACGAGCGCAGCAAGCTCTTGCCCGTCCCCGAAGAGCCCTTTCCGACTCACGAGCGCGTCGATGTCGAAATTGGCAAGACGCCCTACGCGCGCTTCGACCTCAATGACTACTCGATCCCGCACGATCGCACGCGGCGCACCCTGACCGTTCTCGCTGATCTCGATACCGTTCGGATCGTCGAAAACAACGAGGTCATCGCGACCCATACGCGCTCGTGGGACCGTGGCGCTCAGGTCGAAGTGCCCGAGCACCTGCAACGGCTCGTCGCCGAGAAGAAGCGCGCTCGGGTACACCGCGGTCTCGACCGCCTCGCCAAGGCCGTACCCAGCAGCCAGGGCTTCTTGCGCTCCCTCGACAAGCGCAACGAAAATATTGGCAGCAACACGTCTCGGCTCCTCCGCCTGCTCGACAGCGTTGGCGCGGACGCCCTCGAGGACGCTCTCGTAGAGGTGCTCGAGCACGACACCATTCACATCGGCGCCGTGCTGCAGGTGCTCGACAAGCGCCGTTCCGACCGCGGCCTGCCGCCACCCGTGACCATCCCGCTCGCGCCGGGCGAGCACCGTGACTTGGTCATCACCCCGCACGCCCTCTCCACCTACGACGCCCTCAAGAAGGACGAAACCCATGACCACTGAGCTGACTCCCTCCGAGCTGAAAGCGCGCCTCAAGGCCCTCGGCCTGTTCGGCCTCATTGCATGCTGCGACGAAATCATCGCCAAACCGTGGCTGCGCGAAGTCCTCGCCATCGAAGAACGCGAGCGTCAAAAACGTGGCCTCGAGCGGCGTACCCGCGACGCCCGCGTCGGCGCCGTCAAACCCATGGCCGACTTCGACTGGACCTGGGCGAAGAAGATCGACCGCCAGGCGGTCGAGGAGTTGTTCACTCTCGCTTGCATCGAGACCGGACACAACGCCGTGCTCATCGGACCCAACGGGGTCGGCAAAACGATGATCCTAAAAAACGTCGCGCTGCACGCTCTCACTCGTGGCCACACCGTGCGCTTCGTCACCGCGAGTGACATGCTCGCGGAGCTAGCCGGCCAGGACTCGTCCTCCGGCCTCGCTCGTCGCATGCGGCGATACACCGTGCCGCATCTTCTTTGCGTCGACGAGGTCGGGTACCTATCCTACAACAGCCGCTACGCCGACCTCCTCTTCGAGGTCGTCACGCGCCGCTACGACGCCGGCAAGCCCGTCCTTCTCAGCACCAACAAGGCCTTCTCCGAGTGGAACGAGGTCTTCCCCCACGCCGCCTGCGTCGTCACCCTCGTCGATCGCCTCATCCACCGCGCCGAGGTGATCGACATCGAAGCCGACAGCTATCGCCTCAAGGAGGCCAAGGAGCTCACCGCCGCTCGTGCCAAGCGCAGGACCAAGAAATCCCCAGCTTCCTGAACCCCTCTTCACCATTCGCCGGTGAACTTCACCGCCCCCCGGGCGCGATCTTCACCGGTGAACTTCACCGAATTTCCGCGGGTTCGCACGCCCGTTAACACGGGGTGCCATACCGCACGGCGGGCACCGGGCGTGCCGGATAGTCCCCCGCATAAAGAGGACCCTTCTCCTAGCTCCCCAAGGTTCG
>DATEIO010001056.1:0-2951 GCA_035278895.1 Thermoanaerobaculia bacterium | reverse complement strand
CCGGTGTCCCGCGCGACCCCCCTGCCGCTCTCTTTCGCCCAGCAGCGGCTCTGGTTCCTCCACCAGTTGGAGCCGGAGAGCCCGGTCTACAACATGCCCGCCGCGCTCTATCTGCCGGGCCGGCTCGACCGCGCGATGCTCGCCGCGGCTCTGGGGGAAGTGGCGCGCCGCCACGAGTCGCTGCGGACCCGATGCATCGCGATTGATGAGGAGCCGGTCCAGGTGGTCGATCCGCCCGCGCCGGTTCCGGTGCCGGAGATCGATCTCGCGGGCCTGCCGGCCGCCCGGCGCTTGGAGGAGGCCCGCCGGCTGGCGCGCGAGGAGGCTCTGCATCCGTTCGACCTCGCCCGCGGTCCGTTGCTGCGCACGGCCCTGGTGCACCTGGGCGAGGCGGAGCAGCTCCTCCTGCTGACGATGCACCACGTGATCAGCGACGGCTGGTCGCTGCGGGTGCTGGCGCGGGAGCTCGCCGCCCTCTACGAGGCCGGCCTGGAGCGCCGCCCGTCTCCCTTGCCGGATCTGGAGATCCAGTACGGGGACTACGCGGTCTGGCAGCGCGGCTGGCTCCGTGGGGAGGTGCTGGAGGCCGAGCTGGCCCACTGGCGGGCCCGCCTGGCCGGTGCGCCTCCGGTGCTCGGCTTGCCGCTCGATCGCCCGCGGCCGGCAGTGATGAGCTCGCGCGGCGCGAGCCGGGTCCTGGCTCTGCCCCCGGCTCTGCTGCCGCCCCTGCAGGCGCTGGCGCGCCGGCAGGGGGTGACCCTGTTCATGGCCGTCCTGGCCGCCTTCCAGGCTCTGCTGGCCCGCATCAGCAATACCAACGACGTGAGCGTCGGATCGCCGGTCGCCGGCCGCGGCCAGCTGCGGACCGAGGGGCTGATCGGGTTCTTCGTCAACACGCTGGTGCTGCGGACCGACCTCTCCGGCGCGCCGGCGTTCACGGAGCTGCTCGCGCGAGTCCGGGAGATCTCTCTGGCCGCCTATGCCCATCAGGACCTGCCGTTCGAGAAGCTGGTCGAGGAGCTCCACCCGCAGCGCGACTTGAGCTATGCGCCGCTCTACCAGGTCTCGTTCGTTCTGGACAGCGATCCGCTCCCCGCGCTGCGGCTGGGCGACGTCGAGGCGTCCCTCTGGCCCGTGGAGACGGAGATCGAGAAGTTCGACCTGAGCCTCACCTTGGGAGTCGGTGCGGAAGGTCTCTCCGGAGCGATCGGCTTCCGCTCCGACCTGTTCGACGGCGTGACGATCGAGCGCCTGGCCGGGTCGTTCGCACGCCTGCTGGCCGGTGCCGTGGCGGCGCCGCAGCAGCGCCTGCCGGAGCTGCCGCTGCTCTCGGAGGAGGAGCGGCAGCATCTTCTGCGGATCGGAAACGGGGAAGGGGAGAGCTATCCGCGGGAAGCCACGCTCTACGAGCTGTTCGCCGAGCAGGCGGCGCTCTCGCCCGAGGCCGTGGCCCTGGCCGGCGATGGCACCGTCCTCACCTATGGCGAGCTTGCCCGCCAGGCCACCCGTTGGGCGCACCGGCTGCGCGCCCTGGGCGTCGGTCCGGAGGTGAGGGTGGCCCTCTGCCTCGACCGCTCTCCCGCCCGGGTGGTGGCGACGCTCGCCGTGCTCGCGGCCGGTGGCGTCTATGTGCCGCTGGACCCCGCCTACCCGCGGGAACGGCTGGCCTTCCTCCTGCGGAGCAGCGCCGCCCAGGTGCTGCTCACCGAGGAGCGCTGGCTGCCGGAGCTGCCGGAGACGGAGGCGGTGGTGCTCTGCCTGGACCGCGAGGAGGCGGCGGAGTGGGATGGAAGGGACGCCGAGCTGCCCGCGGTCGCGGCCACCGGCCTCGCCTACGTGATGTACACCTCGGGCTCGACGGGCGAGCCGAAGGGGGTCGCGGTGACGCACCGGGCGGTGGTCCGGCTCGTGCGGGGGACCGGCTATGCCCGGTTCGGCCCCGAGGAGACCTGGCTGCAACTCTCCCCCTATGCGTTCGACGCCTCGACGCTGGAGCTGTGGGGCGCGCTCCTCCACGGCTCCCGGCTGGTGATCCCGCCGCCCGGTGGGCTGACGCCCGCCGAGCTGGGCGAGGTGGTGAAGAGAGAGGGGGTGACCACGCTGTGGCTCACCACCGGGCTGTTCCGGCAGATGGTGGAGGAGAATCCGGAGGCGCTCTCCGGAGTGCGCCAGTTGCTGACCGGTGGCGACGTGATGCCGGTGGCGCACGCCCGCCGGGTGCTCGCCGAGCTCCCCGAAACCCGCCTGATCAACGGCTACGGGCCGACCGAGAACACGTGCTTCACCTCCTGCTACACGGTGCGTGCCGCCGCGGAGCTGGACCCCTCGGTGCCGGTGGGGCGCCCGATCGCCCACACCTGGGTCGCGGTCCTGGACCGCCATCAGAGGCCGGTGCCGCCGGGAGTCGCCGGAGAGCTGTGCACGGGAGGGGACGGCCTGGCGCGCGGCTATCTGGATCATCCGGACCGGACGGCGGAGCGCTTCCTGCCGGACCCCTCCGGAAGGGAGGCGGGCGGGCGCCTGTACAGGACCGGCGACCTGGTGCGCTGGCGCCGGTCGGGAGACTTGGAGTTCCTCGGCCGGATCGACGCCCAGGTCAAGGTGCGGGGCTACCGGGTCGAGCCGGGAGAGATCGAGACGGCCCTGACGGTCCACCCGCGGCTCGCCAGCGCGGTGGTGCTGGCAGAGCGGGAGGAGGCCGGGGGGCACCGGCTGGTGGCGTACGTGGTGGCCGCGGCCGGAGCAACCGTCGCGCCGGAGCCGTCCGAGCTGCGCGATTTCCTGCGCCAGCGGCTGCCCGAGTTCATGGTGCCGTCCGCCTGGGTCTCCCTGCCGGCCCTCCCCCTGACCGCCAACGGCAAGGTCGACCGCAAGGCGCTCGCCCTGCTGCAGCCGGGCCGGCCGCGGAGCACCGGCGGAGCACCGCGCACGACGGCCGAGCAGCGGATCGC
>DATEIO010001055.1:0-3595 GCA_035278895.1 Thermoanaerobaculia bacterium | reverse complement strand
GCTGTTGGACCCGGGGGGCGTCGATCCGCCCGCCGATCCCGTGGGCACCTTCGTGAGGAGCGGCGGACGCCCCCGTGGCCAGCAGCAAGGCGAGCAACACGGCATGGATGGATTTCATGGTTTTTCCTGTGAAAAGAGGGGTTGGCGTTCGCGGGGCAGGGTACGGAACGGCGGGAGGGGGTGTCAAGGCGGGAGGGCGCCCCGGCCCGGAGGGCGGGTTACTGCGCGGGACTGCGGTCAGCAGGACGGCCAGCGACTGAGTAAACGGACGAGGAGGGCTGCGCGTTTGATTGGAAAGATCAGACCGGCGGCACGCAGAGCTCCGGCGTAGGGCCCAGGACGTCCCAGACGAACGTGCAGACGGCGTCGAAGACCTGCCGCGTGTCTGCCGGACAATCCAGATAGATGCCGCCCACCGAGATCTGCCGGGTCCGGCTCTTCCCGTTCCACAGGAGCGTATACGTGGAGATGCCGTCCGGAGCCGGATCGCCGCAGCCGCCCCGCTGCTGCGCCACCCGCGCCCGGGCGAGCGCCTGGTTGAGCGTCACGAGCTGCTCCCGGGTCGCCACCCCGCGGTCCACCCGCTGGGCGCTGCCGGTCTCGGCCGAGTACAGGAAGAACACCGCGCCTCCCCGGGTGATGAGCACGTCCGACTCGAGCTCGCCGCCGGCGATGTCGTTGCCGACCCCGGTGAGCTGGAGCAGCGGCCGCAGGTCAAGGCGGCTGGGGTTTTCGAGGACCTGGGCCCGCAGAGCGGGAGCCGCCAGGGCCGCAAGGATGAGCAGGACCGGCAGAGCGCGTCTCATCAGAGTCCTCCCTCGAAAAGGCTACGAAGACTGTGCCGCGAGAGCCTCCCGCGCCGCGGCGAGCAGGGCCTCGGACGAGACGGGCCCGCCCACGGCGCCGCGCATCCAGGCGTCCGGCGTGAGGCGGCCCTGGCGGGCGATCCGCTCGATCTCGGTGCCGAAGTCCGCGCCACGGAGCCTCTCCGCCACCTGGAAGGCGATGACGTGGCCGATCGCGTAGTCCGGCAGGTAGAGGCCATAGACGATCATGTGGGAGTAGATCGCCAGGATCTCCGAATCGCGGACGCCGAAGACCGGGGCGAAGTAGCGGTTCCAGACGTCTCGCGCGATCGCGAGCGTCGCCTCCTTGAGATCCGCTGGCGTGGCGTCAGGATGCGCGTACATCCAGCTCCACACCCCCATGTCCACCAGCGACACCCCGGCGATCTCGTAGGTGTTCCACAGGATCGCGAGCGTCTCGGTGTGCCAGGCGTCGCTTTTCTCCGGGGACTGAAGCCCCATCATCTCCAGATCCCGGTGCTGGAAGACGAAGGCGAACGCCTCGGTGCACGCGTTATTGGGCACCCCCGCGAGCGGCCAGTGGTCGATGCCGTGGAGCGAGAAGACCTGCTCGACGTTGTGGCCGAGCTCGTGCATCGCCACGTTGTAGCCCTTGTAGTCCATGCCTCCCTGCGGGACCCGCGTGCGCAGGCGCGCCTTGTCCTCCCGGCGGACCGCCGGCACGGCGTGGCCGGCGCCGCGGGCCGGGTCCACCACCATGCGCTCGGCGAGCCACCGCGCCTTCTCCGCGGTGAAGCCGAGTTGCTCCAGGAGGTCCGGCAGGCCGGCCTCGAACGCGGTCAGATCCGGGTACTTCGCCTGCACGATCTCGTTCAGCTCCTCCTCCGGCCAGGACGCCCGGGACTTGAAGCCCGAGTACCAGATGTCGAAGGGTTCGAGCGGCCGGCCGAGCTTCCTTTCGATCAGCCGGCCGAGCTCGGCCACCTCCGGAGAGGCGAGCACGGAGACGAGGAGCGCCTCGACCTCGGCCTCGGGAATCTGCCGGTCGCGCTCGAAGCGGCGCAGCACGAACGTGGGCTCGGCCGGGCTGAACGGGTCGGCCGTGCGGACCGTACGGAAGACGTCCAGGAGCGTGGCGTAGCGGGTGTCCGGCTCCCGCTCCTCCAGCTTCGCAGAGGTTCGCGCCTCCGCCGCTCCCTCCTCTGCCGGCCGGACCGCGTTCGTCTCCGGGTCCCAGAGGAGGCCGGGGTTGTCGATCACGGCCCTGGGGATCTCCTGGCGCACGATCCGTTCCATCACCTTCAAGATCGTGCGCTGCCGGACGAGCCCCTCCGGGGTGGGATTGACGTAATAGGACGCCAGCTCGTCCCGCAGCCCCCAGTGGGAGATGAGCCGCAGACCTTCCGGGAAGAGGCGCTCGCCCGCGGGCGTGATCAGACGGTCCAGGCGGATGTTGTAGGCGGCGATGTACCTCTCCGCCGCCACGAACGTCCGGGTGGTCTCCTGCTGCACGGAGGCCGGCACACGGGCCGCGAAACGGTCCATGAGCCGCGACCGCGACCAGGTCTCGCGGTCCCAGGCCGCCCCCTCGCGGAGGCGCTCCTCCAGGGTGTGCACCGGGAAATTCAGGAGGGCGAGGAACGCGGCCTTGGAACGGAAGAGGTCGTCCTCCACGTGGGCCGCCAGGTCCACCGTGGCCAGGAGCTGGTCCACGGCCGCGAGTGGCCCGGTTTCCACCTCGATCGGCCAGGAGAGATGCCGGCGCACCTCGTGGAGATGCCCGTCCACCTGCTCGAACACTTTGGTGAGCCGCCGGCAGGTCTCGTCCACCTCGGCCGGGTCGGCCAGGAAGCTCTCCTCGCAGAAGGCGGCGAAGGCTTGGGCGTCGCCGTCCTCCGCCCACCAGCGCTGCGCGACCTGCTCGACGCCCCGGCGGATGCGCCCGGCCTGCTCCGGCCCGTGCCGCTCGGTCAACCGCTCGATCGTCCGCTCCATCGTTTCCCGGGGGATGACGGACCGGGCTTCCTGCGGGGGCGCTTCCAGCTCCAGAGTGGTCGAAGTCGAGGCTTGGGGCATCCGAGAGGCTCCTTTCGGGCCCAATTGTATCCTGCGGAAGCTACACCAGGGGCTTCAGCGCCTCGGCCACGATCGTCTCGTCGATCACCAGCCGGTGCGGGCCGCCGTCGCCGTTGCCCTTCCGGATCTCCTCCCGGGAGAAGGGGTCGAACTCGAAAGGCTTGATGATCCGCCCGTAGACGGACTTCAGGGCCCGGGCGCCGATGCGGCTGGTCTTGGCCGCCTCCTCGGCGATCTTCTGGATCGCGGGCTCCGTGATCTCGAGCTCGATGTCGTACTTCTTGAAGAAATTCTGGGACGATTGGAGCACCCCCTCCTTCGGCTCGCGGAAGATCCGCACGAGCGTGCCCGCCGTCAGGTCCTCCAGGATCACGGCGTTGTCGAACCGCGACAGGAACTGCGGCTGCATCCCGTACTCGAAGAGGTCCTCCTGCCGGAAGTGGTGGCGCAGAGTGAAGTACTCGCGGATCTGGATCTTGCCGTTGATGTAGGTCGTCACCGTGGGGAGCTTGACGCCGCTCTTGGGCGAGGTGACCCGCTGGAAGACCTGGTCGTAGAGGGTCTCGAACGCTCCGGCGCAGAGGAAGAGCATCTTGCCCGTGTCGACCCAGTAGCTCTCCGCGCCCACGACCCCGTCCTTGCCGGGCGCCGTGATCCGGTGCGGCACCCGCTCGCCCTCGATCAGGGTGAGCACGGCCTGCTGGATGTTGATG
>DATEIO010001054.1:0-11567 GCA_035278895.1 Thermoanaerobaculia bacterium | reverse complement strand
TAAGCCGGGGAGTAATCCCTTACATCGAGAAGGGACAGGCTCGCGAGCGCCTGTCCCGGTGAGGAAAACCGCAGTATGCGGTCAGCAGTGGTGGGCGCAGAAAGCGGAGCCGTCGGCGGCAATGCAGCAGCGCAGCCCCTTGGCACAAAGCAGGTTGCAGGCCTGGGCGTAGGCCGGCTTCGGAACGGCGCCGCTCAGCGCGGTGACCACCAAGGTGAGACCCAGAAGACGTAACGCCAATTTCCGCATGTTGAACAACCTCCTGCTGAAACTGCTCCGGACATCGGAGCAAGCTTCCGGAAGTTCAAAGCGTGTGCCTGCCCGGATCCAGAGTAGTGCCTCGAGACCTCGCTGCCGAAATGGCAGTCTTCCCCCTGGAGCTTACGGCACCCCCGTGCCAGAACGACTTGCAGTCCCCCTTGCCAATGCGCCCGGTTCGTTTTATCCTTTCCCTAGTCATCTAGGTATCCAGGGAGACAGACCCTTTGCCCAAAGCCAAACACGACGTCCTGCAGGGCACCTTGACGCTGCTGGTCCTGAAGACCCTGTCCACGGGTCCCCTGCACGGGTATGCCATCACGCATCACATCCAGACCGTGTCCGAGGAGATCCTGCGGGTGGAGGAGGGGTCTCTCTATCCGGCTCTCCACCGGATGGAGCAGGACGGGTGGATCCGGTCCGAGTGGGCGCGCACGGATTCGAACCGGCGGGCGCGCGTGTATTCGCTGACCGAGGCGGGACGGCAGCAGTTGGCGGAAGAGGAAGAGAGCTGGCAGCGGCTGACCTATGGGGTGGGCCGCGTTCTGCGCTTTGCGTAGGAGGATCTCATGGGGTGGATGGGGCGGCTTCGCAACAGTCTCTGGCGCCGCGATTCGCAGTACGACCTGATCGCGGAGGAGCAGGAATTCCACATCGAGATGCGGACACGCGACAACGTCGCGCGAGGGATGTCGCCCGCCGAGGCGCGGGCGGACGCGGTCCGGCGGTTCGGCAATACGGCCCTGCTGCGCGATAAGACGCTCGACGCGGACCGGCTCTTCTGGGCGGACGCCCTGGTACGCGATCTCCGGCTGGCGGTCCGCACGCTGGCCAAGCGGCGCGGGCTGGCGCTCACGGCCGTGCTCTCTCTGGCTTTGGGGATCGGCGCCAACAGCGCGATTTTCAGCATCGTGGACGCCGTGATCCTCCGGCCGCTGCCGCTGCCTGATCCGGACCGTCTGGTGGTGATCGAGGAGTCGAAGAACGGCGAGTTCTCCGGCAGCAATCCGGCACGGCTGGCCGACTGGGCGCGGGAGGTGGCGGACCTCGAAGCGGCAGCGGGCTTCTATGGCGAGGGGCTCGTTCTCACCGGCCAGGGCGACCCCGCGCGGCTGCACGCGATCCGCACGGTAGGGAAGCCGCTTGCGGTGCTGGGCATTCAGCCGATCGCGGGGCGGGGTTTTACGCCCGAGGAGGAGAACGGTCTCGGTGCTCGCGTGGCGATGGTGGGCGAGGGGACGTGGCACCGCCGTTTCGGGGGCGATCCGAAAATCCTCGGCCGCACGTTGCGATTGAGCGGCGAGCCGTTTCTCGTGATCGGCATCGTGCCCGACCGGGTGGGGTATCCCGAGGACCTGGAGCTGTTGATTCCCGCGCCGCTCGATGTCCAACAGGCGTCCCGCCAGGCGGGGTTTCTTGGGATCGTGGGGCGCATGAAGCCGGGGGCTGCTCTCCCGGGGCTTCAGGCGCAGCTGGACACCGTGGCCGCGCGGCTCGCGAAGCAGTATCCGGACAGCGACGCCGGCCGCAGCGCGCGGCCCGTGCTCCTGCAGGAAGAGCAGAGCCGGGGCGCGCGGCTGCCTCTCCTGGTGCTTCTCGGCACGGCGGCGCTGGTGCTCCTGATTGCGTGCGTCAACATCGCGAGCCTGCTCCTCGCGCGGGCGGCCGAGCGCCAGCGGGAGGCGTCGATCCGCGCGGCCCTGGGCTCGGGCCGGGGCGGACTGATCCGGCTCTATCTCGTGGAGAGCCTCGTGCTCGCGTTCGCGGGCGGAGCGCTCGGCGTTCTTCTCGCCCAGGTGTCTCTCGCGACGCTCAAGGGCCTTCTCCCGGCGGATACGCCGCGCCTCGCCTCGGCGGAGCTCGACCTCCGGGTCGTGGGGTTCAGCCTCGTTCTTTCGCTCCTCTGCGGGCTGGCGTTCGGTCTCGCTCCGGCGTGGCAGTCGGCCCGCCAGCTGCCGGGCGCGGGGCTGCGGGACGGCCGCCGGGCGGGGACCTCCGCGAGCGGCCTCAAGACCCGCCGGCTGCTCGTGGCCACCCAGGTGACGCTGTCGGTCGTTCTGCTCGTCGGGGTCGGCCTGCTCGCCCGGAGCCTCTTCGCAATGCGCGGTGTGCCGCTCGGTTTCGAGCCCTCTTCCGTGCTGACCGTGGAGGTCGATTTCCCCTGGGACACTCCGAAGACGCGGCTCGCGAGCTTTTCGACGCAAGCGCTGGAGGGCTTTGCGGCGCTGCCCGGCGTGGAATCGGCCGGTTTTGCGGACCGCCTGCCGTTCGAGGGCGGATCGCAATCGGGTCCGGTCGCGATTGACGGCCGGCCCCTGTCTCCGCAGCTCGCGGAGGCGCAGGTGTCGCACCGCGCCGCGAGCGCCGGATACTTCGCGGCGATGGGCATCCCCCTGGTTTCCGGCCGTTTTCTGAGCCCCGACGGTCCGAAGCAGGCTCTGATCAACGAGACGCTCGCCCGGACGTATTTTCCGGACGGCGGCGCGGTGGGGCGGCGCCTCACGTTCGACGTGAAGCCGGAAAAGGGGGAGGCGCCGGTCTGGTTCGAGATCGCGGGCGTGGTCGGCGACGTACGCCTGACAGCGGACCAGTCCGAGCCCATGCCCGAGGTCTTCGTCCTGCCGCGGGACACGTACTGGCCCCTGCTCCGTTTCGCGTTGCGCACCCGCGGGGACGCGGCCGCGCTCGCTCCGGCCGTGCGGCAGGTGGTGCGCCGGCTCGATTCCGGGCTGGTGATCGACGGGATTTCCACCCTGGACGAGAAGGTCGCCCTGGCGACGGCCGATTCGAGCGTCCGCGTCCGCCTGCTGGGCGGCTTTGCCGTGCTCGCGCTGTGGCTCGCGTGCCTGGGGCTCTACGGCGTGCTGTCGAGCGACGTGGGGCAGCGGACGCACGAGATCGGCGTGCGGCTCGCCCTGGGCGCGGATTCAGACCGCGTGGCGCGCGCGGTCGTCTGGCAGGGGCTGTCGATCGTGCTGGGCGGGCTGGTTCTGGGCCTTTTCGGCGCCGCGGCGCTCGGCCGTTCGCTCCGCGCCCTCCTCTTCGGCGTCCAGCCGGTGGACGGGCCGGTGTTGCTGATGGTGAGCGCCGTGATGGTCACCGTGGCCTTCCTCGCGAGCTATCTGCCGGCCCACCGGGCTGCGGGGGTCGATCCGGGAATTGCGTTGCGGCACGAGTAGGGGTTTGTCCCGCGGCCTGGTTCTGCCGCACCCTAACAGTTAGGGAAGAAGCGCAAACCCTGAGACGTAAACCCGGAGGAAACCCCATGAAGAGAATTGCGACCCTTGGGTTCGCAGCCGCGACGCTCGCGGGAGCGTTCCTGGCACAACCCGTCCATGCGGAACGGCACGGCGCCGGCACGGCGCAGCTCCAGCTCGTCGAGGCCACGGTCGCTCAGTTGCAGCACGCGCTGCAGACGGGGCTCATCACGTCCGAGGAGCTGGTGCGCATGTACCTCGCGCGCATCGACGCCTATGAGGAGGCGGGACCGGGCATCAACGCGTTCATCTACGTGAACCCGAACGCGGAAGCGGAGGCGGCGGCGCTCGACGCCGGGCGCCATCCGGGGATCGCGCGGAGCCCGCTCTACGGCATCCCGATCCTCTTGAAAGACAACATCGACACGGCGGACATGCCGACGACCGCGGGCTCGGTGGCGCTCGAGGGCTCGATTCCGCCGGACGACGCGTTCATCACGCAGAAGCTCCGGGCGGCGGGCGCGATCATCCTGGGCAAGGCCACGTTGACCGAGTTCGCGAACTTCATCGCGCTCGGTATGCCGACCGGCTACAGCTCGCTGGGTGGCTTCGGGTTCAATCCCTATGATCCGCGCGAGCTGCCGGGCGGCGACGGCCGGCCGGTGCTGCAGACGGGCGGGTCGAGCTCGGGCGCCGGCATCGGCGTGAACGCGAACCTCGTCACGGTCGCGATCGGCACGGAGACCTCGGGTTCCATCCTGAGCCCGGCCTCCGCCAACGGTGTGGTGGGCATCAAGCCCACGGTGGGTCTGGTCAGCCGCGACGGCATCATTCCGATCACGGCGGACCAGGACACGGCCGGCCCGATCGCGCGGACGGTGGCGGATGCGGCCGCCGTGCTGGGCGTCATTGCCGGTTACGATCCCGCGGACCCTGCGACGGCCGCGTGCCTCACTCCCGGCAACTGCTTCAGCGACTACACGCGGTTCCTCGACAAGAAGGCGCTCAAGGGGGCTCGCATCGCCGTGATGACGCCCATCCCCGCGAGCCGTCTCGACCAGATGAACGCGGCGATCGCGGTGATCGAGGCGGAAGGCGCCGAGGTCTTCTTCCTGCCGCCGTTCCCGGCGCAGCTCGGCTCCTGCGTGAGCTATCCGCCGGTCGCGGGCTGCTCCACGGTTCTCCTCTACGGCCAGAAGCGCGACCTGAACGCGTACCTGGCGGCGACGCCGGATGCGCCCCACCACACGATCGCCGAGATCGTGGCCTTCAACGCCACCTACAATCCGCCGATGAAGTACGGGCAGGCGATCTTCGAGGCGGCGGCCCAGGTCGACACCTCGCCGGGCAGCGCGGACACGCTGCGCTACCTGGCCGACCGCGCCGAGGACCTCGCGCGCTCGCGCGACGCGCTGGACGCCATCTACAACGGTGCGGACGGCATCAAGGGCACCGCAGACGACGTCGACGCGATCCTCGCCGCGGCGAACTTCTTCGCCGCCGCTCCCGCGAAGGCGGGCTACCCGAGCGTCACCGTGCCCGGCGAGTTTCTGCCGGCCACCCCGCCGGTCGAGAATCCGTTCCCCTCGGGCATCACCTTCTCGGGTCCGGCGTTTTCGGAGCCGACGCTCATTGGGTTGGCCTATGCCTTCGAGCAGGCGACCCACCACCGGGTGCCGCCGGCGAGCACGCCTCCGCTGCCGACGGACTTCGTAGAGCGGCCGTAAGGGCGACGCCCTGCAGACGAACACGGACTGACACGGACGACCACAGACGCCTGATCCCGGGCGTCCGTGGGGGTCCGTGAAAGTCCGTGTTCGTCCGTTTCAGTTGCGGAACAGCTCGACCGGCACTCCCGTGCCCGAGCCGAAGTAGGTGCGCGAATTCGCCCCGGGCAGCGCAAACCCGTTGATCGCGATCCTGCGTGGGGTCGAGCCGCGGTTTTCGGCGCTCCGGTGGACCACGTAGGGTCCGAAGAAGGCGGCGCTGCCGGCTTTGAGGAGGGCGGGAACTCCGGGGCGGTCCTCGAAATCGCGGCGGACCGCAGTGGGATCGAGGTGGCCCTGCCTTCCGCTTCCGGGATAGAAGATCAGGGGGCCGTTGTCCAGGGTCGAGTCGTCGATCGCGACCACGGTCTGAATGTAGCTCCCGCGGCCGTCCACGTCGCGCCACTCGGGCGTGCCGTAGCGGCGGTGCTCGCTGTCCTGGTGGGGCTCGAACTCCAGGCCGTCGTTCGGGTACTTGGCGTGGAGCTGGTTGAGCAGGTGGACCGCCTTCTCGGAGCCGAAGAGCTGGCCCACGATCGCGGTGAGCCGCGGATCGCGCCCGCAATCCAGGAACGCCGGCTCGCACCCTCCCGCCCAGACCACCCGCAGCAGCCGGCCGCCTCCGAGGACGAACTGGCTGCCGGCGTGCTCGATCTTGCGCTCGCCCTCGGCTTCGCCTTCCGCGGGTACGGTTTCGGCGATCTCCCGTCCCACGGCGCGCAGCCGCTCCGCGGCCTCGGCCATGGCCGCCACTTCCTCGCGGGTGAAGAGGTCTTCCAGGATGAGGAATCCGTCCTCATAGAACTGCCGGATGGACGCGGGGTGAAGCGGGTAAGTCATGGAGTGATGGGATTATACCATAGCAGTTGAAACACAAGGGTTTGAGACCTCGCCAGATCGCGCAATTACGGAGATCCACGCTCTCTAGAGCAGCGTCCTCTTTTCAGAGAAACCGGTCTATACTAGGCGCCACAGTCAAGCAGGACGATGTTGGAGCGGCCCGCGCCCCTCGAGGGGTGCAGGGCGATCCTGAAGGTTTTTGAGAGGAGGCATCCGGGCGGGATGGACCTGCCGTACGTTGCTCGATCCGCCAAAGCTCGCTTCTCCAGGGAGTGCCTTCTCGAGCCATGACGCGCAATCCCTACGAGGAGCTTGCGGCCGATTTCCTGCTCGACGCGGGAGAGCGGCTGAACCGGCTGGAGGAGGTTCTGCTCGCCGCGGACTCAGGCAGCGGCGCGGACGTGTCTCCCTGGCTGGAAGAGGCCCGGCTGCAGCTCCACACCCTCAAGGGCAACTCGGGGATGATGGGCTTCGCCCGTCTCCAGGAGATCGCTCACGACCTGGAGGACGGCATCGACGACCTCGATCCGTACCGGCCGCAGGTGGACGGGATGCTCGCGGGCGTCGATCTCTTCCGCCGCGAGCTCGCCCGGATCGAGGGGGGCCCCGAGGAGACGGAGAGCGTTCTCGAAAGGGCGGCGGTCCCTGCGGACCTCGCGCGCGAGGGGGTGCGGGTGCCGTTCCAGACCCTGGACGGCCTCGTGGATCTCCTGGGCGAGATGGTGATCCTGCGCAACCGCCTGACCGACTCCCTGGCGCGGTGCCGGGAGGCGAGCGGAGCAGCGAGAGGCTCCGACGAGTGGGCGGGCGTGGACGAGTCCCATGAGCTTCTCGGCAAGACCCTGGACCAGTTGCGGGATGGCGTGCTCCGGCTCCGCATGGTGCCGCTCAAGACCCTGTTCGGACCGCTCGCGCGCATCGTTCACGACGAGAGCGCGCGGGAGGGCAAGGAGGTCCGCTTCGAGACCGCGGGCGGCGAGACGCCGCTCGACAAGGCGCTCCTCGAGCTGTCGAGCGAGGCGCTGGGCCACCTGGTGCGAAACGCCGTGATCCATGGCCTTGAGGATTCGGAGGAGCGTTTGCGGGCGGGGAAGCCGGCCCGCGGGCTCCTGCGTCTCTCGGCCGAGACGGACGCTCGCGAGGTGCGCATCGACGTGCTGGACGACGGTGGCGGCATCCGCCGCGCCGAGGTGGTGGCGGCGGCCGAGCGCCGCGGCCACCGTCTGGCGCCGGGCGAGGACCCGCTGGCTCTCCTCTTCCTGCCCGGTTTTTCGACCCGCGAGGGGGCGGATCTCTCGTCGGGCCGGGGGATCGGCCTCGCGGCCGTGCAGAAGGCCGTCAACCGGCGGGGCGGCCGGATCGAGGTCTTTTCGGAGGAGGGGGCCGGCACCCTGTTCCGCCTGCGGCTGCCACTCTCCGTGTCGATCACCCGCGCGCTCCTGCTCGCGAGCGACGGCGAGGACTACGCCCTGCCGCTCTCGTCGGTCGTCGAGAGCGTGCCGCTCGCGGCCCCCCGGGTCCACGAGGTGAACGGGGCTTCGCTTCTGGACTGGCGCGGGGGCCTGATCCCTCTCCTCGATCTGGGGACGAGCTTCGGCACTTCGGAGACCCGGCGGCGCTCGGGCTTCGCGGTGGTGATCGAGGCGGCCGGCGCGCACCGGGCGCTCGCGGCGGACCGTCTCCACGGCATCCGCGAGGTCGTGGTCAAGGGGTTGGACCGGCTGGCCGGCGATCCGCCGGGCATTGCCGGGGCCACGGTGCTGGGGGACGGAAGAGCCGTGCTCATCCTCGATCCCACGGGCCTGATGGAGCTTTCGCCGTTTGCGGCGGCCGGAGGGGCTTCGTGAAGAAGAAGCGCGGCAAGGCCGAGGGAGCGTTCGAGCTGCCCGAGTCGGGGCTGGCGGAGGACATCCTCGCGGCCTACGAAGCCCGGGAGACCTCACCCCTGTCCCCTCTCCTGTCGCCCTCCCCCCAACCAGGAGAGGGGGACGCTTCACAAGCGGTATTGCCGGTCGCCGGCCCCGAGCGCCTGTACGCGTTCGTGGACCGGCTGGAGCGCCGGGGCCAGGAGGCGGAGGAGAAGAAGGAGGAGCCGGAGACGTGGGTGACGTTCGAGCTGGCGGAGGAGATCTACGCCCTGCCGGTCTCCCGCGTTCAGGAGGTGCTGCGGGTGACCGGCGTCACCCGCGTGCCGCACGCGCCGGCGCCGATCCGCGGCATCACCAATCTGCGCGGCCGGGTGCTCGCCGTGGTGGACCTGCGGGTGCGCCTGGGGCTCAAGGCCGCGGAGCTCACCCCCCAGAGCCGCATCGTGGTCGTCACCTCGCGCGAGCGCTCGATCGGCCTGCTGGTGGACGCGGCCCGGCAGGTGGTCAAGCTCCTGCCCTCCGGCATGCAGCCGCCGCCGGCCGACGTGATGACCGAGCGGTCGGATTTCATCCGCGGGGTCTATCACAAAGAGGAGGTCCTGCTCGTCCTATTGGACGTGGACCGTGTCCTTTGGATTCATGAGGGTCTCGATCTCGAGGCCGAGGCGTCTTAGGAGACGGAAGATCCCATGCTGAAGCGCCTGAAATTCGCCCACAAGGTGGTCCTGCTGCCGATCCTGGCGGCCCTCGGATTTCTCCTGATCCTGGCGATCGCGCGCGTCGTGGTGGCGAGAAACGGCGCGCTTCTGGACGGGATCGAGAACGGCTACGTGCGGGCGTTCGAGGACAGCCAGAAGCTCGAGCGCGCGTTGACCTCGGTGCAGCGGAAGTTCCAGGAGGCGGTCGTTACCCGCAACCCGCAGGTCCTCCCCGAGCTCAAGCAGGAGAAGGATGCGTTCCAGACCGTTCTGAACGAGACCTCGGCCAACCCCACGATCGAGGCCGAGCAGCTCCAGGGGATCGACGCGGCGTTCCGGAAGTATCACGACCTCGCGCGCCAGACGACCCAGGAGCTGATCCAGGGCGAGAGCGTGGCGAGCGTCGCCCGGTCGCGCGCGTCGGTCGACGAGCAGTTCAAGGACCTTCTCGCCCGGCTCGAAAGCCTGACGGCGGCGAACCGCGACGAGATGACCTCGGCGTTTGCCGAGGCCCGGGAGAGCCAGCGATTGGCGATCCTGGAGATCACCCTGGTGACGGTCGCGAGCATCCTCGTGCTCTCGGCGCTCTCCTATTTCCTCATCCGCTCGCTCACCCGGCCGCTTGCGAACGCGGCCGAGGTGGCCGGGCGGCTCGCCCACGGGGACCTCTCGGTCAAGATCCAGGCCCGCGCGGACGACGAGATCGGAGCGCTGTCGCGCTCGATGGAGCGGATGGTCGGCTATTTCCGGGAGATGGCGGGGGTGGCGGACGCGATCGCGGCCGGGGACCTGCGCCGCGAGATCGAGCCGCGCTCGGAGGCGGACCTCTTCGGCAACGCGTTCCGGAGGATGACCGAAAACCTCCGCAAGATCATCGGCGACGTCAAGGAGTCGGCGGGCCTCGTGGCCTCGACCTCCGACCAGATCTCGGCCTCGGCGCTCCAGATCAAGCGCGGAGCCGAGAGCCAGTCCTCCTCGACCGAGGAGACCTCGGCCACCATGGTCGAGATGGCCTCGCAGCTCGACAGCGTGAACCGGTCCACCCAGGCGCTCGCCGCGAACGTGGAGCAGACCTCGGCCTCGATCGAGGAGATGGGAACCTCGATCGAGGAGGTGGCGCGCAACTCGGAGAACCTCCTCTCCTACGTGGGGGAGACCTCCGCCACGATCGAGCAGATGACGGCCTCGACCCGCTCGGTGGCGGAACGGGTGCGCGTGGTCGACGAGGTCTCGCGCGAGGCGGCCCGCTCCGCGAGCGAAGGGGGCGAGCGGCTGTCGAAGATCGTCCTGGGCATCGGCTCGTCCACCAAGGACATCGGCAAGATCATCCGCATGATCGGCGAGTTCGCGGACCAGACGAACCTGTTGGCCCTGAACGCCGCGATCGAGGCCGCCCGCGCTGGAGACGCTGGCCGCGGCTTCGCCGTGGTCGCCGACGAGGTCAAGCGCCTGGCCGAGCGCTCGATGAGCTCGACCCGGGAGATCACGGCGTTCGTCGAGGCCGTGCAGAACGACACCGAGGAGGCGGTCCAGCTCTCCCAGGGGGTGCTCCGCCAGATCATCGAGGCCGTCAACCGCACGACCGACCTGGTGCGCGACGTCAACGGCGCCATGCAGGAGCAGAGCGCGGGCGCCGCGCAGATCCTCAAGACCTCTTCCACCATGCACGGCGTCACCCAGCAGCTCGCCGCCGCGGCCCGCGAGCAGGCGGACGGCGCGCGCCAGATCATGAAATCCGCCGAGGCCATGAACCGCATGACCCAGCAGGTGGCCGACGCTACCAGCGAGCAGATGCGCGGCGGCGACCAGGTGGTCAAGGCGGTCGACCAGATCGCCCAGGTCGCCCAGCAGTATCTGACCGCGACCGAGCAGATGTCGGCCGCCACCCAGAGCCTGGCGCGGGAGTCCGAGCGGCTGAAGACCATGTCCGGAGTGTTCCAGGTATGAGCCGGAGCGGCGTGCTCCACTGATCGAGAGGTCCATCCATGATGACGAGTGAACGCTATGGCAACCCCGGCAACCCCGCCCCCTCCTGGGACGAGTGCGTGGAGATCCTGGAGAGGCTCCCGACGCTCCCGGACGACTCCCGGATCGAGGCGCTCGAGCGGCTGGTCCGGAACCCCAGCCCGGGCATCCGCGAACAGGCGCTGCGCATCGGCGCGGCCGTGCTCCCGGACTCGCGCCTGACCGAGTACCTGCGGGACGACTCCGACGCCGTGCTCCGCAACGCCGGCTCCGAGATCTTCCGCCTGCGTGGCGGCCGGAGCCTCCCCGTGGTCGTGGGGCTCCTCTCTGACCTGGAGCCGGACGTGGTGCTCCAGGCCGTGCTGATCCTCGACCGGATGCGCGATCCCCGGGCCTTGGAGCCGCTCCACGGCGCGCTCTCACACCCCGATCCCAACGTGGTCCAGGAGGCGATCCTGGCGATCGGCCGGCTGGGCGACGCCCGCTCCATCCCGCACCTCCTGCCGTTTTTGGACGCTGACCTCTGGGTGCAGATGGCGGCCGTGCAGGCACTGGGCGACCTGCGCTCGCCCGAGGCCGTGCCGCATCTGGCGCCGCGGCTGACCGATCCCATGACGGGGCAGCTCGCGGCCGAGGCCCTGGCGCGGATCGGAGGCTCGGCGGCGTTCGCGGCGCTGTCGTCCCACTGGCCGGCCGGCGACGTGGAGATCCCGGAGGAGGCCCTGCTCGGCCTTCTCGCCCACGTGCTCGAAGGATTGCCCGCGCCTCCCGAGAGCCGGCCCGCCGGGTTCCGCGAGGCGCTCTCGGCCCGGCTCCACGACCGCTCGCAGGAGCTGCGCGCGGCCGCGGCCCGCTGTCTGTTGATCCTGGGGCCCTCGGCTTGGGACGACGCGGCGCTCGAGGTGCTCGCCGCCGCGCCGCCGGTCGCCGGGGGGCTGCCCGTGGCGCTCGGCCGCCGGCCCGATCTGATGGCCC
>DATEIO010001053.1:0-6883 GCA_035278895.1 Thermoanaerobaculia bacterium | reverse complement strand
TCCGGGCTCGATCCGGGGCTCGCGCCAACCGTCCGCGAGCGCCGGGCTCAAAGCGTCCGTGGCGATCGCGGGCACCCCCGCGACCCCCGCGGAGCCACCGGCTTCCTCGCGCAGCTGCGCGAGGAGCGAGGCCGTGGTGAGCGCCAGGCGGGGACGGGCGTCTTCAACGATCGCGCGGAGACGCTCGAGCCCCCGGGCGGCGCGGGGCGGGTAGGCGGGGACGGCCGTGACCTCCGCGTAGAGGCAGCCGAAAAAGGCGACGATGAACTCGAGCCCCGGCGGATAGAGGAGGAGCGCCCTCTCCCCCGCGGCCTTGCGCTCCGCGAGCACGGCCCCCAGAGCCCGCGCCCGGAGGTCGAGATCGCCGTACGTCAGGCGAGCCTCTTCCTCCTCTCCATTGCGCAGGAGAGTGTAGGCCAGCCCTTCCGGCTGCTCGAGAGCCCTCGCGCGGAGGATTTCGATCAGGCTTGCGGAGTCGGCGGCAGGAGGATCGAGAAAGGCCGTCATCCCGGGACTACCTCACAGCTTCTCCGGGCCCGGAGGCGCCGGGCCCGGAGGGCGGTCAGGCCGAGGCCTCCGCGGCCGGCTCGTGGACCAGAAGCCGGTTGCCCGCGTCCACCTGGACGACCACCGCCTGGTGTTGCCGCGCTTCCGCTTCCTCGTACTCGGCGTAGGTGCAGATGATGACCAGGTCGCCCGGCCGCGCCTTGTGCGCCGCCGCACCGTTGATGATCACCTCGCCCTCTCCCTCCTGGCCCGGGATCGCGTACGTGGCGAACCGCTCGCCGTTGGTGATGTTGTAGATCTCCACGCGCTCGAAGACCAGGATGTCCGCCGCGGCGAGGAGGTAGGGATCGATCGTGACCGAGCCCTGGTAATGAAGGTCGGCATCGGTGACGGTGGCACGGTGAATCTTCGACTTGAGCAGAGTTCGGCGCATAAGGACCTCATCGAATCGTTATACTCCCCAGTTACGAAAACGCCGGAGCCTCGAAGGCGTCAGGCCGGCCAAAACCCAGGGGAGCCAGAACCTGAAAGTATAGCATAATGACCTTGCTGAAATACGCGGAAAGAGCCTCTCCTCAACCTCGGGAAGGACCCTGAAAATGGTGAAAAAAACCTTGGGAAAACATAAGAGATCAATCCTTCATCTTTATGTCCTTTCGTTTTGCGTGGTAGCCCCGGCGCTCGCCCAGGCTCCTCCGGCTTTCGATCCCGCCCGCTCCGAGCCCCGGGCTCTCCAGATCGTGGATGCCATGATGGGAGCGATGGGGGGCAAGGACACCTGGGACTCAACCCGTTACCTCCGTTTCGACATGGTCTCTGAACGATCGGGAGAGCAGAAACTCCTCACCGACCAGTACTGGGACAAGTACACGGGCCGCCACCGTCTGGAAGCGAAGACCGAGGACGGCCAACCCTACGTCGTGCTGGAGAACGTCAACACCGGCGAGGGCACCGTCTACATCGCCGGCCGCCGGGCCGAGCCCGAGCAGGAAAAGACGCTGCTCCAGAAGGCGATGAGCTCCTGGAAGAGCGCGACCTACTGGCTGTTCATGCCCTACAAGATGAAAGACCCCGGCGTGACTCTCACCTACGCGGGCGAAGAGAAGCTGGGAGACGTCCTCTATGACAAGGTGCTTCTGACCCACCCGAATGAGGACAAGTTCTGGGCCTACATCAACCGGGAGACCCACCTGATGGACCGCTGGAGCTTCCTGCTCGGCGCAGGCACCGGGGAGCCCACTCCATATACGTGGAGCGGCTGGAAGCCGTACGGCAAACTGATGTTCTCCCCGGAGCGGGTGAGCGCCGATGGCAGCCGCAAGCTCCTGTTCCCCCACCTCCAGGTCTTCGCGGACCTGCCGGACGGCGTCTTCACCTCCCCCGGCCCCGTCCAGGCCGGCGGCGGCTAAGAGCCCGAGGGCGACAGCCGCAGGGTGTGCACGGGGGGGCCGGGCACGAAAGGCGTGGCCTCCCCGCGGACCCAGGCCGGGTGGGCGTCGCGGTAGTGCGGAGAGAGCGGATGGCCGCTCTGGCCTCCCGGCATGTGGAAGTAGCCCTGATCCTCCCGGCCCGGAGAGACGGCCATGCGTTGCGAGGCGCCGATGAACGGCGTCTGGAACCGGGGCATGCCGGCCCCTCCGGGAAGCTGGGTGGCCGGCATGTCGAGCCAGCGGCCGAGCTGCGGGACCGCGAAGCTCAAGGGGTGCTGCATCTGCACGGTGTTGAACCGGCCCCAGGTGAGCTGGTCCAGGGTCTGCCCCTCGCTGAGCTGGCGCTCGAGGTAGAGGTCGGCCATCGCGAGCAGCAGCTCGTCCCAGCTCTTGTGCGCCGCGGGCAGGAGGTGTTGCGGCCTCTCCGTGACCAGCCGCCAGACCGGCCCCTCGACGTCGGCCTCTTCGTTGCCCATCACGCGCAGATAGTTGAATTCCGCGTCGACCTCCAGGCAGGGGGCGGTCAGGGCGGAGAGCAGCTCGGTCGTCACGAGCTGCCGGAAGCCACGGACGGCGCGGTAACCGACCGAGTCGACCGAGGCGCAGCCGTCCCAGGTCCGGACGCGGTCGGCGAGCGCGCGCCGGCGGGGGTCCGCGGCCATCGCCTGCGGGGTGAGCGTCGAGACCAGGAGCTTCCTCCACCGTTCGAGCAGGAGGGCCCGGTCGTCGAGCTGGATCGCCAGCATGTCCCTGGGGGTCGCCTTGTCCAGGGCCAGGAGGCGGTCCCGGATCTGGCGGGCGCGCGCCCCGAGGATGTAGCCGCCATCCCCCAGCCGGCCGAGCATCTCGCCCCCCACCACCCGGTTGTTCGCGGTCCACAGGCGGCCGGAGGGCGGGTCCACCAGGCGGGGAATCTCCCCGGGCGCGAGCCAGCCGTCCCAGCCCCGGGAGCCGTCGGCCCAGGAGACCGGCAGGCGGCCGTCGAGCCCCTTGCGCCGCGGGATCTTGCCGGTCACCGTCCAGCCGATGTGGCCGGCGGCGTCGCCCACGATCACGTTCAAGGCCGGCATGCCGCTCCGGTTGGCCACCGCGAGCGCCGTGCCGGCGTCCTTCGCCGTCTCCATCGCCACGAAGCCGAGGTCGGCCGCAGCCGGCTCCTGGGCCACCCAGCGCAGAGCGTACTGATGGCCGTCCTTGCTCTGGCCGACGACCGGGCCCCAGATCGTCGAGACCACCTCCAGCGTCTCCTCCGCGCCGCCGCGCACCCGGAGCCGCTCGCTCGTACGCCCGAAGTCGCGGGGCCCCTGGGGCGTCCGGTAGCGGCCGCCGGGCGCCGGCTCCAGGAGCACCAGATCGCTGTCGTCGATGAAGCCGTTGGTGAATCCCCAGGCCACGTGGCCGTTGCTGCCGATGACCATGGGCGGGGCCCCCGGCAGGGTGGCGCCCGTCACCCGGTGGGTCTCGCCGGCCGCGCCGGGCCACTCGAACGAGGCGCGGTACCAGGTATTGGGCACCGAGAGCCCCAGGTGCATGTCGGTCGCGACCAGGGCGCGCCCGTCCGGCGTGTGCGCTCCCGAGACCGCCCAGTTGTTGCTCCCCTGCCGGGCGGCGGCGAGCTCGAAGAGGTCCGGAGAGGAGAGGGCCGCGGCCTTCGCCGCCGCGGGCCGGGTGCGCAGGTCCCAGACCGCGGGCCCGGGGACCGGCGGGGTCGGGATCGGCTCGCCCAGGAGCGGCGCGTCCCACTCGGTGCCCGTGGGCTCCAGGAAGTCGGCGAGCGGCGCGGGCAGGGTGTCGTGCATCAGGCCGCGCAGCGACTCGACCCGGCCGTCCTCGTCCTGGAGCTGGACGAACATCGAGAGGACCACGAGCAGCGTGTCCTCCGGCTGCCAGGGCGCGGGATCGGTGCGCAGGGCGAGGTACTCGAAAGGCTTCTCCCCGAGCGCCGTGAGACCGGCGTTGACTCCCGCCGTATAGGAATCGATCAGCCGCCGCTCCTCGGGGCCCGCCGCCGCGAGAGCGCGCCGGGCCACCTCCCGGAACCGGTGCGGCCGCAGCCTGCGGTCTTCGGGCAGGAGGTCCGCGCCCAGGAGCCCGGCCAGCTCGCCCGCGGAAGAGCGCCGGCTCAGGTCCATCTGGAAGAAGCGGTCCTGCGCGTGCACGAAGCCGGTGCCGAAGGCGACGTCGTGCCGGCTCGCCGCATGGATCGAAGGAACGCCGAGCCCGTCGCGGTCGATGCGGATCTCCGCGCCGGCGCCGCGAACCGCCAGGGCCCCGTCGACCCGCGGCAGGCTGGCGCGCACCCGGCTGCGCAGCCAGAGCCCGCCGGCCGCGGCGAGGAGCAGGAGCAGCAAGAGACCGAAAAACGCGCGCTTGAGAATGCGTCGTCCCTTCATGGCCGTCATCCTTGCCGGAGCACTGCCAGGGGATCCACCCGCGTCGCCCTGCGGGCGGGGAGGTAGCCGGCGAGCGCCGCCGTCACGAGGAGAAGGAGGCCCACTCCCACGAACGTCGCCGGATCGGTGGCCGTCACGCCGAAGAGCAGGCTGGCGAGCAGCCGGTTCAGGCCGAGCGCCAGCACGATGCCGATCGCCGTCCCCACAAGCGTCAGCTTGAGCGATTCGCCGAGCACGGACCGCAACAGGCTCTCGCGGCGGGCTCCCAGGGCCATGCGGACGCTGATCTCATGGGAGCGCTGGCGGACGCTGTAGGCGAGCAGGCCGTAGATGCCGAGAGCCGCCAGGAGGAGCGCCACCCCGGCCAGAAAAATCAGCAGCGAGGTCGTGAAGCGGTCCTGCGCCACCGAATCGGCCACCAGCTCCTCCATGGTGACGACGCTGTGGAGGGGCTGCGCGGGATCGATCTCCCGGGCCAGCCGCCGCACCTCTTCAACGTGCGCCCGGGGGTCGTTGACGGTCCGCGCCACCACGTTCATCGGCAGGTAGGGAATCTGGGCGTGGGGCACGAAGATCTCGGGCTTGGGCTCGCTGCGCAGGCCGTAGAAGCGGGTGTCGTGGACCACTCCGGCGACCTGGTAGGAGTAGACCCCGCGATAGTCGACGACCAGCTGTTGCCCGACCGCCTCCTTGCCGGGCCAGAGACTGCGGGCCAGCGTCTCGTTGACCAGGACGACGGGCACCGAATCCGCGCGGTCCTGGGCCGTGAAGGAGCGTCCCCGCAGGAGCTTGATCCCCAGGGTCTCGATATAGCCCGGCGTCGCGATGCGGATCCCGGCTTCCGGCTCCTTGCCCTCCGGCGGACGGTTCCCTTCCAGCCAATAGGGGCGGTCGAAATCCTCGCCCACCGGGCTCATGGGCAAGGCGGTGACCGCTCCCGCCGACCGGATGCCGGGAAGCGCCGCCAGCCGTTCGGTCAGGGTCTGGTAATACACCCGGGCCTCTTCGCTCTCATAGGAGTTGGTGTTGAGCATGACCCGCACCACCAGGAGGTGATCGGAATCGAACCCGAGATCCACCGCCTGCAAGCGCTGAAAGCTCCGCGCGAGGAGGCCCGCCCCGACCAGAAGGATCACGGCGATCGCCACCTCCGCCACGGCCAGCATGCGGCGGAGCATCTGAGGGAAGCGGCCGGCGGAGCTGGTGCGGCCTCCCCCGGCCTTCAGGGCCCCCGCGAGATCGGGCCGCGAGCCCTGGAGCGCCGGAATCAGGCCGACGACGAGACCAACGGCCAGGCTCACCAGCAGCGTGAATCCCAGGACGGAGCCGTCGATCCCGATCTCCTCGACCCGCGGCAGGTCGCCCGGCTGAAGCAGCAGGAGCAGCTTGAGCCCGAAGACGGAGAAAAAGACGCCCAGGAGCCCTCCGGCGATTCCCAGGACCACGCTCTCGGCGAGGAGCTGGGCCAGCAGGCGGCCCCGGGAGGCTCCGAGCGCCAGGCGCACCGACGTCTCGTGCTGGCGCCCCAGCATCCGGACGAGCAGCAGGGCCGCAATATTGGTGCAGGCGATCAGCAGGACGAAGGCGACCGCGGCGAAGAGCACCAGGATCGCGCGCCGCCACGAGCCCACGGTCTCCTCGTGGAGCGAGGCCACCCGCACCCCCCAGCCCTTGTTCTCCTCCGGGTGCTCCTCGGCGAGCCGGGCGGCGATCGCCGACAGGTCCGCCGCGGCCTGCTCCGGGCTCACCCCCGGCTTCAGCCGGGCGACCGTCTGCAGGAAGTGGAACGTGCGCGGCGGGCCGCCCGGACGGTTGGCATAGCCGAGCTTGAAGTCCCACGGCTTCCAGAGCTCGACGCGAGGGGCCGGGAAGGCGAAATCCGCGGGCATCACCCCGATCACGCGCCAGCTCTCGCCTCCCATCTCGATGCTGCTGCCGATGACCTTCGGATCCCCGCCGAAACGGCGCTGGAACAGGCCGTGGGAGAGAACCACGACATGGTCCTGCCGGTCCACCTCTTCCGGCAGGAAGGTCCTGCCCTGGGCCGCCTTGCGGCCCAGAACCGGGAAGAAGTCCGAGGTCACGCGAGCGATCTGGATCTGCTCGGCGTCGCCCTCCCCCACCAGGGCCGCCGAGTCCTCCCGCCAGGCGCCGATGCCGGAGAAGACCCGGTTGCGCTCCCGCCAGTCGAGGACGTTCGCAGGCGTCGGGCCCTCCTTGTCCTTCGCGAGCTCGGAGTTGGTATCCCAGATCATCACCAGGCGATCGGGATCGGGAAAGGGCAAAGGCTTGAGCAGGACGGAGTGCACCAGCGTGAAAAGAACGGTGTTGGCACCGATCCCCACCGCGAGGATCAGGATGACGACCAGCGTAAAACCCGGGGTCTTGAGCAGAGAGCGGACGGCTTGGCGGTAGTTCTGGAGCATAAGCCTCATTCAACAAAGAAAAGCCGGCGCAAACGGCCCGGTTGGCACTGGATATGGCAGCGAGACCTGGCCCCCTCCGACTCGTCCTGGCCCCATGAGTTCGTCAAATTTGATTATGGCACACCGC
>DATEIO010001052.1:0-5834 GCA_035278895.1 Thermoanaerobaculia bacterium | reverse complement strand
CTGGTGGGCACCGACGCCGGGCTCTACGAGAGCTTCGACGAGGGGAAAACCTTTCGGCACTTTCCAAACCTGCCGGTCGCGCAGATCTACAAGGTGGCACTCAACAACCGCGAGCCGTTCTACGACGTCCTGATCGGGGTGCAGGACCAAGGCACCCTGCACGGTCCGTCGCGCACCCTCAACATGGACGGCATCCGCAACCAGGACTGGTACGTGCCGCTCGGCGCCGACGGCTACGGCGTCGCCTTCGACCCGCGCGACCCCGACCTCCTCTACCTGATGTTTCAGGAAGGGATGCTCTTCCGCAAGGACCGGCGCAACGACGAGGGGCTGATGATCCGCCCCCAGCCCGCCGCAGGGGACGCGCCGGAGCGGTGGAACTGGGACTCGCCGCTGCTGGTGAGCCCGCACCGTCCCGACCGGATCTACTACGGCTCGCAGCGGGTCTGGCAGAGCGACGACCGGGGCAGTACCTGGACCCCGATCAGCGGCGACCTGACGGACGGGCGGGCCCGCTACGAGCAGAAGTTCTTCGGGCGGGTCTGGAGCGTCGACGCGCTGCACGACACCAATGCGATGTCGAAGTACGCCACCACCACGGCGATTTCGGAGTCGCCCCTCCGGGAAGGGACGCTGGCGGTCGGCACCGACGACGGCCTGGTGCAGGTCACCACCGACGGCGGCCGGAGCTGGAGGCGTGCGGCGACGATCCCCGGGCTGCCGGCGCTGTCCTTCGTCAACGACGTCGAGATGTCGCAGCACGACGCCGCCACCCTCTACGTGGCCGCCGACAACCACAAGACCGGCGACTTCAAGCCCTATGTCTTCGAAAGCGCCGACCTGGGCCGCACCTGGCGCTCGATGGCGGGGGACCTGCCGCCCGGAGCGATCGTCTGGGCGCTGCAGCAGGATCATGTTCGCCCCGACCTGTTCTTCCTCGGCACCGAGCGCGGCCTCTACTGGAGCCCCGACCGGGGGGCCCACTGGCACAAGCTGGGAGGCCTGCCGACAATTCCGTTCCGCGACGTGAAGCTGCACCGGCGCGACAACGACCTGGTGGGCGCCACCTTCGGCCGGGGCGTCTACGTGCTGGACGACTACACGCCGCTCCGCGATTTATCGGCGGGGGCGGCGGCGCTCGCCCAAGAGGGCGTGCTCTTCCCGGTCCGCGACGCTTGGTGGTTCGTGCCCTGGCAGCCGGGGCAGGCTCCGGGGCGCCCGGAGCTCGGCACCGACGACTTCACCGCCCCGAACCCGCCCCACGGCGCCCTCTTCACCTACTTCCTGCGCGAGGCGCCGACCACGGCGCACGAGGTGCGGAAGGCCGGCGAGAAGGCGTTGCGCGAAAAGGAAGCCGACGTGCCTTTCCCCGGCTTCGACCGGCTACAGGCCGAAGCGCTGGAGGCCGACCCCAAGGTGCTACTGATCGTCTCGGACGCCGCCGGGCGCAAGGTGCGGTGGATCGAAGGGCCGGCCGAGGAAGGGCTGCACCGGGTGAGCTGGGACCTGCGCGGCCCGGTCCCGGACCCGGTGGTGCTCGACCCGCCGGCCTTCCGGGCTCCCTGGGACGTGCCGCCGGTGGGCCCCCTGGTGGCGCCCGGGCGCTACTCGGCCGAGCTGGTGGTGGTCTCGGCGAGCGGAGCCCGTTCGCTGGGAGCGGCGCAGTCGTTCGAGGTGAAGCCCGTGCCGAACCTGCCACCCGGCACCGACCCGGCGGCGGTGGCCGCCTTCCAGGGGGAGACGGCCGAGGCCGCGCGGCGGCTGTCGTCAGCTGCGGCCGAGCTCCGCCGCATCAAGAGCCAGCTCCGGCAGATGCGGGCGACGCTGGCAGAGACCCCCAAGGCGGACTTGGCGCTCTACGCCCAACTGGACGCGGTGGGGCAGGAGGTCGCGGAGCTCGATCTGAGGCTCCAGGGCGACCCGGCGCGGCAGAAGCTCTCCGAGCCGGAGACTCCGTCGATCGATGACCGCATCGGAACGATCCGGGACGGCCACTGGCAGACGCGACAGATGCCGACGGCGACCCAAAGGCGCGACCTCCAGATCGCCACGGCCGGGCTGGATGCCCTGGAACGCGACCTCCAGGCGCTGATCGCAGGCGACCTGGCGAAGCTGGAGGAAGCCTTCGCGGCGGCGGGGGCGCCGTGGACTCCGGGGCGGCGGGTGCCGTAGGGCCACGCTGTCTGGGTGGACGATCTCCGTCTGGACCTATGGCAGGCCCTGAAAGGACTCGATCGATCGAGACGGCTGACTAGGGCAACTGGAGGTCGCATGGAAAGAACTCTCGCAGGGCTCGACCTCGAGCTAGATCCCCGAGTCGACAATCTGATCAGTTTGAGCCTTGCAGTCCAGGAACTGCGGGCCAACCACCCCGATGCCGAGAAGCGGTCCGCAACCCGCGACCTGACGCGGTCTGCGGTTCTCTATGCTCTCGGAGAGCTGGATCCTCGTGTGCGAAAGGTCTTCGAGGAGGCAGGGATGGATTGGCCCTCCTTTCAGGATCTACTCGGCTTGGACAAAGCGCCTGCCCCCAGTCCACGGACTGACTCCCCGCTCGATTCCGATCTCCGCGAGGCGCTGGTTGCCTTCCAAGGGAAATACCCGGAGCGCAAATCGATCGACCTTCCGGCCATTGCTCTCGCGATCGTGGAATCGGTCCGGATGCGCCCGCGTGATGGCAGACTGCCGAACCGGCTCAGAAAGCTTGGTGTCGATTTCGAGCGCGCGCACTCGCGTCTCACCACCCTCGTCGAAGAATCTCTCTCGGGAGCCAGGGGAGCTCTGTCCAAGGCGGGCCCAGAGGTTGAAGGCACCGTACCGCTCGTTTACATCAGCTACAGCCACACCGATGAATCATGGCTGAAGCGGCTGCTCGACCACTTGAGCCCTCATGTGCGTGCGGCGCGCTTTCGCGTCTGGTATGACCTCTTGCTTCGGCCTGGAGAGGAATGGGAGCCGAAGATCGAAGAAGTCCACAATCAAGCCAGGATCGTCATCCAACTCATTTCGCCCGATTACTTGGCCTCAGAGACCATTGCGACCTGGGAGTTGCCACGGCTTCTGGAGTGTAGGGAGAAGGGAGGCCTCCGGTTCATGCCTTTGCTGGTCAGGCCGGCGGTTTGGCAAGCCCTTCCATGGCTGCGCGAAATCCAGTTATTCCCGCCGCGGGCTCGTCCCCTGGCCAACCATAGAAAGACCGAGATCGACCGGCTTCTCTCGGAATTCGCCAACGAGGTGGCAGTGGCTGCCGCGGAAGAGCTGAATCGGCCGGGGCCGCAGCCCAGCCCGGAGCGAGGGGAGCCACGGCCGGAGGACCGTGTTCCCACGCTTCTGGATGACCCGTCGCAGGTCGATCGGCTCAACCGGCGCCCCTTCGCCGAGGTCATGGCCATCCGCCTCAGCGAGATCTGGGGACGCGGCACTGTAGAGCCGGCACAAGTCGGCGCGGCAGGGGCTGGTTCGCAGAAATCGAGCAGGACTGACCTGGACTCTTCCGCGGTGTCGGCCGGGGGTTCCTTTGCGATCCACATCCATGGACCATGGGGGGCCGGCAAGACGTCGGTCTTGAATTTCATGCGGGAGAAGCTCGAGTCCACGGATATGGGGCAGTGGGTGGTGATCGATTTCAATGCATGGCGTCACCAGAGAATCCGTCCGCCGTGGTGGTCCCTGATCCGTCAGGTCTACCAGCAGGCCTTGACTGCGCTGAAGCGCCAGAAAGATCCGCGGGCCGTCCGTAGACTCCGCTGGCGCTGGCTCATTTGGAGGGTGCGTGCCGATTGGCTGCCCACTGTCTTGGCGGGCCTGGCGATTCTCCTGATCGTTCTCTTCGTGGGTGCCGCTCTCTTCGGATGGGCCGAGGCGACACCCGCAGAGCAGAAGGAGCCGCAATGGGCCAAGACGGTCGACATCGGTTTGAAAGTCATCACCACTCTCCTGGCGGCCTGGGCGGGGGTCTTGGCCTTCGGGCGTTCCATGCTCTTCGGCTCAGCGAGAGCTGCCCAGTCCTACATGGATCTCGCGCAAGATCCCATGGGTCCGATCGCGACGCTGTTCGAGAAGCTGGTGGGGGCCGTCGGCCGGCCACTGGTAATCTTCATCGACGATCTGGATCGTTGCGAGGGAGATTATGTCGTCGAGCTCTTAGAGGGCGTCCAGGTCCTCTTTCGACGGGCTCAGGCCACCTATGTCGTGGCGGCGGACAAGGATTGGATTCGGGTGAGCTTTGAGAAAAAGTACTCGGATTTCACGGCATCGATTTCAGAGCCTGGACGGCCCCTCGGTTACCTCTTTCTGGACAAGCTCTTTCAGATCTCGGCCACATTGCCGCAACTCTCACCGACTCTTCGCGAGGGCTATTGGGAGCACTTGTTGAAAATTGGGGTGACAGCGGCAACGGCCGAGGAGGAGACCCGCAAGGCGGAAGCAAATGCCGAACAGCTTCTCAAAAGAGATATGACACCGGAGGCGATGGAACGGGTCATTGAGGAATATCAAAACGACCCGGTCCAGCAGCAAGGGCTGCGGGCGGTCGCCGCAAAACGCATTTCGACGCAGACAGCTGAGCGGCGGCGGGCGCATTTCCTCCAGGATTTAGCCGGGCTCCTCGAACCAAACCCCCGGGCCATGAAACGACTCATCAACGCCTATGGAATCCACCAGGCGGTCAATTTCCTGGAGGGGCGCCGGGTAGATCCGGATGCCTTGGCGCTATGGACGATTATCGAGATGCGCTGGCCTCTGCTCGCCGAATGCCTCGCAGACTCTCCGGACCTCGTGTCGCAGATCGGCCGCAAGACCAAGCCGCAGGACAGCCGTATTCCGGAAGGCCTGCGAGACCTGTTTATGAGCTCCCTCGTGCAGAAGGTGGTGAAAGGCGAAGGCGTCGAGCCTTCGGTCTCTCTCGATGTGGAGACGATCGAACGGGTCGTCGGAACCTCGAAGAACGAAAACGGCGCAGGTTCCGAATAAGCGGCTTCCCTCTCCTCCTGGACAGGTGCCAGGGGGAGACGGCGGAAGCGGGCCGGCGGCTGTCCTCGGCCGCGGCCGAGCTCCGCCGCATCAAGACTCAGCTCCGGCAGATGCGGGCGACGCTGGTAGAGACCCCCAAGGCGGACCTGGCCCTCTACACCCGGCTGGACGCGGTGGGGAAGACGGTCGCGGAGCTCGAGCAGCGGTTCAACGGCGATCCGGCGCGGCAGAAGCTCTCCGAGCCGGAAACCCCGTCGATCGGTGACCGCATCGGAACGATCCGGGACGGCCACTGGCAGACCCGGCAGATGCCGACGGCGACCCAAAGGCGCGACCTGGAGATCGCCACCGCCGGGCTGGATGCCCTGGAGCGCGACCTCCAGGCGCTGATCGCGGGCGACCTTGCGAAGCTGGAGGAGGCCTTCGCGGCGGCGGGTGCGCCGTGGACTCCGGGGCGGCGGGTTCCGTAGGACGGGCGGGGGCGGCCTGACGGGAAACGAGATCGAAGGATCAGGCGAACGGGTTTTCCAGATCGATCGGCAGGCCGGCGAAGTCCTCTTCATTCCGTGTGACGAGCGTCAGTTGGTGTGTTCTCGCGGTGGCCGCGAGGAACGCGTCGAGGATCGGCAGGGTCCGCAGGGCCATGAAGCCACCCCAGACAGATGCCTCCGCAGGTTCGACAGGTAGCAGATGGCCAACCCGGCCGAATTCGGCTTGCAGGATTTCACACCAGCGCTCGAGGACAGCCGCCTGAAATGGATCGCGGCGTTGGATGAGCGCGATGCCACGGCGGATCTCCGCCAGAGTGATCACGCTCAAGAACAGCTCTCTCTTGTTGCGCTGGCGATACCACTCGGCAAGCT
>DATEIO010001051.1:0-16586 GCA_035278895.1 Thermoanaerobaculia bacterium | reverse complement strand
GCAGAGGCGAACTCCCGGGGACGGAAATCCACCAGATCGTCGGCCTTCTCGCCCACGCCCAGGTAGAGCACGGGGAGCTTGAGCTCGCGGGCGATGGCGACCACCATGCCGCCCTTGGCCGTGCCGTCCACCTTGGCCAGGAGCACGCCGTCGATCGGCACCACCTGGCTGAAGGTCTTGGCCTGGGCGAGCGCGTTCTGGCCCGTGGTCGCGTCGAGCACCAGGATCGTCTGCTTGGCCCAATCCGGCGCCTCGCGGTCGATCACCCGGCGGACCTTGCCGAGCTCGGCCATCAGGTGGTCCTTGGTGTGGAGCCGGCCCGCGGTGTCGATGATCAGGTGATCGATCTTCCGCGCCTTGGCCGCGTGGATGGCGTCGTAGACGACCGCCCCCGGATCGGCCCCCTGCCCCTGGCGGACGACCTCAATGCCCAGGCGCTCGCCCCAGAGGGCGAGTTGCTCGATGGCCGCGGCGCGGAAGGTATCGCCCGCCGCGAGCATCACCCTCTGCTTCTCCTGTTGGCGGCGCTTCGCGATCTTGGCGATCGACGTGGTCTTCCCCACGCCGTTGACGCCCACGACCAGTGTCAGGACCGGCCCCCGGCCGATGAGGCGCGGCCGCGGCAGCTCGAAGAGGAGGTCGGCGATCTCGTCCGACAGGATCTTGCGCAGGCGCGAGGCGGAAGCCGTCTGCTCCTTGAGCGCATTCTTCCGCACCCGCTCGACCAGCTCGAGCGAGGTCTCGACCCCCATGTCGGCGCTGATCAGGACCTCTTCCAGGTACTCGAACGTGCTCTCGTCGAGCACGGCCTTGCCGCTCACCGCGGAGGAGACCTTGTCGATGATCTCCGTATGGGTCATGAAGAGCCCGCGCTTCAGCTTCCTCCAGAACCCCGTCTCCTCCTCGGCTTCCTCGGGGAGACGGGTCTCGGGCGCGAGCTCCAGGATGTCGTTCTTCTTGGGATCTTCGGCAGCCATGACCGGGTAATGATACCCGCCGAGCCCTCTATTCCGCGAACAGCTCGCGCTTCAACTGCTCGACGGCCTCGCCCAGGGTGGCGCGGGCGCGGGCCACGAGGGCGGGATGGCGCTGGACGAGGGCCAGGTGGTAGCCCTCGGGGAGCGGGACGACGTAGATGTGGATGGCGTTCTTCTCGATGTGGATCATCCGCGGCTCGCCCAGGTCGTTGGTGACGACCAGGCGTTCGAGCTGGCGCAGATAGATGCCCAGGTAGGCGCCGATGACCCGCATCTCGTACGGGCTGAAGTCCGAGCAGGCGAGGTCCACGGTCTCGCCGCTGCCGTCCAGGAACAGGGCGCCCAGGGCGTGGTCGTTGTTGGCGATCAGGTTGGCTAAGACGTACTGAAACACGATTCCGGGTTACGGCTCCTCAGCGCTGGCCCGCCGCGCGAAGCTCGACCTGGGGCTCCTGGCGGGACGACCGGGCCTCCCCGGCCCGGATCTCGCCCGCCTCGAAGGCGCGCAGGAAGGCGGTGACGATCTTCGCGTCGAAGCGGCTTCCCGTCAACCGGGTGATGGTCTCGACCGCGAACTGCAGGCTGTAGGCCTGCTGGTACGGGCGGTTGGTGGTGATGGCGTCGAAGGTATCGGCGACCGCCACGATGCGGGCGAAGAGGGGGATCTGCTCCCCCTTCAAGCCGTCCGGATACCCGCGGCCGTTCCAGGCCTCGTGGTGCCAGCGGATGGCGGGGATCATCTCCTTCAACTGCTCGATGGGCGCCACGATGTCCGCGCCCATCACGGTGTGCATCTTCATCTGCTCGTACTCGTCCGGCGCGAGCACCCCCTCCTTCCTGAGGATGCGGTCCTCGACGCCGATCTTGCCCACGTCGTGGAGCAGCGCGCCGATCCAGATCTTGTGCTGCACCTCTTCAGGAAGCTGGAGGTAGCGCGCGATCGTACGGCTGAAGGAGGCCACCCGCTCGGAGTGGCCGCGGGTGTAGGGGTCCTTCGCGTCGACCGCGGCTACGAAGGCGCGCAGGGAGCCGATGAACAGCTCCCGGTTGGCCTGCGCCGCCTGCCGGAGCTGTTGGACGTAACTTTCCAGGTGCCCGCTCATCCGGTTGAAATCCTCTGCGAGATCTGCGAGCTCGAAGGTGAGTCCCTGCATCTCTATGCGGCCGCCGAAGCTGCCCTTGGCAATCTGGTGGGTCGTATCGGCGAGCCGCTGGATGGGCAGGCTCACCCACCGCGACGCCATGAAGGCAAAGAAGAAGGCGAGGGCCACCAGGAGGGCGGTGGCGAGGATGGCCTGCAGGATCATGTTGTCCATGGCCGCGAATGCCTGCGCGCGGGGCGTCTGCGCCACCAGCGCCCAGCCGCTCTCGCCCACGACCGACACCTGCGCCAGCACCTCCTGCGTCTTCCCGCCGGAGGGGTACTTGTACTCCGTGATCGAGTTCATCGGCCGGCGGACGAACGCCTTGAGCAGATCGGACCCGAGAAGCCCTGCCCGCATGGCGGCGTCCCCCCCCTGGAACCAGAGGAGCTTCCCCTTGGAATCGACCAGGAACACCGCCATTCCGCTCGACTCCCCTTGCAGCGACTCGAGCGGCTGGAAGCGGAACAGGGCCTCGATGACCATCTGCGGCCCCTGGGCCCCCGCCGGGACCGGCACCGCGAGCGCGATCAGGGGAAGGGTTCCTACGCCCGTGTCGACGAACCCGTAGGCGGGGGCCTTTCCCGCCCTGGCCCGCGCGAAGGCATCCTTGAGGACGCCCTCCGCCTGCGAGCTGATCGGGCTTTTACCCGCCACGAGCGTCGGACCGACGCCCTCCAAATCCAGGACGCGCAACGCCAGGATGTTGGGTCCGGCCGCCGAGGCGCCGTCCCGGCTGTTGCGCAGGAAATCCTGCAGGTATTCGCCGACCCAGGGCTCCCGGAGCCGCTCTCCCAGGTTCGCAGGGCCCGGCGGCAGCAGCAGGCCGCTCCCGAGCTGCGCGATCGACTGGCGGCGGGAGGAGAGATAACCGTCGATCACCTCCGACAGCGTCTCGGCCCTCCGGATCAGCTTGTCCTTCTCCGAATCGCTCAAAACCTCCCGGCTCTGGGGGATCAGCAGAAGGCTGCTGATGGCCAGGGGGATGATGCCTGACAGAAGTAGTGCTATGAGCAGAATCGTCCGCAGCTTCAGGCGGCGGAAAAAGCTTCGGCGGGTTTGCATGGAAGACCGATTGTCCGTTGAACGCTCGTTCCGACCAGTATAGCCGATTGGGGATATGCTCGGACAGTCAACACCTCTCCCCTTTCAGGGATACGGTGCGCCTGGGCCCTTGGATGAGCCTTCAGGCCGAAAGATTCCAGGGATCGCGCAGGAAGCCCTGAAGCTCCGCCTCGACCTCCTCCCAGGGCACGCCCCCGGTCATGAGCCCCTCGCCCAGGGAGCGGGCGAGCACCCAGACGAGCCCCGTCTCCCGCGCCTTCTTGTCCCGGGCCATGTGGGCGAGGAGCTCCCCCGTCGAGAGGCCGGCCGGGAGCGGCGGCAGCCCGAAGCGGGCGAGGAGATCGCGGATGCGCTCCGCCGTCCCACGGTCGAGCCCCCGGGACAGCGACAGGCGCAGAGCGAAGAGGAGGCCATACCCGACCGCCTCGCCATGCCGCAGGCCCGCGTAGCCTCCGGTCGACTCGATCGCGTGGCCGAGCGTATGCCCGAAGTTCAGGAGCCGGCGGTCCCCCTGCTCGGTGGGATCGCGCTCCACCACCCCGATCTTGGCTGCGTCGGCCGCGGCCACGACCGGCCCCAGGGCGGCCGGGTCGCCATCGAGCAGGCTTTCGAGGCCCGCCTCGACCCGCTCGAAAAGCACCGGATCGAGGAGCGCCGCCATTTTTACCACCTCGACGAGCCCGGAGCGCATCTCCTCCCGGGGGAGCGTCGGCAGCACCGACGTGTCGCACACCACCATGGCGGGATGGTTGAAGAGCCCCACCGTGTTCTTGCCGCCCGGCAGGTCCACCGCGGTCTTGCCGCCGATCGCGGCGTCCACCTGGGCGAGGAGGGTCGTGGGGATCTGGACGAACTCGATCCCCCGGAGGAAACACCCCGCCACGAACCCCGCGAGGTCGCCCACGCTCCCGCCGCCGAACGCGACGAGCCGGCTGTCCCGCTTGCCTCCCGCGGCGAGCATCCCGTTCCACAGCCGCTCCGCCCAGGAGACCGTCTTCGCCCCCTCTCCATCCTCCACCTCCAGCATCACCCACCGCGAAGCCGCCTCCGCGAGAGGGTCCAGCCGCTCCCCATGGAGACCATAGACGCGGGGCGAGGTGACGACGAACACGGTCCGGCCCGAGACCCAGTCGGAAAGCTCGGGGAGAGCGGAAGACAGGGCATCCTCCCCCACGATCACGGGGGTGGAGCCGGCGGGGTGGTTGAGAGTGAGGCGGGTGGTCTGGGTCACGCGAGGGGAGATCCTAGCGCATGTGGAGCCCAAAGGACTGCAAGGACACCAAGGACTGCAAGGACGTCAAGGACAGGAACAGTCGTCCTTGCAGTCCTTGGTGTCCTTTGGGTCCTTTCTGCTGAGCAGGCTGCTAGGCCAAGCAATCGGGTGAGCGCTTCTTCGAACCTTTTCCTAACATTCTCCGGCGCCGCTCAGGGTCTGAAAGCCCAGTGCAGTCGCTTGAGCTCTGGATCGTCTGGGTAGTACAAAAGCCCCTTTTCCGCCCATTCCCGGGCTCTGCGAGGGGAGCCATAATTCAAAGATTGTTGAATCTTTGAGGAAAAATACTCTCGCGTCACCTGCTGGGGGTCAAAATCCTGCCCTTCCCAGGGATCGTAGAAGTGTGATCGCGGCAGGAAGTCAGGATCCTTTTCATCGACAAGCCGGTTGAGTTCCTTGTAGCTCTCGGCATCCGCAATAAGGATGCCGTTCAGGACGGCAACCCATCGGCCACGATATCGCTCGGCATTCTCCCGAATCCACTCCTTGGTAGGAATCTGACAGACACATTCGTCGACGGGACCACGCGTAGCCCGGCGCTTCCGGCCCTCTTGCGTCTTCTGGATTTCTTCGGTTTGACCTTGATCCTCCGGATAAGGGAAGAGAACCAGGGCGCGATCAGCGAGCCGCAGCGCCTCATCGAAGCGACCTCTTCCAAGGGCGGAGCGAATCGCAGCCAGGAACGCCTCAGGCGTCTTACTGAGATCAGAAGGAGAGATCTTGTGCTCGGATTCGCTTCTCACGAGTCCGAGTGTAGCATCTTTCAGCTCTCTTTTCTCTCCTCCCGCACCACCGCAACCCCCAACTCCCGGAGCTGCTTCGCATCCACCTCGGACGGCGCGTCGGTCATCAGGTCCGTGGCCGAGGCGGTCTTGGGGAAGGCGATGACGTCGCGGATGGAGGGGGCTCCCGCCATCAGCATGACCATGCGGTCGACACCCAGAGCGATGCCGCCGTGGGGCGGGGCGCCGTAGCGGAGGGCTTCGAGGAAGAAGCCGAAGCGGGCCTGGGCCTCTTCGGGGCCGATGCCCAGGATCTCGAACATCCGGCTCTGGACGGCCGTGTCGTGAATCCGGATCGAGCCGCCTCCCAGCTCGATGCCGTCCATCACCACGTCGTAGGCGCGGGCGCGGACGGCACCGGGATCGGTCGCCAGAAGCTCCAGGTCCCGCGGGTCGGGGCTGGTGAAGGGATGGTGCATGGCGAACCAGCGGCCGGCGTCCTCGTCCCACTCGAGGAGGGGGAACTCGGTCACCCAGAGGAAAGCGTGCTGGCCCGGCGGGATCAGCTTGTAGTGCTTCGCAAGCTCCAGGCGGAGGGTGCCCAGGGCCGCCGCGGCGATCTTCTCGGGCGCGGCCACAATCAGGGCGAGCCCCCCCTCTTCGAGCCCCAGGGCCTCGGCCGCGCCCTGGATCTCGGCGTCCGTCAGCGCGTTCTTCACCTGGAAGACGGTCTCGCCACCCTTCTTCCGCAGGGTGAGCACGCCCGCGGCGCCGCTTCTGCGCGCGATCTCGACCCAGCCGTCCACCTCCTTGCGGCTGGCCTCGGCCGCGCCGGGCACGGCGAAGCCGCGGACGACGCCGCCCCCGGCGACCGTCTCCTTGAAGCCGCGGAAGCCGCTCTCCCCGAGGAGGCTGGAGAGGTCCTGGATCTCCAGGCCGAAGCGGAGGTCCGGCCGGTCGCTGCCGTAGCGCGCCATGGCCTCGGCGTACGTCATACGCGGGAGGGGGGACGGCAGCGTGATGCCCGCGAGCGGGTAGATCCGCGCGAAGAGACCCTCGATCAGCTCATAGACGTCCTCCTCTGTGGGGAAGGACATCTCCAGGTCCACCTGCGTGAACTCGGGCTGGCGGTCAGCGCGCAGGTCCTCATCCCGGAAGCAGCGGGCGATCTGGATGTAGCGCTCGAAGCCCGCCACCATGAGGAGCTGCTTGAAGAGCTGCGGCGACTGCGGCAGGGCGTAGAAGCTCCCCCGGTGGACGCGGGAGGGGACGAGGTAGTCCCGGGCGCCTTCGGGCGTCGACTTGGTGAGGATCGGGGTCTCGACGTCCACGAAGCCGTTCTCGTGGAAGTAGCTCCGGATCTCGTGGACCACCCGGTCGCGCAGCAGGAAGTTCTTCTGGAGCTCGGTGCGGCGCAGGTCGAGGTAGCGGTAGCGCAGGCGCGTCTCCTCGGCCACCTCAGTCTTGCCGTCCAGGGCGAAGGGGAGCGGCTCGGAGCGGGAGAGGACCGCGGCCTTCTCGGCGATCACCTCGATCTCGCCCGTCGGCAGGTCGGGGTTGACGTTGCCGGCCTCGCGCGCGACGACCGTGCCCTCCACCTCGACGACCCACTCGGAGCGGGCGGCGGCGAGCGCCTGGGCGGCCTCGGGCCGGTCCTCGGGGCGCAGCACCACCTGGACGATGCCGCTGCGGTCCCGGAGGTCCAGGAAGACCAGCCCCCCGTGATCCCGGCGGCGTTGCACCCAGGCCTGGAGCCGCACCCGGCTGCCGGCGTCCTCTTTCCTGATCGTCCCCGCGCCCCGACGCTTCATACGGCCCCCTTGTCCAGAACCTCGCGATAGTGCTCTTTGAGCTCCACGTAGCGGGCGGCCGCATCGGCGATCCGCCGCGTCTCCTCTTCGGTCAATGGGCGGACCACCCGGGCCGGAATCCCCATCGCCAGATGCCCGGCGGGGATGCGGTGCCCGGGGGCCACCACGGCCCCGGCGCCGATCTGGGCCCCGCGCTCGACGACCGCGCCGTCCAGAACCCGCGCCCCGATCCCGATGAGCGCCCCGTCTTCGATCGTACAGCCGTGGACGACCGCGTGATGCCCGATCACCACCCCTTCGCCGATCACCAGCGAGTAGCGCTCGTAGGAGACGTGGAGCACCGCGCCGTCCTGGACGTTCGTCCGTGCGCCGATGCGGATGAAGTTGACGTCCCCCCGGGCCACGGTGTGAAACCAGAAGGAGACGTCGTCGCCCAGGACCACGTCGCCCGAGACGTGGGCGTCGGGCGCCAGGAAGACGCGGGCGCCCAGGGTCGGCAGATGGCCCTTGTAGGGATAGATCGGCATGGGATGGACCTTATCGGGGTGGCGCCGCCGGCTGGGACTCGGCAGGGCTCCGGACCGGACGGACCGAAAAGAGGATCTGCTCGTAGACGGGCAGCATCCTCTCGAACTCGGCCCCGGAGCCGGAGACCAGGAAGTCCAGGGCCGCGCCGTAGAACGGCAGCTTCAGAACCAGCGTGCTGCGCACCTGGGCTCCCACGCCGGAATCCATCCGCACGAGCACGCCCTTGACGCCTCCGAGCTCCCTGACCTCGAGCCGGGAGGCCGACCAGGAGGAGTCCTTTTCATCGCCGGCGCGGATCTGGGCGATCGTCTCCTCCGGCTTCGCGAGCGACGTCCGGCTGCCCCGGACCCAGACGAGCTGGGAGTCGGACGGGATCGCGGCGTTGGCCGGGCCCAGCCAGAGGCCGGGGTATTCCTTGTTCTCCCGCACCTCCCAGCCGTCCGGGATCTCGATCGTGTACGGCAGCACGGAGCCGCTCGCGTTCTTGAGAGCCACGCGGTGATGGATCGGAGACGGGACGGGCGCTTGCCAGGCGAAAGCCGGCAGCGCGGCGGCCAGCAGCAGGGCGGTCGTCAGAGGGCGGATCATACGGCTCTTTCCTTGCGAAGCGCCGGCCTTCCGGGCCGGAGGCGAGAGCATGGCATAAAATCCGCCGGTGTCCAAAGGCCCCCTTCCAACCATCGACGTGGTCATTCCGGCCCTGAACGAGGAGGCCTCCCTGCCGCTGGTGCTCGCCGATCTCCCCCGGCCGCCGGTCCGCCGCGTCGTGGTGGCGGACAACGGCTCGCAGGACGGCACCGTCCGCGTGGCCCGCGAGGGCGGGGCCGAGGTGGTCACCGCCGCGCGGCGCGGCTACGGCAGCGCCTGTCTGGCCGGCCTCGACCACCTGCGGCAAACCGGGCCGCCGGACGTCGTGGTGTTCGTGGACGCCGACTATTCGGACCACCCCGGCGAGCTTCCGCGCCTCGTCGCCCCCATCCTCGCGGGCGAGGCCGACCTGGTGATCGGCTCGCGGGTTCTGGGCGAGCGCGAGCCGGGCGCCCTCCTCCCCCAGGCAAGGGCTGGGAACCTCGTGGCCTGCGTCCTGATCCGCCTCTTCTACGGCCACCGCTTCACGGACCTGGGCCCCTTCCGGGCCATCCGCTGGGAGTCTTTGGAAAAGATCGGGATGTCGGACCCGAACTTCGGCTGGACGGCCGAGATGCAGGTCAAGGCCCTGCGCCACGGCCTCCGCGCCACCGAGGTGCCGGTCTCCTACCGCCGCCGCGTCGGCGTCTCCAAGATCACGGGCACGGTCTCGGGGACGATCCGCGCCGGCTATAAGATCCTGTGGACCGTAGCCCGCCACATCGGCAAAAGAGAGACGAGATGACCGAACGCCTTCCCAACGCCGTCCGCGTCGAGACCGAGATCGAGGTCCGCTATGCCGAGACCGACCAGATGGGCGTCGTCCACCACGCCAACTACGTGGTCTGGTTCGAGCTCGCGAGGACGCGCCTGTGCGAGCAGTCGGGCTTCCACTACGCGGACATCGAAAAGATGGGCTACCTCCTCATGGTGACCGGCGTCCAGGCGAGCTACCGGAAGCCGGCCCGCTATGGCGACAAGGTGCAGGTCCACTGCTGGGGCGAGCGCCTGGCGAGCCGCGGCCTCCGCTTCGCCTACGAGGTCAAGAACGGCGACGAGCTCCTGGTCACCGGCGCCACCGACCACGTCTGGATCGAATCCGCGACCGGCCGCCCCTGCCGCATCCCGGAGCCTCTCCGCGAGCCCTTCCGGAAGCTGGCCGGCCTCGTCCCCTGATATCCTCCCGGCCATGGCTCCTTCTTCGGAACACCAGCGCGCCGAGCTCGCGGCCATTGCCGAGAAGGCGATGCGCGACCGCGGCTTCCTCCCCGAGTTCTCCCCTGAAGCGAAAGCGGAGGCCGAGAGGATGTCCGAAGACCTGGGCGGCGTGCCCGAAAGCCGCGGCGTCCGTGACCTGCGGCGCCTCCTCTGGTGCTCGATCGACAACGACGACACCAGAGACTTGGACCAGCTCACGGTGGCGGACCCGCTCTCCGATGGACGGATCCGCGTCTGCGTCGCGGTCGCGGACGTCGAGTCGAGAGTGCCCGAGGGATCGGCCATCGACCGGCACGCGGGGCACAACACGACCTCGGTCTACACGCCGCCCAAGGTCTTCCCCATGCTCCCCGAGCGGCTCTCGACCGGGATCACGTCGCTGAATGAGGGGGAGGACCGCCTCGCCGTGGTCGTCGACTTCGTCGTCCTCCCGGACGGCGCGGTCTTGGAGAGCGAGCTCTACCAGGCCGTCGTCCACAACCACGCGAAGCTCGCCTACAACTCCCTGGCCGCCTGGCTCGAGGGAGACTCCCCGCAGCCGGACCGCCTCGCCGGGACCCGCGGGCTCGACGGCCAGATCCGCCTCCAGGACCAGGCCGCCCAGAGGCTGCGGAAGCTCCGTTACCAGCGGGGCGCCCTGGACATCCGCCGCAATGAAGTCCGCCCCATCCTGGACGGCGACCGGGTCGACCGCCTGGAGGAGGACGGGAGCAACCGGGCCAAGGAGCTGATCCAGGACTTCATGATCGCGGCGAACGAAGCGACCGCCCGCTTCCTCGAAGGCCACGGCTTCCCCTCGATCCGGCGGGTCGTGCGCACCCCGGCGCGCTGGCCGCGCATCGTCGAGCTCGCGGCCACGCACGGCACCAGGCTCCCCGCGGAGCCGGATTCGAAGGCCCTGTCCGACTTCCTCGAAGAGCGCCGCAAGGCCGATCCCGAGGACTACCCCGACCTCTCGCTCTCGATCGTCAAGCTCATCGGCTCGGGCGAGTACGTGGTCGACCTGCCGGGCGAGCCCGCCCCCGGGCACTTCGGCCTCGCCGTTGGCGACTACACCCACGCCACCGCCCCCAACCGCCGCTATCCCGACCTCGTCACCCACCGTCTTCTCAAAGCCGCTCTGGACAACGGCTCGCCCCCCTACTCTTTGGAAGCGCTGGCGGAGATCGCCCGGCACTGCACCGACCAGGAAAACGAGGCGAACAAGGTCGAGCGCCAGGTCAAGAAGGCCGCCGCCGCCCTCCTCCTCGAAAACCGGGTCGGCCAGCACTTCGACGCCGTCGTCACCGGCGCCTCCCATAAAGGCACCTGGGTCCGCCTCTGCCGCTTGGGGGTAGAAGGCCGCCTCGAAAAAGGCTGGCAAGGGCTCGACGTAGGCGACCGGGTCCGCGTCCGCCTGATCGGGACGGATGCGGAGAGGGGGTTCATCGATTTTGCGCGTTCCTCTCACGACCATGGCTGATTCCAAGATTTCGACCGACTTCCTCCCCTCCGGCTTCTTCGCCTTCCGCACCCCGCTCCTCCCCTTCGAGGAGCTGGAATCCTGGGCCGAAGGGCTCGCAGCTCCGGCCGCTCTGGGAGATCCCGAGCGCCTGGAGCAGGCCCTCGCCGCGGACCGCGAGCGGCTCCGCTCCCGGCTCGCCGCGTTCGCCGCCCGGCCCGAGGTGCTGGAGGCCGTGTTCATCGCCTCCCCGTCCCTCTACGAAAGCCTGGAAACCTGGCGGGCCGCCCCGGAGGGGAAAAAGGGGCAGCGGGCCGAGCGGGCCCTGGTGCGCTACATCTACCGCATGGCCGCGCGGGCCACCCCCTTCGGCCTGTTCTCCGGCTGCTCGCTCGGCCCCGTGGCCCTGGGCGGCGAATCCGAGGGAGGTACAGCCACCCGGCTGGCCGTGGCACCCCGAAGCGCCTACGAGCGGCACACCCGGCTGGACATGGACTACCTCTTCGCCCTCTGCGAAGACCTGGGCCGCGATCCCGCGCTCCGCGAGGAGCTGCTCTACCGGCCCAACACCAGCCTCTACCGGGCCGCGGGCCGGCTCCGCTACGCCGAGGCCCGGCTGGACAAGAAGGTCCGCTCCCACCACCTCGTGGCCGTGGACGAAAACCCCTACCTGGCCGAAGCCCTCCGCCGCGCGAGCGGCGGCGCCCGGATTCGCGATCTGGTCACCGCCCTCGTGGAGTTCGATCCGGACGGCGAGGTCACCCCCGAAGAGGCGCGGGAGTTCGTCCTGGAGCTTGTCGAAAGCCAGGTGATCGTCTCCGACCTCTCCACTCCGGTCACCGGCCCCGAGGCCATCCACGACCTGATCGACCAGTTGAGCGCCCTGCCGCTCACCCGGGAGACGGCCGAGCGCCTCGCTCGGGTGCGCGACGCCCTGGCAACGCTCGACGCCGGAGGTCCCGGCCAACCCCCCGCGCGCTATCTCGAAGTCGCCGAGTCCCTGAAGGAGCTCCCCACCTCCGTCGAGCTCTCGCGCCTCTTCCAGCTCGACATGGTGAAGCCCGCGGACCGCCCATTCCTGGGGACCGCCGTGGTCGAGGAGCTCCTGCGCGGCATCGAGATCCTCCACCGCCTGGCCGGCAAGGGGACGCAGGAGTCGCTCGATAAGTTCAGGACCGACTTCAACACCCGGTACGAAGGCCGGGAGGTCCCCCTGCTGGAGGTGCTGGACGAGGAGATCGGCATCGGCTTCGAGCGCTCGGGCGACGTGGGCGCCGAGGCCTCGCCGCTCCTGCGCGGCATCGCGCTCGCCGGCCAGGCCGCGGACCCGTCCGTCCCCTGGGGTCGGCGCCAGGCCCTCCTCCTCGCCAAGCTCCAGGAGGCCCAGGCGCGCGGCAAGCAGGAGATCGAGATCACCTCGGAGGATCTGGAGCGCATGGCGCCGGACGAGCCCGGCAAAGAGCGGACGCCGCTGCCGGACGCCATCCAGATCATGGCGACCCTCTCCGCAGCCTCGCCCGAAGCCCTGGAGCAGGGGGATTTCAAGCTGCTCTTCGAAAACGCCGGAGGCCCTTCGGGCGCCCGCCTCCTCGGGAGGTTCTGCCACGCCGATCCCGCCCTCTCCGGGCACGTGGTCGAGCACCTCCACGCCGAGGAGGCCCTGCGGCCCGACGCCCTCTTTGCGGAGATCGTCCACCTCCCGCAAGGGCGGATCGGCAACATCCTCGCCCGCCCGGTGCTGCGCGACTACGAGATCCCCTACCTGGGCCGCTCCGGCGCGCCTCCGGAGCGGCAGATCCCGGTCACCGACCTCCGCGTGTCGGTCGAAGGCTCGCGGATCGTGCTGCGCTCCGAGCGGCTCGGCAAAGAGGTCATCCCCCGGCTGTCCAGCGCCCACAACTTCACCCGCGGCAGCCTGGGGATCTACCGCTTCCTCTGCATGCTGCAGACGCAGGGGAACCTGGGCGGGGTCAGCTGGGGCTGGGGAGCGCTCGACGGCGCCCCCTTCCTCCCCCGCGTCACGCACGGCCGGCTGGTCCTCTCCCGCGCCTCCTGGTGGATGACCCAGGAGGAGATCGAAGCGCTCGTCAAAACCACGGGAGCGGCGCGCTTCGCCGCGGTCCAGGAGTGGCGGGAAAAGCGCAGCCTGCCGCGCCTCGTGGCCCTGGCCGACGCGGACAACGAGCTCCTGGTCGACTTCGACAACGTCCTCTCGGTCGAGACCTTCCTGGACGTCGTCGAGGGGCGTGACCGCGCAAGGCTCCTCGAATTCTTTCCGGGGCCCGAAGAGCTCCCCGCCCAGGGGCCCGAAGGCCGGTTCGTCCACGAGCTCGTCGTCCCCTTCGTGCGCAAGCCCCGTGGGCCTCAGGCGGTCCGGTCGCAAGGGCGGATCGAGGCTCCGATCCGGAGGACCTTCCCGCCCGGCACCGAGTGGCTGTATGCCAAGCTCTACACGGGAAGCGCTACGGCGGACCTCCTCTTGCGCGACGTGCTGGCTCCGGTCGTCCGCGAGATCCTGCAAGAGGGAACCGCGGAGAGCTGGTTCTTCATCCGCTACGGCGATCCCGACTGGCACCTGCGCCTGCGCTTCCATGGGGACTCCGCGCAACTCGTCACCCAGGTCTTCCCCCGGCTTCAGGCCGCGGTCGCGCCCCTGGTGGACGACGGGCGGGTCTGGCGCATCCAGCTCGACACCTACGAGCGGGAGGTCGAGCGCTACGGAGGTCCGGAAGGGATCGCGCTCGCCGAGCGCCTGTTCCGCGAAGACAGCGACGCCGTGCTATCCATTCTCGAAATGCTCGAAGGGGACGAAGGGGCCGATTTCCGCTGGCGGATCACGCTCCGCGGGATCGACATGCTGCTCGACGACCTGGGGTTCGACCCCGTGTTGAAGCTCCGGGTGCTCGCCGGCATGCGCGAGAGCTTCACCCGCGAGTTCGGAGGCGGCAAAGGGCTCCGGGTCCAGCTCGACCAGCGGCTGCGAAGCGAGCGGCGGAGCCTCTTCACCCTGCTCGAGCCCGAAAACGACCCGGAGAGCCCGATGGCCCCTGCGCTCGAAGTCCTCCACCAGCGCTCTCAGAAAAACGCCCCGATCGTCGCCGAGCTGAAGCGCCTGGAAGCCGAGGGCAAGCTCACCGCCTCCCTCGCCGAAATGGCCCCGAGCTACGTTCACATGCATGTGAACCGCATGATCCGCTCCGCCGCCCGGGCCCACGAGCTTGTGCTCTACGACTTCCTGTATCAGCTCCTGGAATCGAAGGCGGCGAGGGCGAGAAAGAAGGCCTAGCCCCAAGGACGAACACGGACCTTCACGGACGAGCACCCTCCTTCGTCGTGGGGTCCGTGTTCGTCCGTGTCAGTCCGTGTCCGTCCCTGCTCGTCCGCCAGGCCCCACCGAAACCACGAGAATCCGGTCCCACTCCGGCGCAACCGCCGTCGTGGCGCCCAGCAGCGCCAGCCCCAGCCCCGCGGACCCGGTCAGGAAACCGGGTTCCTCCTTCCAGGCCAGCTCGTTGTTCTCGTCCATCACGTACATGAGATAGCCGCCCACCCCCTCCCCCGGGCGGCGCTGGTCGAGCGTACGCGCAAACCAGGAGCGGGCCGCCTCGAGGAACTGCGGATCGCCCGTGGCCTGGGCCAGCCGGTTGAACAGATGGGCATTGCCGCCCATGCCGTGGCACACCCCGGCGTCCACCGCGCCCGAATTCTCGAACGTCCGCGCGACACAGGCCCGGCCGATCGCCAGGGCCTCGCGCTCCCACTCCTCCTGCCCCACCGCGCGGGCCGCGAGCAGCAGGGAGAGCGCGACACCGAGGTCGCCGTAGCACCAGGCGAGCCGGGCGGGAACCGACTCGATGCCGGGAGCCACGTTGTAGGGGAAGACCGATCCCGCGCCCTCCGGCAGCTTCTGCCGGAGCAGCCAGGAGACCGCGCCATCCAGAAGCGGACGGACCTCCTCCCTCCCCGCGGCGCACGCCCTGCCGAGAAATCCGATCACCCCCGGAACGCCGTGGGCCAGCCCCAGGTTGAAGTTCCCTTCCGGATAACGATCGAGGTTCATCGCCCCGACGAAATCGGGCGGAGTGTGCCACGTGATCCCCTCCGGGCTCCGGATCGCGATCTCGGACAGGCGGTCGATCACCCGCGTCAGGCACTCCGGACCGCCCGGGCGGGACCCGCGCTCCAGGGCGTACACCCCGTAGCCCACGAGACCGCTGATCAGGTCGTAATCCGACTGCCACGGCGTGTGCCCGAGGTAGTCCACGATCGAGCCCGCCACCTCCTCGCCCGGGTCCTCGCCGCCCTCCTCGTCGTCGAAGACCCGCCCGCGGAGGTGCTCGAGCGTCCAGGCCACGCCGGAGAATCCGCTATAGAGGCCGGGCGGAGACTGCACCACCGCCGTCCCCTCGATCGCCCGCTCCAGGAGCTCCAAGGCTACGTCGTCGAAGCCTTCGCCGGGCTGCGCCGCATTCAGGTAGGTGAAGAAACAGGCCAGCCCCGCGTCCCCTCCCGCGAGGGAAGGCCCGCGCCGGGACCAGGTCGAAGAGTCGCTGCGGGGGGTTTCGAGAGCGACGCGGCGGAGGTCCGCGGCGATCGCGTCGATCGCCTGCCGCGCCCGTTCCGCGAGGTCGCCCGTCAAGATCGGTTGCCAGGATTCTCGAATCATCCGCGCAGTCTATCCGAGGGCTGGCAAAGTCGGGCTATCCTACCCCCCATGCGCCGGCTGCACCTGACCACCGGCGGTGAGAGCCACGGCCCCGGTCTCACCGCGATCCTCACCGGACTGCCCGCGGGGCTCCGCATCGACTTCGACCTCCTGGCCCGCGACCTCGCCCGCCGGCAGCACGGCTACGGCCGCGGCCGGCGGATGCAGATCGAAAAAGACGCGGCCGAGATCCGCGCCGGCGTTCGCGGCGGCGAGACCCTGGGCTCTCCGCTCGTCCTCTGGATCACCAACCGCGACTACGCCAACTGGGAAGCGGTCATGGGCCCCGAGACGGTCGACCCGCGCCTCGCCGAGATGAAGCGCCTGAAATCCCCCCGGCCGGGGCACACCGATCTCGCGGGCGGCATCAAATACCAGCGCCGCGACCTGCGGGACATCCTGGAGCGCGCCTCCGCCCGCGAGACCACGGCCCGCGTAGCCGCCGGCGCCTTCGCCAAGATGCTCCTCGCCGCATTCGGCGTGGAATTCCGGAGCGGCGTTCGCTTTCTGGGCCCTGTCGGCGCGGACCGGCCCGTCCCCACCTGGGAAGACCTGTTGAAAGTGGATGAGGAATCCCCCCTGCGCGCGATCGACCGCTCGCTCGAAGGGGAGATGGTGCGCCTCGTGGACAAGGCCAAAGAGGAAGGCGAGACGCTGGGCGGAGCCGTCACCGTGATCGCCCACAACGTGCCCGTGGGCCTGGGCTCCCACGTGCAGTGGGACGAAAAATTGGACGGCCGCCTCGCCCAGGCCGTGATGTCCATCCACGCGGTCAAGGCCGTGGAGATCGGAGCCGGCGTCACCGCCTCCCAGGGGTTCGGAAGCGAAGCCCACGACGCCATCGAAAGATCCGAAGACGGCCGCTTCACCCGCCCCACCAACCGCGCCGGCGGCCTCGAAGGCGGAGTCACGAACGGCGAAGACCTCGTGATCACCGCCTACAAGAAGCCCATTGCAACTCTCCGAAAAGGTCTGCCGAGCGTCGACCTCGACACCTTGGAGCCCCGCGGCTCGCAATACGAGCGAAGCGACGTCACCGCCCTCCCCGCCGCGGGCGTCATCGCCGAATCCATGGTC
>DATEIO010001050.1:0-4360 GCA_035278895.1 Thermoanaerobaculia bacterium | reverse complement strand
CACCGGCCTCTACCCGCACACGACCGGGATCACCCACAAGGCCGCCGTGAAGATTCCGGCCGAGTACCTGACGCTCCCCGAGCTCTTCAAAGAGAGCGGCTATGCCACGGTCGCCGTGCAGTCGAACCCGGTGCTCACGGGGCGGATCGGGTGGAGCACGGGCTTCGACGAGTACCTGCAGACCTGGGGCGAGAAAGACGTGCCGGAGGAGCCGTCCGCGCTGCGCCCGCTGATCCACGCGGACAAGGTGAACGGCCTCGCCCTGCCGCTCCTCGGCCGGCGCGCCAAGGAGGAGAAGCTCTTCGCCTGGATCCACTACACGGACCCGCACGCGCCCTACGTGCTGCAACCGGGCCACGAGAATCCGTTCCTCAACGACGCGCAGTTCACGGGAGACGCGGTCGTGCCGGCCGACGTGACCGCTGGCTACAAGCTCGGTGGCCGGACGGATCTCAAGTACTACGTGGCCCAGTACGACGCGAACGTCCGGGTGGTGGACGAGGCTATCCGTAAGCTGCTGGACGAGGCGCGCTCGCTGGGGCTCCTGGACGACGCGCTCGTGATCATTACCGCGGACCACGGCGAGAGCCTGGGGGAGCACGACTCCTGGTTCGTGCACGGGCCGCTGCCGTACAACACCACGGCCCGTGTGCCGCTCGTGTTCCTGGGGACGGGCGTTCCGGCCGGACGCCGCGTGGACCGGCCGGTCGAGCTCATCGATCTCTATCCCACCCTCCGGGATCTGATCGCGCCCGGCAAGGAGGTGCCCGGGCTCGAAGGGCACAGCCTCGCGCCGTTCCTCCGCGGCGAGTCTCCGGAAGACGGGTTCCGCGTCGCGTACTCGCAGGCGGGCCAGAAGGCCGACCGCTACCACAGCGTGCAGGACGAGAGCTGGAAGCTGATCTTCAACTCGGGAGGCAAGCGCTCCAAGGCCGCCCAATCGCCCACCGGAGGGTTGGAGCTCTACGACCTCTCCCGGGACCCGCTCGAGACGAACAACCTGGCCGCCACGAACGTCGAGCAGGTGCGCCGGCTGCGCAGCGATCTCCTCGCGTGGATCAAGGCCGGGAAGCGCCAGGGACGCGACGAGGGGGAGACCACCCCGGAAGCGGAGCGCGCCATTCGGGCGCTCGGGTACGCGAACTAGGACGCCGCCGCCATGGGCCGCCCGACCGTCCTGGTCTTCGTCTGTCTCGCCGTCTTCCTGTTCCTCTTCCCCCTGACGCTCGAAAAGCCCGGGGTGCCGGCCACGCTCAAGGCGGACGAGCCCGCCTACTACCTGCTCTCCTTGAGCCTCGTGCGGGACGGCGACCTGCGCTTCGAGGTGAAGGACAACGACCGCGTGTTCGAGGAGTTCCCCGCGGCGCCCGCCCAGAACCTGCTGCTGATGAGCCCGGACCGCTGGAAGACGGTCTACTTCGGCAAGCCTTACGTCTATTCGCTCTTCGCGGCGCCTCTCGTGGCCCTCTTTGGCGCGAACGGCATGGTGGCGTTCAACATGCTGCTGCTCCTCGCGATGATCTGGATGGGCACGGTGTGGCTCCGCCGTTGGAACCCGGAGCCCCTGGCGCTGCTGTTCTCCGCGGGCTTTTTCCTCCTCTCCGCGGGCTTCTCCTACGTCTTCTGGATGCAGACCGAGCTGTTCAACATGGCCACCGTCATGGCCTGCCTGTTCTTCGGCCTCCACGAGCCCGAGGAGGGGACGGAGCGTCGGCGGTGGTGGCTGTGGGCGCTCGCTTCCGCGGCGGCCCTGGCGCTCGCCGTGTACAACAAGCCGATGCTCGCGGCTCTGGGCCTGCCGGTGCTCTACCGGTGGGCGCGAGCCCGGCGCTTTCGGGAGATCGGCGCGTGGCTCGCAGGCGCGGCCTTGACCGTGGGACTGGCCGCCGGGGTGTCGATCGCCTTCACGGGCAAGCCCTCGGCGTACCTGGGGATGGAGCGGGCGGGCCTGCGCATCTGTAAGCCCGGCGAGATGCCGATCCAGCCGGAGACCTCAACGGCCGAGCCGGTCCACGCCGCGGCCCAGAAGGCGGGTGAGGCGCGCTCCTGGTTCTGGATCTTCCGCATCCCCGACGTCAATCTCGAATCGTTCTCCGAGAACCTCGGCTACTTCCTCTGGGGGCGGCACACGGGTTTGCTCCTCTACTTCCCGTTTGCGGTCCTCTCCGTCGTGCTCTTTCTACTCCACGGCAGGCGCTCGGGCGTGGGATGGGTGAACCTGGGATCTCTCGCGATCGTGGCCCTGTTCTTCCTCCTCTGGATTCCGTTCAACTGGCACGGAGGCGGCGGGTTCGTGGGCAATCGCTACTTCGTGAACGCCTATCCCGCGTTTCTCTTCCTGGTGACGCGGATCACCCCGTCGTGGATTCCGGCCGTGGGCTTCGGCTGGGCCGGGCTCTACCTGTCGACCCTGTTCTTCCAGCCTCTGGGATTGACGGTCGCGTTTCCCACGCTCCAGTCCCACGTGCGCAACGCTCCGTTCCGGCTCTTCCCCGTGGAGCTGTCGCTGCAAGGCATCCCCGGCTATCACCGGATCGGCCGCTCCGGAGCCCGCATCGTGGCCCGGCGGGACCAGGTCCTTCCCATGGGGGAGAGCCTGTGGATCGAGGCCGGGGCTCCCGCCGAGCTGTTCCTGGAGACCTTCGAGCCGGTCGAGCGGATGTCGTTCATCGTCCTCAACCGGGTGCCGGGAAACGTGGTGGACGTCTCCCTGGGAGATGCCCGCGAGCGGCTCGAGTTCGGCAAGGTTCCTCCCGAGGGGGACGCGCGCCGGGTGGATCTCGCGCCCGGCGGCTGGGACCGGGTGAGCTGGACGCGGGGGCAGCGCTATTACGTCTACAAGCTCGTGATGAAGACGGCACGGGGGCAGAACCGGACCTGGACGGTCGAGACGCCGGAGCCGCCCTGCACCTATTTCGCCTGGACGCCGAAGACCCAGGAGGATTTCTATACCGGTGCCGAGCTGACCTATCTGGGCCCTTCCGTGGGGCTGGACAAGGACCTCTATGCGCTGGACTGGGTCTTCGCCCGGGTGCCGCGCCAGGTGAAGGCGGGGGAGACCTTCCTGGTCGGCGTGAAGCTCGTGAACCGGAGCCGCGAGACCTGGCCCGTCGAGGCCGCCGCGCGGATCAACCTCTCCTACCACTGGCTGGACGCGGCGGGAAAGCCCGTGGTCTGGGAAGGCGAGCGCACGCCGCTGCCCCGCGCCGTACCGCCCGGGGAGAGCGTGAACGCGCGGCAGACGGTGAAGGCTCCCCCCACGCCGGGCACGTACACGCTTGTGCTCGACCCCGTGTTCGAGCAGATCGCCTGGTTTGCGGATAAAAACGGCGGCAAGGTCTACCGGGCGCAGGTGGAGGTAGTGGCTGCGCCGGCAATCGCGGGCCCGGACGGGGAGGAGGGGGCGCAATGAATTGCGCCCCTACAACGCACGCGGTGCGTCTGTCGCCCCCGCATCGGGAAACCCGCTCGCAGATTTGTAGGGGCGCAATTCATTGCGCCCCTAACGCTGCCCTTGGGTGGATGTCATGGGCATGACCAACGCCACGTCCGCACGCCACCGCGCGATCCTCGTCGTCCTGACCCTCGTCCAGATCGCCGTCTCCGCCGTCCTCCTGAACACCCTCTCCCGCATCAATGGCTGGTCGGCCGTCTACGGGGAGGACAGCACGGGCTATCTCCTCGTGGCCGCGAACTTCGCGGGATATCCGATCGCCGAGGCGGACGTCCCCCTGATGCGCTACCGCCTGTTCAACCCGGTGGTGCCGGGGCTCGCGTCCGTCCTCGCGCGGTTCGTGGGGATCGAGGCCGGGTTCCTCGCCATCAACGCCCTCCTCTGGATCGGAACGACGCTCCTCCTCTACGAGATGGCCGGATTCCTCGCGGCGGCGCTCTTCACGACCGCGATGCCGATGATCGAGTGGGGGCTGCCGGTGATGCTCGACACCGGGGCCTTCTTCTTCGCAGTCCTCACCGTGTTCCTCTTCCTGCGCTGGAAGGACGGGCCTCTCTCGCGCGCCGTCCTCCTCGGCGTGGTCGTGGCCCTGGCGATCCTGGTGAAGCCGACGCTTCTCACCCTTGCCCTCTTCGTGGGGTGTGCGTGGCTTTTCGAGCGGCGGTGGCTCCACGCCATCGTCTGCGGGCTCGTGGCGGGGCTTCTGCCGCTCGCCTGGTATCTCGCTCTGGGTCTCGGAGTGGAGGACTTCACCCGCTTCGGCTCGCCACGCCACCAGGGGCTCGTCTATCTCCTCACGGCCGCGCTCTTCTGTTTCCATTGGGGATGGTTTTTCGTCCCCGAAGGATGGCGGCGGGAGGGGCGGCTGCGGAGGACGTATGTCCTCTACGCGTTGTCCTTCCTGGT
>DATEIO010001049.1:0-5376 GCA_035278895.1 Thermoanaerobaculia bacterium | reverse complement strand
TCGAGGCGTGGTGGCCGTAGCCGTAGGGCACGGTCTCCGCGCCGTACTGGACGGAGTTGATGATGAAGCCCAGGCCCCAGTCGAGGACGTGCTTGAAGGTCGCATCCACCATCCCGGCCCGGTGCCGCGCGGTCAGAGCTTCGACCGTCTGGGGAGAGAGAATGCGCCGGCTGTTCAGGGTCCCCCGGCCGAGCAGCATCTCGTAGAAGCGTCCGAGCTCGCGCATCGGGCCGTAGCCGTTGCCTCCGGGACTGGGATTCATGCAGCGCTCTTCCGTGTTCCAGCCGTGAGAGACGGGCGGGGAGGTTCCCGTGTTCCACATCGCGCCGATCCGGCCGCTTTCCTTGTAAAAGCGGTACCGCTCCGGGGGCATGCCGATCCACGAGCCGGTCATCCCCAGCGGCTCGAAGACTTCTTCGCGGACGAAAGTGGAGAAGGGCCGTCCGTCCACGCGATGGATCACCTCCCCGAGAATGAACCAGCTCGACGCCTGGTGATAGCCAGCCTTCTGGCCCGGCACCCAGCGGGGCTCGGACTTCATCGCGCAGAGCCGGGCGATGATCTCCTCCCAAGGCAGCTCGGGCCAGCCGGTGTTCAGGGTCCGAATGCCGGCCGTGTGGGTGAGGAGGTGGCGGAGCGTGATCCCCTCCTTGCCGTTCGCCGCGAACTCGGGGATGTGGCGGGCCACCGGATCGTCCAGATCCAGCTTTCCCTGCTCCCAGAGCCGGGCGAGAGCCACGGCCGGGACCGGCTTGGTCGAGGAGAGCCAGAGCATCAGGTGGTCCGGCGTGAGCGGCTCGCCCGGGCGGTTCTCGCCCACGGCCCCGTCCGCCACCGTCTCTCCGCGGAGCGAGACGTAGATCTGCGCTCCGAGGTGGAGCCCTTCGCGGATTCCTTGTTCGAGAGCGGCGCGGGTCTGAGGGAGGCGTTCGAGGGTGCCGGTCATGGCCGGGGATTGTAGCCGGGGCGCCACGTCCGCGCCCCGGCATCCCGCAATCTAGTGACCGGAGTGGCCGCTGTGATTGCCGTGGTCGGCGCCGACCGTCGAAGCGACCTGCTGGGCCATCTGCAGGTGCTCGCGCAGCGTCGGCAGCGTCTGCTGGGCGAAGGAGCGGACTCCCGCGTCCTCACCCTTCTGGGTCTGCTTCTCGAACTCGGAGACGTCCTTCTGGTGATCCTTCACCATGTGGCTCATGTACATCCGGTCGAACTCGGCGCCCGTGGCCCGGGAGAGGTGGTCGCGCTCCTGCTTCTGCTCGGCGGTCATCTCCGTGGGCAGGGTGAGGCTCCGCTCCTTGGCGACCTGCTTCAGCTTCTCGTTGGCCGCGGTGTGATCTTCGACCATGCGGCGGCCGAAGGCCTTGACCTCCGCGTTCGAGGCTCGCTCGCTCGCGAGGCGGCCGAGCTCGACCTCCATCATGCCGCCCTGGGCCGCTTCCGTGACGAACTTGCGGTCCTGCGGCGAGAGCGCGCCCTGCTCCTGGTTGCCGCTCTGGGACCGGGTCTGTGGGGCGGTGGTGGTCCCCTGGTTCTGCCAGGCGAAGGCCGGGGTGAGCGTCATCAAGCCCGCGAGGGCGAAAGCGGCGGCGTGAGTGCTTCGGTGACTCATGGTTGTCCTCTCTTTCCGTGCTGTGATTACCCGATGGAAGGACGGGCCGGGCAGACTTCCCCCGGCCCTTTTCGAGAGAACTTAAAGAGCAAGGACGGTGCCAACTACCCCTTCTGCTTCGGAACGAACTCCTCGAGAACCGCCTGGCGCAGGAGCGACGGCGGGAGGGTCCCCTGGGAGAGGAGGAAGTCGTGGAACTTCTGGCGGTCGAACTTCGGCCCCAGGAGCCGTTCCACCTCGGCGCGCAGCTCCATCAGGCGCGTGTAGCCGCAGAAGTAGGCGGTAGCCTGCCCCGGGCTCCGGAACGTGTAGCGCTGCACCTCCTGAAGTGCCATCCCCTCGGAGAGGCCGACCTCTTCCCGGAGGATGCGCATGGCTTCCTCGCGGGTCACCGTCCCCTTCTGCAGGCTGGGGTCGAGGATCGCGCGGGCCGCGCGGGCGAGGCGGCTCTGGAGCGTGGCGAGCTGGCCGTCGAGCGGCAGATAGGGCCTGACCTCGGCCTCGGCGTAGAGGCCCCAGCCCTCGACGTTGACGCTGTTCAAGGCGAAGATCGCGCGCGCCTTCGAGACCCCCTTTTCGACCAGGGACGCGAACTGCAACTCGTGGCCCGGTCGTCCTTCGTGGGCGGTGAGCGGCCAGGAGAAGGCATCGTAGGTGAAGTCGTCCAACTCCAGGTTCTTCTGGCCCTCCGGGCCGGGGATGCGCAGCGGCAGGACGAACTCGCCCATCTCGCCGGTGTTGCCGATCAGCCGCGGCGGCTGCATGTGAGGCGCGGGGCTCCTCACGCTTTCGGCCTCGGTCGCCAGGCGGAACTTCATGGGCCGGTCGGGGAGCGTCACGATCTTCTCCCTGCGGATGATCTCCTCCAGCCCCCGGATGCGCTCCTCGTAGAGAGGGAGGATCGCCTCGCCTACGATCTGCCGTTTTTTCAGCTCCCGGAGCACCTCCCGGTAGCCGGTCGCGGCGATCTTCTTCTCCTTGGCGACCAGGGGAGCCAGCGCCTCCATCTCGTTCTGGATCTCCCGGAAGGCGACCTGGGCGCGGCCCACGAGCTCCTCGACCGGCATGTCGACGCCCACCTGCTTCAGGCTCTCGGCGTAGACCTCGGGCGGCAGCCGGAAGTCGGTGCGGGCGCGGGGGAGGATCTCCTTCCTGACGAACGCGTCGTAGGCCGCGAGCTGCTCCTTGAGCTTCGCGTAGGGCTCCTCGTAGCCTTTGATCCCGTATTTCTGGAACAGCTCGCCGATACCGGCGACCACGGTCTGGTTGGTCGCCAGATCGCGCTCGACCTGGTCCTTGAACGGGCCCAGGAGCTTCGGGTCGGAGAGCTTAGTGCGGACGTAGTCCTCGCCGAGGACGGCCAGCGGCTTCGTGCCGGGCGCCATCCCCGTGTACTTCTTCAGGCGGACGAGGGCGGCGGGGCGGCGGCTCGCCTCGACCTGGTCGTCGAGCAGGGCCTGGAGCCCTCCGAAGACGACCTGGGTGACGTTGAAGTAGGGGAGGAAGTATTTGTCCTCCATCTCGTCGCCCCGCGTATTGTCCTCGGTCGACTGGATCAGGATCTGGAGGTCCTGTCGCACGGCCGGGTCTTTTTCGGCGGCGAGACGACGGCGAAGCTCGTCCGCAGCCTTGCGGGTCGCGGCCCGGGTTCGCTCCTGAAAGCCGGGTGTGAGGTCGAGGATCTGCTCGTCCAGGCCGGGCACGCCGAGCTGGCCCGCACCCTCAGGGGCGAAGCGGGCGAGCACTTCCAGGAGAACCTGGGTGTTTTCGTCGCTCCTCTGCACCCATTCGGGGACGGGGGCCGGGGCTGCGGCGGCCGGCAGGGCCGCCAGGATGAGCGCCGCGGCGAGGCCGCGGAGCGAGGCATGGAAGGGTCGGTGCATCGGAGGTTCCTCCAAAGTTGGCACGGATCTTGTCTATAGACCAGGACGTCGGCGGACGGCCGGCCTTCCTGGTACGTAAACAGGAAGACGAAGTTCGAGCCGCCCGCGTTCACATAGAGACGAGGCCGACAGCCTCTGAGGAGACTGAAAGACATGAACACCCGGAATCGCAACTACCCTCTTCTTACGCTGGTCGGCCTTCTGACTCTTCTCTTCTCCGGCTCTTCCGCGTGGGCCCAGAGCCCGGCTCTCGAAGCGGACGCCGCGCGGGCGCTCGACCGGGCGGAGCAGCTCGTCCGCCAGGGGCAGTACAAGAAGGCGGCGGTCGAGTTCGAGCGCGCGAGCGAGCTCGCGGGCGGCTCCTGCCCCGACTGTCTCCTGGGCGTCGCGAAAGCCTACTGCGGAGCCGGCGATACGAAATCGGCGCTCCAGGTGACCCGCCTGGCCCTCTCCCAACTGACCGCTCCCGAGCGCCGGGCCCGGGCCTACGACCAGCTCGGCTACATGCTCGCCCGGAGCGGCGACCTCGAAGCCGCCCGGCAGGCGTTCCAGAAGGCCGTGGAGCTCGACGCCGGGCTCGCGAGCCAGGTCCGCTCGAGCCTGGCCGGTGCCCTGCTCGAAAACGCGAGCGCCACGAAGCCCCAGGAGACCTCCTCCGAGAGCTCCTCCCTTCTGGGACCGGGAGCGCCCTGACGCCGTAGCTCCTGCTATGCTCCCGCCACCGATTGCAGGAGGCGGGCACCGCGTGATCGATCTGAACGACATCGAAGAGGCGCGCACGAGGATCAAGGGGGTAGTCAAGAACACCCCCTGCCTCAAGTCGCGGACGTTCTCCGGCGAGCTCCGGACGAACGCATACTTCAAGTACGAGACCCTCCAGCTCACCGGCTCCTTCAAGGTCCGCGGGGCCTACAACAAGATCGGCTCGCTCTCTCCCGAAGAGCTCTCCCGGGGCGTTATCACTGCGTCCGCGGGCAACCACGCCCAGGGAGTGGCTTTCAGCGCATCCCAGGCCGGCGCGCCGGCCACCATCGTCATGCCCCAGACGACGCCGCTGATCAAGATCGAGAACACCCGCAAGCTGGGCGGCCGGGTGGTCCTGGCCGGCGAGGTCTTCGACGAGGCCTACGAGGAGGCGCACGCGATCGCCTGCCGCGAAAAGCTCGCCTTCGTCCACCCCTTCAACGACCCGCTGGTGATCGCCGGGCAGGGGACGATCGGCCTCGAGATCCTGGAGCAGATCCCCAACGTGGACGCGGTCGTCATCCCCATCGGCGGCGGCGGACTGATCTCGGGGATCGCCACGGCCATCAAGGGGAAGAAACCGTCCGTCCGCGTGTACGGAGTACAAACCGCGGCCGCCCCATCCATGGCCGAGAGCTTCCACGCCGGGCGGATCCTCAAATGCCCGGTCGCGCGGTCGGTCGCGGACGGCATCGCGGTCAAGCAGCCGGGCGACCTTACCTTCGAGCACGTGCTGCGCTACGTGGACGCCGTGGAGACGGTGACCGAGGACCAGATCCGGACCGCCATCATCCGCATGCTCGAAGTGGGGAAGACGGTGACCGAAGGAGCGGCCGCCGCCGCCCTCGCCGCGGTCATGGAGCGCCGGTTCCCGGACCTCGAAGGCAAGAACGTCGTCATGGTCCTTTCCGGCGCCAACATCGACATCGCCATTCTGGCCCGCATCATCGACCGGTCTCTCGTGGAGAGCTACCGCCTCGTGCGGTTCCGCACCCACGTCTCCGACCGCCCGGGGGCTCTGGCCGAGCTCCTCCAGGGGATTGCCCGCTGCGGCGGCAACGTCGTGCGCGTTCAGCACGACCGCGTCTTCAAGCACGCCGGCTTCTGGGAGGCCCAGGTGGACGTCACCCTGGAGACCCG
>DATEIO010001048.1:0-11540 GCA_035278895.1 Thermoanaerobaculia bacterium | reverse complement strand
CTTCCATCCCTGAAGATAGCTGCAAGTCGCCTGGAACCCCGATTTCACAAGCGCAAGCTGCTGCTCGCGAGTCAGGTTGAAATCGGTCGTGCCGATGCCCAGGTTGTCGATCTGAATGGTGCGCGCTTGGTCGCACGCGCTGCGGTCGAAGGACTGGACCTGGACGTCCAGAAGCGTGGTGTAGACGTTTTTCAGGTATTCCGGGAGGTCCCGGATCCGCGCCCTTTCCTTGGCGCTGTTCGTGGGCTTTGAAAGGAAGAGGCCGAAGGTCTGGATGTTGGGGGCTGGATCGTCGAAGAAATCGATTGGATAGTTCCAGAGCACGCCGCCGTCCACGAACACGTCCTGGCCCATCTTCTGGCCGGTCTTCCCGCAGTCGGGTCCCCGGAAAGGCCCCAGGTCGAGCTCGACCGCGTTCCAGAGCAGGGGGATCGAAGAAGACATCCGGGCCGCGAGCGCCACGGGCATGCAGGGCACGGTCCGGTGCGAAAGCTCGACCGAGGCGTTCCGGTTCAGGTTGGTGGTGATGATGGTGAGGTCCGGATAGCGCGGCGTGCCGTCGGCATTCTTCGCCTCGTGAAGATCGCGGAAGGTGGTGCCGGGGCTGCCGGTCTTCTCCTTCACGCGGCACTCCAGCCACGAGAGCACGAAGTCGCCGCTGAACCACCCGAACTCCCGGACCAGCCGGAGCGGGCCGGCCTCGCCGTCGTCCTCGAAATCCGCGAAATTCGTCCCCAGGAGGATTCTCTGGATCTCCTTCGCCTCGTAACCCAAGGTCATCAGGAGAGCCGAGAAAGCCCCGGCCGACGTCCCTGCGATCTGCCGGATCTGCGACCGCACCCCCGCCTGCTCCAGCGCCTCGAGAGCCCCCGCATATGCGATCCCCTTCACCCCGCCGCCCTCCACCGCCAGGTTCGTGAACGGCAACGCCTCCCCGGCCGGGCGGTTCAGCGCGCAGGGACCCAGATCCGGAATCGGCCCCGAAGGGCCGAGCTTGCAGGAATCCCGCACCATCCGCGTGCAGCCGCTGGAGAGGAGGGCCAGAAGACAAAGGACGAACATCCGGCGCATAGGCGTCTCCTTGAACAAACGATGAGAGAGCAGAATCTTAGCCGCCGGCTCGCCGCGGCGCAACGAGGCGCGGAGCTCCGTAACCCTTCCCCGGGATTTGAAGCGTCCCCCAGAGCCTTCGAGAGGCGCACAGAATTTAGGAACGCGCCACAGAATCTTCGGGCGGCTCACAGAATCTTCCCGAGCCGCGCAGAATTTTGCAGCGCGCCACAGAATCTTCCGGAGATCGGCATAACTTTCCCGAGCGCGGCAGAGTTTTGCACCGTCCCGCAGAATCTTACGGAGCTTCCCAGAATCTTCCGGAGAGCCGCAGAAATCTACGGCGTTTCCCGGAAAATTACAGCGGCTCGCAGAGATCTCCAGCGCGCTCCGGAATTTTTCAACGAGCGGCAGAAGATTCTGGGGACCGCCGGAAAATTCTGTGAGCCGCTGTAAAATTACGGGAAACGCTGGAAGATTCCGGGCCGCGCTGCAAAATTCTGCGAGGCGCTGGAAGATTCTGTGAGGCGCCCTAAAGTTCTGTGCGGCGCCGGAAGATTCTGTGGCGCGCCGGAAAATTCTGCGCGGCGCCAGAAAACTCTGCGGGGCAGCGGAAGATTCGGCGAGGCGTCCTAAGGCGTTGCAAGGCATTCAGGAATTCTGCGTCGCGTTGCCTCGCCCTGCGAGGTGTTGAAAGACTCGGGGAGGCATCCTAAGGCTCTGCTCCCCGTTCGAGAATTCGGCGCTCCCTTTCCGTTATCTGCCGCCTGCCTGGTTTTTCCGCATTGAGCCGCCTCCCGAGAGGGACCTGCCCGGGCTCGCTTTTCGGACTGGCAGGCACCCTTGAAGATAGGGCTGCATCATCGGCGGCCCTCAAATTCGAAGGAGACAACGTGAAGAAAAGAATCAAGAAACTCGAGCTGAACCGGGAAACGTTACGCTCACTCGACCACCTCCACCTGCAGGAGGCGGCAGGAGCGGCCACTACTGACTGCACCTACACCAACTGCTGCAGCGGTCAAGCCACCTGCGCGACTTGCGGGAGAACCTGCACGAGCAAGCTCTGCTAACTCCCTGTTCCTCGAGAGTTGGCGGGTATCAGCCCTCGTCCGGACAGGGCGGCTGATACCCGTCACGACGCTCTTGACTTCCAGGTGCCCGCCGTTGTCAGGTCCCCGCAACTCGATACAGATTGCCCCGCCCCCGCTTGCCGATCAACTCGATCACGCCCCCTTCGCGCAGACAATACGCCATCTTCTGGGCCAGGTCCCTGCCCGTGCCCATCGCCGTTGCGAGGTCTTCCGTCGTGAAGGACTCGAACCCCTCCGGAAGAAACCCTCGCCAGTCCGCCGGCTCCTTGAACAAACGCCGGTCGAGAACCTCCAGCAGCCGGCGCGCTTCGATCCCCCATCCTTTCCGGCGCCATTGCCGCTTCCCCTCGTACCGCCTCGCCTGTTCCTCCTGGATCATCAACACTTCAAAGGAAAAGTTCTGGTGCGACAACAACTGCGGAATACTCACCATCTCCCAGAACAGATCCTCCAACCGCCCTCTCTTGGGTGACTTGCGGCGAACGACGCGACCGGGATCGCCGGTCGCGGTGCGGATGATCCACTTCTCCTGGACAATCGGATAGACCAGGCGTACCTGATGGGAACGCACCAGGCGATTGAGCTTCAACTTGATGGATGCGAAACTGCCGGTCTGGATCTCGATCAGCAGATCGTCTCGAACGATATCGATGACGAACCCGCTGACCGGGACTTCAAATCGATCTCCCTGCCGTGCGTACCACTGTTTGAGAGATGCGTGGAGGGCTTTCTCATTCAGCAGACCGATTCCCGACATTTTGAGCCTTCTAGAAGCGTAGGAGGGTCTTCCGCAGACGCTGAAGCTCCTCCAGCCGCTCGCGGACCCGGGGCCACGGCTTCAGTTGAAGCTCCTCACGGTAGATCCGCAGGACTTCCCGTTCATCTTTCCCGGCTTCGTCTAGGACCGGATCGTTCTCCAACTCTTCGATCGCCTTATCCCAGTGATAGGGAAGGTCTCCCAGCGGAGCGAAGCCGGCCCGGGCGCCAAGGCAGAGGAACTCGTAGAGACTCTGGCCGACCAGCAGGTTCTGCTCGCTGGCAGGTTCATCGCCTCCGGAAAACGTAAGGACCACGGCCGAGTCATCCGAGACACGGCCTCGCCAGGAGATGAGATTGAAGTGGACGTAGTCGACGCCCACTTCCGCAAAGGCAATGCTGTTTCTCGGTGCGGAGTCGGACTCGGAGCGTTCGGGCGGATCCATCAGGTTCAACCCGATCCAGGCATCCTTGCGCTCTCGCCGGAGACGCTCGTCCAGCCTGTAAAGCCTGGAGAGAAGAGAACAATCCCCTCCTCCATGCTTCCGAATGAACTCGTCGATCTCGGTAGGGCGTTCCTGGTTGTAGCAGATCGAACAGAGGATGGGCTGGATCGGCTGCCTGCTCACGAAAGTCAACTTTCCGCACCGGCTGCAGGGGCAGCGCATGGCTCCATTTTTACAAGGCATGCACAGCCCGCCCGTCTTCTCAACGGTTCGTGGAAGAATCAAGTTCCCACACTGGATGCACGGCACCTTCTCCATTGGCGCTGCTTCCGGGCGACTCACGAAATCCTGCTGAACTCCATGGTCCAGTTGGTCTCCCACGTCTGTCCGTTGTCGTCCGAGAAGGCCTGTTCCCAGTGGGCGTGGTTCGCATCTTTAGGAACCCAGAGAAAGCGCACCTTGACCGGCTTGCCGTCGTGCTCGTCATCCCCGTAAAAGAGTCCCGTTCCTTGGGAGAACGTGCCGACGACCGGCTTTCCGAGCTCCGCCGGGTAGCGCCCATCGAGCCACCAGATCGACCAGGTCTTTGTGGACGGGTCGAAGGATCTCAGAGCGACAGCGCGAACCTCTCCCTCCGGAAAGAAGAGACGGTTGTCTTCCAGGTTGCCAAAACCGCCCAGGACCTTCTGAGTCGACGAGAGACCGTCAAACTCGATCCATTCGGTGGACTTCGTGAGACGCGACTTCAGACGGCGATGTCTTACCTGCCATGTGCCGATGATGAAGTCGAAGTCTTCAGGAGCGTCGCTTCGGATGTCCAGTGTCATTTGCTTTTCCTGTTTAGACAGCCCGCTACGGCAACCACCCCTCCGCCGGATACCGGATCTCATGACCCCGCGCATCTTCCCACTCGGTGTAGAAGCGGAAGGCGGTGCCGTTGACGATCCCCGTCCAGCGGTAGATTCCTTTACCGGCGGCGCCGCGGGCGAGCTTGAAGTCTCCTTTTCCGGTGCGGAGCTTGCGGGTGGCGTCTCGATATTCGTAGACGATGCGCTTGATGGACGGAGCCCGCTCTTCGGGGTCGGTCCAGCGGAGGGTGACGATGCGCTGGCGGCCTTGGGTGCGGAAGGTGTGGTTTCCGGCCGTGGCCGTGGCGTCTCCGGGGCAGGCGGCGTGGCGCTGGACGAAGGTGACCGGCTCGGTCCAGGGCGCGACGGGGGCGTCTTCGCTGCGGAGATAGCCGAGCATCCAGTCGGCGTAGACGTCGACGGGGGCGTCGTAGGCGCTCTCGTAGACGGCGAAGTGGAGGTGGTCGACCCAGCAAGGATAGTGGCCGATGACTCCGATCTGCTGCCCTTTTTCGACGAGGTCGCCGGGGCGGACGCTCGGGAGCGTGTGGCCGTAGAGGGTGACGACCTTCTTTCCGTCCGGAAGCTGGTGCTCGATGGCGATCAGGTGGCCCCAGTTGGGGCAGTCGCCGTTTTCGTCCGCGAACATCACGCGGCCGGCCGCGGCGGCGTTGACGCGGGTTCCCTGCACCACGCAGTAGTCGTCCGCCACGTGGCGCCGGTTCTGGTAGGCCGGGTTGCGGTCGAGGAACTCCAGGCAGCCGTCCCGCGGGACATAGCCTTGGACGGGCAGCTCAAAGCAGGCTGCGGGGGAGGCCTCGACGGAGGAGACCGCGGGATCCGGGAGCCGCCACTCGCCGGAGACGTCGGGCGCGCAGCCGGCGGAGAGAAGGCCGGCCAGGAAGGCGGCGGTGGCGAGGAGTCTGATGGGGCGGTGAGGCATGGGGCGGTCTCCCTTCGGAGAGGGAAGTTTAACCGATGGGGAGCTTCCCCCCGCCGGCGCGGTCTGAGGTGATAGATTCGGCGGAATGGAACGGGAAGATCCGGAAGCGCTCAAGCCGATTCTGCCGATGCGGATCGTGCTCACGGTGCCGGGCATGGACCGGGCGGCCGTGCAAAAGGGGTTGGTCTACAAGACGGACGGCGGCGCGGAGCTCCGGATGGACGTCTACACGCCGCCGGACCGGAAAGCGGGGGAGGCCCTTCCGGCCGTCTTTTTCGTGCACGGCGGGCCGATCCCTCCGAACCTGCGGACCGAGCCCACGGACTGGGGGATCTTCGTGTCCCACGGCCAGCTCGCGGCGGCCTCGGGGTTCGTTGGCGTCACGTTCAATCACCGCCTGCATGGAATGGATCAGTACGGCACGGCCGCGAGCGACGTCGAGGACGCGATCCGCCACGTGCGCGAGAACGCGGAGGCGCTGGGCGTGGATGCGGACCGGATCGCGGTCTGGGTCTTTTCCGGCGGCGGACCGCTCCTCGCGTCCTTCCTGGCCGACCCGCCGCCCTTCGTCCGCGGCTTCGTCTCCTACTACGGCCTCCTGGACTTCGAGGACGAGGCTTTGAAAAGGTTTTCTCCCGTGGAGAGCCTGCGCGCCCGCGAGGACGGGAACGTCCCGCCGGTCTTCGTCGCCCGCGTGGCGATCGACAACCCCGCGATCAACCGCTCGGTCGGCCTGTTCGTCCAAGAAGCTTTCGCGAAGAACGTGCCGCTCACGGTCCTGACCCACCCCACGGGCCGCCACGGCTTCGACGCGATGGACGACGACGAGCGGTCGCGTGAGATCCTCCGGGCCACGGTCGGGTTCCTCTCGGAGCGGTTCGCCGGAGGCCCGGGAGTCGCGATAGGATAGGTCCATCATGGCCTACGAAATGTTCACGAACGAATGGGCGGAGGCCTGGGGGAAGGAGATCCGGGCCAACGAGGAGTATCGGGAGGCGGCCCGGAAGTGGCAGTGGCCCATGGTCCTCACGATGAAGGCAGCCCCGGAGCTGGGCTTGCCCGAGCGGGCGGTCTATCTCGATCTCTTCGAGGGGGACTGCCGCGAGGCGCGGACCGCGACTCCGGCGGACGTCGAGGCCGCGCACTACGTGATCGCCGCGGACGCGAAGACCTGGAAGCGGGTGCTGGACGGCGATCTGGAGCCCATCCCCGGGCTGATCCGGGGGAAGCTCAAGCTCACCAAGGGAGGGCTCGTGTCGCTCCTCCCCTATGTGACCGCCGCCAAGGAGATGGTCGCCTCGGCCACCCGCGTAGATACGAGCTTCCCGCCGGGGCTGAGCTGAGCTACTCGATCCCGAGCTGTTTCATCCGCTGCTGAAGCCCCCTTTTCGAGACCTCCAGGCGGGCGACCATGGCGTCCAGGTTGCCGCCGCAGGCTTCGCGGGTGGCCAGGATCTCGTCCCGCTCGAGATCGACCGCCTTGCGGATCGAGCCGAACCTTTCCATCAGCACGTAGAGCGAGGGGCGGGAGATGCCGAGTTGCTCGGCGGCCTGCTTGACCTCCCAGCGGTTGGCGCGGAGGGCTTCCAGCACCTCGGCTTCGGAGACCTCCGACGGGATCCGGTATTCCGCGGCCGGCTTTCTGCGCGGGGCGGACGGAATCTGGAAGGTGCTCTCCAGGGCGGCGTCGGCCGGGTGGACCGGGGGCGCGGCTTCGCGCAGGAGGCGCTCGACCTGGGGGCCGATCTGGACGGTGTCGAAGGAGCGGCTGCCGATGACGATCTGGCGCACGGCGTTCCGGAGCTGGCGGATGTTGCCCGGCCAGTCGTGCCGCGCGAGGCGGGCCACGACGGAAGCGGGCATCCAGGGCTGGCTGTCCGCCGGGGGTGGTTCGAGGTGGTGCTCTTCACCCGCGGCCCGCAGCTCTTCGCGGAGGAAGTGGAAGAGGAGGCGCCCGAAGTCGTCGCGGCGCTCCCGCAAGGGGGGGATGTAGATCTCGTAGCCCGCGAGCCGGTGGAGCAGGGGGGCGCGGAATTTCCCCTCTTCGATCGCCTCTTCGAGGTCGGCGTCGGTCGCCGCGATCAGCCGGACGTCCACTTTCTGGGTGTCCTGGCCGCCCACCCGCTGGATCTCGCCGGTCTCCAGGACCCGGAGCAGCATCACTTGCACTTCGGCGGGGGCCTCGCCGATCTCGTCCAGAAACAGCGTGCCGCCGTGGGCCCGCTGGAAGAAGCCGGCCTGGTCGCGCACGGCGCCGGTGAACGAGCCCTTGACCGCGCCGAACAGCTCGGAAGTGGCGAGGGTCTGAGGGATCGCCCCCATGTTCACGCAGGGGCAGGGGCCGTTCCGGCGCTTGCCCGCCTGGTGGATGGCCCGCGCCACGAGCTCCTTGCCCGTGCCCGTCTCGCCGCGCAGGAGGACCGGCACGTCCAGGTCCGCCACCCGCCGGATCTCGTGCCGCACGCGCAGGATGGCTTCGCTCTCTCCCACGAGGCCGAAGTGCTCGGGCGCGTCGAACGTCTCGGTGGGAAAGGTGTGGAGGAGGAGGACCACCCGCTCGGCGAGCTCTAAAACCACGCCGCGCTCGACGTCCCGTTGCGAGAACAACCGGGAGTCCGGGACCAGGGTGCCGTCCGCCACCACGCGGGTGCGGCTCTCGCCCACGGAGAGGCGGAGGGCACCCGCGTTGTCTGCGGGGGAGAGCCGGAGCGGCGAGCGGCTCAGGTGGCGGTCGGCCAGGGGATTGACCTCGGTCGTTCCGGGGGTCGCGAATTCCGGCTCCAGGCGGGAGAGAGCGGCGGGCCGGCCGTCGGACAGGCCGGCGAGGAAAGCGCGGTCCCCTACCCGGCCGGGATCGGGGTGGTAGAGGATGGTCAGCGCGGGCACCCGCGCACGGCTCCGCCGCCTCCGGTCTCCTTCGGGGGTTCCGTCGTCCCAGGCCGGACGCTGGGCAGTCAGCTCACAGGTTTCTTCGGGCATTTCGGTTTCAGTGTAACGAGGAGGAGCGATCGGAGGCAAGAAAACGCGAAAGCCCCCGGCGGACGGACCGCCGGGGGCGAGGGGGAGGAGGGGGTGCGGGATTTCAGTTCAGCGGGCACCCCAGGTTGTTGTCGGCGTCGAGCGCCGAGGCCACCGCGAGCATGGTGTCCCGGTTGCCACTCGCGAGCGCCGCGTTCACGTCGGAGATCACGTTTGCCGGCGTCCGCGGGTAGTCGACGCCCGGGTGGGAGGCGTCGAGCAGAGCCGCGCCCGCCGCCCGCAGCAGGTTGCCCGCCGCGCCTTCGAGGGTGGAGCCGCCCTGGAAGGAGAGCGCGCCGAGCAGGGTGGCGGAGCCGAGGCTCGGGTAGAGCGAGGCGTTGCCGAACACGCTCTGCACCTTCTGGCTGGGCGAGTAGCCGGTCGGCGGCCAGGAGTCGGTGTGGTTCTTCCAGTAGCCCGGCGTGCAACCCTCGTCGCCCGTGATCTCGCCATAGTAGTGGCTGGGATCGGAGCTGGTCACGTTCGATCCGCTGGGCGGCGTGCCGGTCGCGGTGCCGATGTTCTTGTACTGGCCGGCGGTGGCGGTGCCGTTGCCGGTGCAGGTCATGGACTCGCCGGCCGCGAGGGTCGTCTTCGGGCAAGAGACCGCGACGCCCTTGTCGTCCGTCACCTTGACGTTGCTCAGGGCGACCTCGCCGTCGTTGGTGACGATGTAGGTCCACTTCACCGGGTCGCCCACCTTGATCGACGGGCCGGGGGCAACGTCGGCGTCCTCACCGTTGGTGTACTTCTTGATGCGGATCGAAGCCTTCTGCTGCTGGCCGAAGTAGTGGCTCGCGTCGGAGTCGCTGACGGTCGCCCCGCAGGGGGTCTTGGCCGTCGCGGTGCCGACGTTCTCGTACTGGCCGGCGGTGGCGGTGCCGCTGCCGGTGCAGGTCATGGACTCGCCGGCCGCGAGAGTCGTCTTCGGGCAGGAGACGGCCACGCCCTGGTCATCGGTCACGGCGACGGAGGAAAGGGTGACGTTGCTGGTGTTCTTGACCACGTAGGTCCACTGGACGGGATTTCCCACGGGGATGGTGGGCCCCGGAGCGGTGTCCGCGTCCTGCCCGTTGGTCGACTTTTCGATGTCGATGCCGCCCGTGGGCTGGCCGAAGTACCAGCTCCGGTCCTCGGAGCTCACGGTGGCGCCGCCGGCCTTGCCGGTGGCGGTGCCGAGGTTGGTGTACTGGCAGGCCGCGGCGGTGCCGCTGCCAGTGCAGGTCATGGATTCGCCGGCCGCGAGGGTCGTCTTCGGGCAGGAGACGGCGACGCCCTTGTCGTCCGTGACCTTGACGTCGGTCAGCGTCACTTTGCCGGTGTTCTTGACCACGTACTGCCAGGTGACCGCGCTGCCGACCGCGACCGAGGCGCCCGGCGCCTGGGTGTAGTCCGCCCCGTTGGTGAGCTTCTTGATCTCGATGCCGGGGCCCACGCCCATGTAGTGGCCGGGGTCTTCGTCCGTCACGTTCGAGCCGCAGGGCGAAGCGGCGGTGACGGCGGCGACGCTCGCGAACTGCCCGGCGGCGGCCGTGCCGGAGGCCGTGCAGGTCATCGACTCGCCGGGCCGCAGGCTGGTCTTCGGGCAGGCGATCGCGAGGCCCTTGCTGTCCGTGACCTTGATGCCGGCGAGCTGCACGTCGCCCGTGTTCTTGACCACGAAGGTCCAGCTCACCGCGGTGCCGGTCTGGATCTCCGGGCCGGTCGGCGTGTCGGCGTCCTGGCCGTTGACGGCGCTTTCGATGTCGATCTTCGCGCTCTGCCCGCCGAAGTAGTGGCTGGCGTCCTCAGCGCTCACCTCGGTGCCGTTGGACGTCTTGCCCACGGCCTTGCCGATGTTCTTGTACTGGCAGGCTTCGGCCACGCCCTTGCCGGTGCAGGTCATGGACTCACCGGGCTCCAGAGAGCTCTTCGGGCATTTCACGTCCACGCCCTGGTCGTCCGTCACGGTGATCTTGCTGAGCGCGATGTTGCCCGTGTTCTTCACCTCGTACTCCCACTGGACGGGCGAGCCCACGGCGATCGTCGGGCCCGGGGCGGTGTTGGCGTCCTCGCCGTTGGTGAGCTTGCGCAGGGAGATTCCGGGAGCATCCCCCGGAGGATCGAGCTTCGGAGGGAGGCAGTAGGTCTGCAGCGCGATGCTGTAATGGTTCCGCGAGCTGTGATGGAGCGCGATGAAGAGCGGCTGATCGCTGGTCAGGTCCACCCAGCCCGAAGCCTTGGAGAGCCCGAGATCGGCCACGGAGACCAGCTCCACGGAGAGGATCGGGAAGGATACGGTGCCCATGACTTTTCCGGAATCGTCATAGACCGTGCCCGCCGTGCGGACCTTGCGCGGCTGCGGATCGGGGCTCTTCTGCGGCTGTCCCACCCGCTTCGACCACAGCACCACGTGCGTGGCCTCGTCGAACTCGGTGTCCTGGAGATAGCGCAGGGCGTGGCGCTGGCAGAACGGGCCTCCGTTCACGCAGGTGTTGGAGCGGTCGAGGCTCACCAGGGTGTCGCCCATGGCCGCGTCCTGCATCGGGTCGACGATGAAGTAGTCGCCGAACAGGGCGGCCGGCCGCGGCGTGCCCAGGGCCTTGATCCGAACGTAGCCGGTGGCGACGCCGGGGGCGATCTCGGTCGAGTAATAGAGATTGTCCTGAGGCGACCGCTCGCCCGAGAGAGCCGCTTCGAAGTGCGACAGCTCGGGCAATTTCAAAGACTGGCTGGGCAGCTTGCCCTTGGTGACCCAGGGGCGCAGATCGAAAGACTTGAGCTCGTGCGCCGCGAGCTGCGAGGGGATGGTCAGGACCTTGATCCCCCAGTTCGTGTGGACCGTGATTTCAATCTCGACAGGCTTGTCGAGAGAGTTGGCGACCGAGAACAGCGTGGTCGAGCCGGGGTCCTGAAGCTCGATCTCGAAATAGGGCAGGAGGAGCTCCGAGGACGGCAGGAACTGCGCCTCGGCCCGTCCGGCGCCCATCAGGCTCGCCGCGAGGACGATCGCCAAGATCGGGATAGAAAGCTTTTTGTTCATATGTGCCTCCCTGAAGGCTGAGATCCATTTCATTCTGGTTCCCAGGCAAGGCAAGAGCCGTACCATGTGGCCGATATTCGCAAACTACTGATTTGACAAGGCTTAATCGGTTATTGCAGTTTGGCGATAGGTCCTGTCAGAGCGGCTGTCAGCGGGGCGGGATGTGTCAGGGATCTGTCAGCCGGCTCCTTCGATTCTTAGCCTCTTGTCGATTCCGGCATGGAACTTGAACTTCTCCCGGCGTGATGGAGCGGCGGGCGGAGGACCTCATCCGGATCCGGCCCTGGGACGACCTCATGGTCGCGAGCCAGGGACGGATCGTCCTGTCAACCGAAAGGGACGGCTTTTTCGACGGCGGGGCCAACC
>DATEIO010001047.1:0-7502 GCA_035278895.1 Thermoanaerobaculia bacterium | reverse complement strand
CATCTGCGACTCCAGCGCGTCGACGGCCCGCGTGAGCAGCTCCGCCGCCTTGTCGGTCCGGCGCGTGCGGCGGTACAGCCGCCCGAGCTGATAGAGCATCTGCGCCTCGTCGATCGTGCCGGGAGCCAGACGCTCGTGAATGGCCAACGCCCGTTCCACGAAATCCTGCGCCAGGCTCAAATCCCCCCGCGCCTCGGCCACGGCCGCGAGGTGCTGGAGCGGATTGGCCGTCTCGATACTGCCGGGAGCGAGCCGCTCGAACATCTTCAGGGCGCGGCTGTGCAGCTTCCACGCCTCGTCCAGGTCCCCCCGCATCCGTGCGATCTCTCCGAGGCTGTCGTAGCCCCCGGCCACGCCCAGGCCCTCGGGAGCGGTCTTGGCCCAGATCGCCCGGGCGCGCTCGAAGAGCTCCGCCGCCTTGGCCAGATCGCCGCGGTCGCGAGCGATCGCGGCGAGGTTGTTCAGATTGCGGGAAACCCAGAGGCTCTCCGGAGCGGCCTTCTCCAGGATCGCCAGAGAGCGCTGGTGGAGCTCCACCGCGGCCTCCATATCCCCGAGAAACCTGGTGGCGGCTCCCAGACTGTTGAGGATCGTCGCCGTCAGCACGCTGTCCGGTGCCTTGCGCTCCTGGATGGCCAGAGCCCGCCGGAAAATCTCGTTGGCCTCCGCAAACCGACCCTGCTGGAGCACGGCGCGCCCCAGGGTGTGCAGGCTCGTTACCAGGGCCGGGCCGTCGGGGGCCCAGCGCTCCTCGAGAGCCACGGCGCGCCGGGCATGCTCCGCCATCGCCTCCAGATCCCCCCGCGCCCAGGCCACCAAGGCGATCTCCAGGAGGCATTCGGCCATTTCCGGGCTCTCCGGCGCCTCGCGCTTCAGGATCTCCAAGGCGCGGCTCAGGAGCGGCTCGGCTTCGTCCAGCCGGTTCTGCGTCCGCAGGACACGGCCCAACTGATTTGCGAGATGGGCCGTCCGCACACTCTCGCCCCAGGCGGCCTCGCCAGCCGTGAGGGCCGAACGGAAGCTGGCTGCAGCCCCTGCCACGTCGCCGGCCTGCTCCAGGCTTTTTCCCTGCGCTTCGAGAGCGGCGACCCGGGCCTCCGCATCCGGCTCCTGCCCGAACGCGACACCGGCAAACCCGAACAACGAAAGGAAGAGGACGGCAAGTCGAAATTTCATTGCAATTGCAGATTCTTTCTACCGCCGGCCGGGGCGGATCGAGATTATAGACCGATGACCAAAGGCACACGGCACGGGTAAACCGGATTCCGGATCCAGGGTCTTTCCGGATGTCAGCCGCGGCCGAAGAACGCTAGTTATACGTAAAGGAGATGCAGCATGTTGAACCGAGTAGTGCGTTTTTGTGCCCTGGGCCTCCTCTTGGCCCTTGTCGGAGCCGTTCTGAGCCCCGACGCCCTCGCGTGCCTGAGGTACCAGAAGGACACAACCTATTATGCGTGGGCGCCGACCGCCAACCCGAATCCGGGCCCGCAGGACGTCTGCTGCGGAGGGCCGTGCATCATCAGCCCGCCGCAGCCCTACGATCGCCGGGCCGTTGGCGGCAAGACCGTCTACTGCGACGGCTCGATCACCACCTGGGGCTTCAATCCCATGTGCGGAGACAACGAGACCATCTCCACCGCCTGCCCCGCCTGCAGCCCATAGCCGTCTGAAGGCTTCCCTCGAAGCGCCCCCCTGGGACCGCCGGCGTCTCGCCGGCCGACTAACTCCGTTTTTCGGTTAGCCGGCCGGCAGGATGCCGGCGCTCCCAGCGGGCATCACCACCGATCAGGGCTCGACGATCTTGAAGAAGAACGGATCGATCGACACCGCCACCGCAGTCACCCCATCGGTACGGAAGAGCTGCTTCGTGGTGAAATTCGCGTTCCGCTGATAGGTCACGCCCTGCGGGAAGTTGGCCAGGTCGGGGAAATTGCTGGCCGAGAAAATGCCGTAGAAATCCTTGCCCTGCGCCAGGATGTGCACGTAGTCCCCGATGTAGGGAATGAACGATACCGCGGGGGACGCCGCGGAGGTGTTCGCCAGGATCAGGTCATTCCAGGTAACCCCGAGATCCGTCGAGCGGCGGACATGGGTCTCCCAGCGCTGGTTGGCCAGCGCCACGCCCTGCGGCGTGTTCAGCTGATAAAGGAAGGCAACCTTCCCGTCACTGTTCACGGCCAGAGCCGGGTTGGTGGCGTTGCTGATCGTGATCAGATCGCTCGCCGTCCAGGTCACGCCGCGGTTGTCCGAACGGCGGACGTGGAGCGTGTAGGGCGGAATGCCGCCGGGATAGTCCGCCCAGGCGATATAGACGCGCGAGCTGTTCGTGGGATCGACCGCGATGCTCACGTTCGAGCTCACGAACCGCTCCTGGCCGAAGGTCGACTGGCTGGAGTTGATGAACGGCACACGGATGTTCGACACCACGATCCGCCCCGCCAAACCGTCACTCGGGTCGGTCAACGCCGCGAACTGCGGGCTGGTCGAAGTCCAGTTGTCGTCGCGCACCACGATCACGTCCGAAGCCAGGGGCGAGACGCAGGGAGACGGCGGCCGGTAGCGGTAATAAATGGCGTAGATCGTGCCGTCCGTGTGGACGGCCGTCCGGATCGGCGGACCGTCCTGCCCGCACGTGGTGCGCCGTTCCGCGCGCAGCGCGGACCAGGTCGGAGTGGTCACCTTGCCGGAGAGCGTACGGTCCACCGTGGCGGTGCGCCCGCTCGCGGCGGCCAGATCGTTGTCGCCCACGAAAACGCGATCCGTAGTTCCGGAAAGACCCGTCTGCACATAGGGCTGGTCCACGTTCGAACGGCTGCGCAGCAGGCTCATCGTGGTCGCCCCCGTGAAATTGGAGGTGCGCAGGATGTTCAGGGTAAGGCCCGAGCCTCCACGCAGCGTGCCGGTATAAAGGAAATTGGCGCTGCCGAAACGAAGAGAGATGTCACCCGTGCTGCCGTTGCCGCTGGGCACGATGTTGTTCATCGTCCAGGTCGTGCCGCCATTGGTGGAGACGAAAATCGGAGCCGTGGTCGTGGCCCCCGTCGGGTTTTTCGTGAAGGCCGAGCCCGCGATCTGCTGAATATTCCCCGAGTTCACCGAAATGTTCGGCTCGCTGTCCTGCCCCGTCTCGTTGCTCTGCGCATTGGGGATCATGTTGATCACGGTCACCTGCGCCAGAGACAGCCCCGGAACGAGGCTCAGCGCGATCAGGAAGAGCGCGAGATTCGTTTTCTTGACGTTCATGGATTCACCCCTTCCGCAGCGATCCGTGCCTCTTCGGCCGTCAGCTCATCCTTGGGATCGAGAACGGCCCAGACCGGGCCGCGGCCTTCGGCGTCGTGCCGGTGCAGCAGCCAGGCGCCCTCCCGGCCCGCGGTCAGTCTGGGAGCCTGGGCCCACATCACGTCGAGGCTGCCCGGGAACCAGACCGACACCGCGCTCTCCGTGGCCTGTCCGCGAAGAACCGTCCGCACCTCGACCACCGCCTCCCGCCACTGCGGATCGTGCTCCGTGACCACGCCGTTGCTCGGCCCCACGCCCGCGGCCGCCTTGACGCTCACGACGCGGCCGGTGACGGCGAGATCCGCCGCAGCCACCCTCGCTCTCACCTCTTCGGCGCGGAGCTGCCCCCGAGCGCTCGCCACCTGCGCCCGCAGATCTGCCGGGCGACCGTTCCCGCGCCCGACCTCCACGACGCCGAGGGTTTCGCCCAGAAGCCCGACCGTGGTGAAAAAGACACCCTGCTCGCCTACCTTCGCCGAAGCGTCCTTCAGAAAGACCGTGACCTCCCGGCCCGTGAAGTCGTCCAGCGTGCCACCGGACGCGAGCGTCTCGTCCACCCGCACCACCGCCGTCTTCTCGTTCGGCTCGACCACCTCCAGGTTCGCAGCCCCGGTCTTCACTACCGTCCCCACGAACACCAAATCCGCCGCCCGGGTAAGCTCCCGGACCGGGTCGGGCGCCTGAGCGCTCGCCGGAACCGCCGCGCCGAGGGCGGCCAGCAGCGCCAGTCCTGTCCTGACGTGTTTCCAATCCATAGATTTCCCCTTTCTCGGAGACGTCTCCCCAACCCCCAGCCGGTTCGGGCACACCCCGGGACGGGACTCCACCAGCCCGCGCAGCGGCGTGGGTTGGAGACAACGTCTTCTAAAAGTATGGGTGCTTGGCGAGGGTCAAGTGGAGCCGAGGAGGTCGAGCAGTCTTTGGCGGATTCTCCGTTGACTGGCTGAAGGAAGCGAGTCTTCGTCGCGGTCTAGAAGCCAGCGGAGTTTGTTGATCAAATAGGCTTCAGCATCAGAGTCGTTGAGCTGACGGACAGTCGAGAGCAGGTTCCAGTTAGAGGTCGTCGTGTCGGGGTGCTCGCCACCCCACATGCGCTCTCGGATCTCTAAGATCTGCTCGTGGAGCTTCCTGGCACTGACGAGATCACCGAGAGCACGGAGGGTCTGGGCTAAGTTATTCTTCGACGCCAAGGTCTCGGGGTGCTCACCACCCCGCACGCGCTCTTGGATCTCTAGGGTCTGCTCATGGAGCTTTCTAGCTCCGGTGAAATCACCAAGTGCATAAAGAACCGATGCCAGATTATTCCTCGACACCAAAGTCAGGTGGTGCTCCACACCCTGAACACGCTCCTGGATCTCTACGGCCTGCTCATGGAGCTTCCTAGCACCGCCTAGATCACCAAGATCACGGAGGATTTCGGCCAAATTGTTCCTCGCCGTCAAAGTATTGAGGTGCTCTCCGCCCAGTACGCGTTCAGCGATCTTTAGGCAGAACTCATGAAAGAGCTTGGCATTAGCATGGTCGCCCCGACCCCAGGCAAAATATCCAGCCTGGTTGAACAACCGACCAACCTCGGCGGACTCTAGCTCATAGCTGCGCGTCATCTCGGAAGCCAGTAATGCACTCGGCTGCAACCTCTGGCAAAGACCCCAATTATCAAACTCAGGTGACGGATATGCTGCATTCAATGCTCGGACCACTCGCTCAGCCCAAACCCGCCGCACCTCCTCGCCCAGCGAATTCTTGATGACCTCCTGCGCCAGCCGGTGAAGCTTGAATGCTTCGTCCGGCAAGCGCTCCACGAGCGAGTAGCGCTCCAGAGATTCAATCAGCTCCCAGAAGACTAGCGGGTCCTCGTCCGAACCTTCCAGCGCCTGGGCCAGAAGGTCGCCGAGCTCCGAGCCACCTAGCGTGAAGATCTCGATCGGAACTGAATCCGGCACAAGAAATGCCGCGGCAGTCAGTAGCTCGGCGGAGGCGCGCGAGGATTCTTTCACGGCCGTGAAGCTCAACGTCCAGGTCGTTGCGACGGTCTTAGGGTAATCCGTGCTCGGTTCACCCTTCTCAAGAAGTGCTAGCCCTTGGCGGCGATATCTGGCAAGGTACTCCGTGAAGCCACCACCGACCGTCTCGATATACGCCGCAGCCTGCTCAAGGGCGAGCGGCAGATAACCCAGCTCTTCTGCGAGCACGGCGGCTGCTTCGGTATCTGCGTTGCCCGTCCGCTCGATCAAAAATTTAACCGCGTCTTCGGGATCCAGGGTTTCGACCCGAAACGGCTCTCGGATTCCGACCTTAGCGAAGGATTTCGCCCGGGAGGTCAGCAGGACCTTGCCGCCCGCCCGCACTGATGGTAGATAGTTGCGTACTAAGGCGGGATCATCCGCGTTGTCGAAGATCAGCAACCAGCCGTCCTCACGGGAGAGCCAAGCCTTCGTTGCCGCGGCTGCCGTCTCGAGATCGGCCTTCTCATCGATAAACCCTAACTCGCGGGCGATCGACAGATACACCGTCTTGAGTCCAGTCTCATTCTCCGCTGGTACCCACAGCACAAAGCAGTAATGATTCCCAAATCGGTGCGCGTACTCGATCGCCGTTTGGGTCTTGCCGATCCCACCCAGCCCATGGATCGCCGCTTGGGCAAGTGCAGAGATTCCCTTCTTCTGGAGCTGGTCATGAAGCAGCGAGAGGAGAGTTTCGCGACCGATGAAGTAAGGGTTGCGGTGGGGGACGCCGATCATCGTTGCCGTTGCAGGCGCCGAATTAATCGTTAAGAGCTTCGCGACCCTCTCTGAGATAGGTTTGGGTTTTCCCACTGGACGCGGCTTGACGCCGGCTTTCCCGCGCAGGAAACGGTATAGGTCCTGATAGCGCTCTTCGGACGTCAACTCGTAATGCGTGTGCCCGCGGAGAGGCTCGGGGATGAAGCGCTCCTGCCCCGATGCGAGCGTCACCGGCACGAACTTCACGGTCCGGCTCCTGGCGTCGTAGATCTCCTGGGTGATCAGCACCCCTTCCCAGTCGACACCCTTACCCCTACCGGGCTTCTCGTGACCTCGGAACCGACGGTAGTAGGTTGGGGTGCAGACGACCAGGACGAATTTCGCCTCGTCGAGTTGGTCGAGCATCCAGCGGGGCCACCCTTGCTCGGGCGTGCCGTTCAGGTACTGGTCGAGCCGGGTTTCCAGGCCGTCCTCCCGCAGCCGCTCGGAGAGCGCCAGGACCTTCTCCCGGTTCTCGTCCGAGTCGTGGCTGTAGCTGATGAAGACCGTTTTCCCAGGCATGACGCTTCCCCGCTGGTTCGATTGCAAGGGGGATTTTATCGTACCACCGGAACGCCTGAGCATCGGGCGTAGAGACGTTCCCAACCCGCAACGCACCAGAGACCCAAGGGCATCGACCGGTGAGACACGCACCAACCTTTAAAGGCCGCCGACGGCGGAACGTCTCTCTTCGGGCCACGAACGCCTTCTGGAGCGTGGGCCCTACGACGGGAGACGTCCCGACGGCGGTGATTTTCGAGCGGGTATGAGATGACTCGCCGGTGAGAGCCTTTGGACGGTCGTGCGTTGCGGGCTGGGAGCGTCTCTACCCTGTGAAAAATCAAAAAAGCCTCGTCCCGCAAAGGGACGAGGCCCGAATCTCTGGCGAAGCTCTCGGATTCCTATGGCCGAACGATGATGTCGCCGTCCCACTTCTGCACGTCGGCGAAGGCATAGGCCGACAGAGGCAGGACCGAACAGCTTTTCTCCCCGGCGAGGAGATCCACGGACGGAATTCCCACATCGTCTTTCCGTTCCAGATCCGTGGCCCACCAATGCAGATACGCTCCGTCATCGTCCTTCCGCTCCGCATCCGAGGGGACCCATCCTTTCGGCACGGGCGTGCAAACCTTCCAGACCAACCGATCCGGGAGTCTCGGATTCTCCGCATTGTCCTCGACCACGAGTTGGACCCACTTCCCGACGTAGCTCTTATGGGTGGATTCGACGATCGTACCGCTCAGCAAGGCCCGGTTCTTCTCGATCGTCATTTGATCGAGAGACGCCGTCATCGCGAACGAAGGGAGCGGATCCCCGGCCCGTGGGTCTTCCGGGTCCTCGGCATCTGGAATCCTGGACTCGTCAGTGAACGTCATCTTGCCGGCCGTCGTCCCCCTCTCGTCCGTGCTGGCGTCGAACTCCAGGGACCGGACCAGGCCGTCCTCCAGCGTGAACCGG
>DATEIO010001046.1:0-2628 GCA_035278895.1 Thermoanaerobaculia bacterium | reverse complement strand
GTCTCGAAGCCCGCGATCATGCGCAGCGCCGTGGTCTTGCCGCTCCCCGACGGGCCGAGGAGCGCCAGGATCTCCCCCTTTTCGATGGCGAGCGAGAGCCCGCGGAGCACCGGCTGCGCGCCGAAGCTCTTGTCGAGCCCTTCGAGAACGAGGTACGGAGCCATCTTCCCTACCGGGCGGCGGCCTCACCGCCGCGGGCGCGGATGGTGCGGTCCCAGGTGGACATCCACTCCTGACCGTTCTTCTCGATCAGGCTCCAGTCGACGGGGGCGGGCACGAGCTTGGCGAGCACGTCCCGGGCCCATTCCGGGAGCTTCTTGGCCGGGACGTCGGTCCGCGCGGGCAGGCGGAAGGCGTCCTTCGCCGCCAGCTCCTGGCCCTCGACGCTCCCCACGAACTCGATGAACTCCTTCGCGGGCTCCGGGTGCCGGGCGCCCTTGACGAGGCCGACCGAGTCGTCGATCACCGGCGCGCCGCTCTTCGCGAAGTTGTAGCCCAGGGGGGCGCCGCGCTTGGCCTGCCAGAGCATGTCCGTAAGCTCCCACACGGTGACGAGCCCCTCGCGGCGGTTGAGCTTCTCCATCAGGAGCGCCGGGTTCTGGACGTACTCCTTGGTCTGGCCGTCCAGGCTCCGCAGCCACGCGAAACCCCGCTCGGGGCTCCCGGTCTCCTGAACGGAGCGGGCGAGGATCATGCCGAAGAGAGTCCGCATCGTGCCGCTCGCGAGCGGGTCGCGGATGAGGATCTTGCCCTTCCAGCGCGGGTCGAGGAGATCCTCCCAGTCCTGCGGCGCCTCTTCCGGTTTCACGGCCTGGTTGTTGTAGACCAGCACCGGAGCGGTCCGGTAGGAGGCGAAATAGAGGTCCTGGGGATTGCGGCTCTCGGCCGGGATGGCGTCCGCCCACTTCGGCCGGTAGGGGGCGAGGAGGCCGTCCGCCGCGCCGCGGGAGAAGATCGTGGAAGGGCCGCCGAACCAGACGTCGGCCTGCGGGTTCGCGGCTTCGGAGCGGACGCGGTCGTAGACCTCCTGCGATCCCATGTCGAGCCAGCGGACGTCCACCTCCGGGTGGCGCTCCTCGAAGCTCTTCTCCATCAGGGTCAGAAGGTCCCGCCCGTGGGGCGAGTAGACGACCAGCGGGGTGCGGCCGTCGCCGCAGCCCGTCCCGAAGAGGGACAGCACAACGAGCGCCAGGAGAGCGCCGGTGGGAAAGCGGAGGTTTTTCATGGCTCCGCGGATCTTATCCCCTACTTGGCCCCGGCGTCTTTGGGGAGGGCCAGCAGGTTCGCGAACAGCCGGTACGCCCCGGGCACGCCGGCCGGGAGCTCGCGGAAGAACGCGAGCCCCGTGTAGACGTAGCGCCCCTTGCCGAGCTTCGCCACGAGCAGGCCGCCGCGCTGCTCCGGCTCGCCCGGGTCCGTCATCGCAAGGAGCGGCACGTAGGCCGGGTCCCAGGTGTGGGCGAAGTAGAGCCCCCGCTCCTGGATCCAGCCGTTCCAGTCCTCCGGCCCAATCTTGTTCGGGATGGTGAAGACCGGGCTCGTGGGATCGAGCACGGTCACCGGCGCCGTCTCGTCCGTGATCCGGTCGTGGGGCCGGGCGATCTCCAGGGGGAACGGCGCGAACTTCCCCTCGATGAACGGGTACTGCTGGTACTGGACGATCACGAGCCCGCCGTTCTTCGCGTAGTCGAGCAGCCGCCCGTTGGCCCGGCCGAGCGCGGGATCGGTCTCGTAGGCGCGGCTCCCCACCACGATCGCGTCGTAGCGGGAGAGGTCGGCGTCCGCAAGCTCGCGCGGCCCCAGGATCTCCAGGGGAACGCCGATCTGGGCCAGGAACTCGGGAACGCGGTCCGAGGCGCCCCGCACGTAGCCGACTTTCTTCAGGGTCGGAAGCTTCACGTCGGCCGCTACGATTTCGACCGCCGCCGGTTCCGGCTGCGGGGTGGGACGGATGTGGGGATAGTCGAGCACCGGCACGGCGAGGTCGAACCGCCCGCCGTCCTCCGGAACCGCGGCGAGCCGGAGCGTGTAGCGGCCGGGCTTCAGATCCTTGGGCGGCTGAAGCGTGAGATCGAGCCCCGCCTGCTCCCCCTCGGCCGCGATCTCGAAAGGCAGCGAAGCGATCGCGGGCCAGGAGGACGCGCCCCCTTCCGCCGCCGCTTCGAGCCGCCCCCGGAGCGGGGTCTTCGAGTGGGAGGTGAGCGTCACGTGGATGCGCCGCGGCTCCCGCCGGCCGACCGGCCAGACGAGCCGCTCCTCGGTCTCTGCCACCTCCACCCGGGGCACCACGCGGATCGGCCGGCGCACCTCGCCCAGCGCCTGGTCCCGGTGGCGGTGCACGACCTCGCGCTCCAGGGTGACCGGCACGCCGTCGAGCGTGAACGTGAAGCGGGCCACGAGCGGCGCCGGCTCGAAGGGCTCGCCGCGGACCGCGTCCGGAACGCCCGTCCAGTCGTAGAGGCTCCCCACGAGCGGCTTCCTCAGGAAATAGGGCACGGTCGGCAGCGCCCCGGCGGGAACGGTGGGCTGGAGATCCCACGTGCCGAGCGCTCCGGCCGCAAGCTCCTTCGCCTCCCCGGCCAGCGGCTCGCCCCCCCACTCCGAGGCGGGGACCAGCGAAACCGAAGC
>DATEIO010001045.1:0-2633 GCA_035278895.1 Thermoanaerobaculia bacterium | reverse complement strand
GAGCTCAATGAGGCCTTCGCCTGCCAGGTGCTCGCCTGCTTGAAGAGCCTCGAATTCGATCACGCCAAGGTGAATCCGGACGGCGGGGCCATCTCGCTCGGCCACCCGATCGGCGCCACGGGCGCCCGCATCCTCGTGACCCTGCTCCACGGAATGGAGCAGCGGAACCTGGAGCGAGGGATCGCGACGCTGTGCGTCTCGGGAGGCCTGGGTCTCGCCGCGCTCGTCGAGCGGGAGGCGGCGTGAGCGGCGAGATCCTCGTCGCGACCGGGACGGACGAGTACGCCGTCCCCTACGTCGAGGCGCTCCAGGCGGTGGGGGTGCCTTCGGAGGTCATCCGCGTGGTCTCGCCCGGCGAGGCGGTCCCGGAGCTCTGTTTCGCCAAGGGGCTCCTCCTCTGCGGCGGCGTGGACGTGGTGCCGGCGCGCTACGGCGAGGAGACCCTCCCCGACGCCGAGGTCGAGACCTTCCCGGAGCGGGACGACCTGGAGTGGAGCCTGCTCGACGCCGCCCGCGCAGCGCGGCTCCCGGTCTGGGCCATCTGCCGCGGGCTCCAGGTAGTCAACGTCTACCTCGGCGGCTCGCTCTGGCAGGACCTGCCCACGCAGCGGCCGAGCGCGGTGGAGCACAGTCTGACCGAGCCCAAGAATCTTCTCGCCCACGCGGTGCGCGTGCTGGACCCTGGCGCTCCGATCGCCGAGCGGCTGACCGGCGACAAGACCAAGGTCAACAGCCGCCATCACCAAGCCATCAAGCGGTTGGCGCCCGGCCTCGTGCCCGTGGCCGAGTCGCCGGACGGCCTGATCGAGGCCGCCGTGCTCGCGGACTCCGGCTGGTGGGTGCGCGGCGTCCAGTGGCATCCCGAGAACCTGATCGCCTTGGACCCGCAACGGGCCCTGTGGACGGACTTCGTCCGCGCCCTCGAAAAATGAGCGAGCCCACGGTCCAGGTGCTTCGCGACGGCCGCGCGGCGACCGTCACCCTGAACCGGCCGCCGCTCAACATCCTGGACATCCCGACGATCGCCCGGCTGGGCGAGGCCGTCTCCGAGCTCGCGGCCGATCCCGATCTCCAGGTCGTCTTCCTCCGTGGGGCCGGCGACCGCGCCTTCTCGGCGGGCGTGTCCGTTCAGGACCACGCGGCGGACAAGGTCGGCCCCATGCTCGAAAGCCTCCACGGCACCATCCGCCGGCTGCGGGCACTGGACGCGGTGACGGTCGCGGCCGTCCACGGTCACTGCCTCGGGGGCGGCATGGAGCTCGCGCTCTCCTGCGACCTGGTGATCGCCACGGAGGACGCCCGCTTCGGCCAGCCGGAGATCGACCTGGGGTGCTACCCTCCCGTAGCGGCGGCGCTCTACCCGTCGCTCCTCGGCGCGAGCCGCACCCTGGACCTCGTGTTGACAGGCCGCATCCTCACCTGCGAAGAGGCGGAGCGGATGGGGATCGTGACGCGGCGGGTGGACGACCTGGACCGGGGAATCGCCCGGTTCGCGCAAGAAATCGGCGGCAAGAGCGCGGCCGTCACCCGGCTGGCCAAGAAGGCCGTTCGCGCCGGGCGGGACCGTGCCTTCGCCGACGCCTTGGCCGAGACCGAGCGCGTCTACGCGGAAGAGCTCTGCCGCACCGAAGATATGGAAGAGGGAGTCGCCGCCTTCCTCGAAAAACGCCAGCCGGTGTGGAAGCACCGGTAGGTTTTGTTTGAATCCGATTCGATAGAGGAGATATCCGATGCCTGAAACCATTCTGGTGGAACGCGAAGGGCGCGTCGCCATCCTTACGATCAACCGTCCCGACAAGCTGAACGCCCTGAACCAGCAGGTGCGGGACGAGATGCTGGAGATCCTGGGGCAGCTGGAGCACGACGACGCCGTGGGCGTGATCGTGATCACCGGCGCCGGGGAGAAGTCGTTCATCGCCGGGGCGGACATCGGCGAGTTCGCGGGGCGGACGCCGTTCGACCAGCGGCACGCCATGCGGAGCCCGCGGATCTTCGACATCATGGCCTCCTATCCCAAGCCCGTCATCGCCATGATCAATGGCTTCTGCCTGGGCGGCGGCTGCGAGCTCGCCATGTCGTGCGACATCCGCATCGCCTCGGACAAGGCCCGCTTCGGCCAGCCGGAGATCAACCTCGGCCTGATCCCGGGCGGCGGCGGCACGCAACGCCTCCCCCGCCTCGTGGGCGTGGGCCAGGCCATGCGGCTCATCCTCTCGGGCGACATGGTGGGCGCCGTCGAGGCCAAGGAAATGGGTCTCGTCGAGATGGTTGTGCCGGCCGAGGAGCTGCGGGCGAAGACCCTGGAGCTCGCCGGCAAGATCGCCAGCAAGAGCCCGCTCACGCTCAAGGTGGCCAAGGAGGCCATCCGCGCAAGCGAGCGGACATCGATCGACGACGGCATCACCTACGAGCGCGACCTGTTCTGCCTCTGCTTCTCGTCGGCCGACAAGGAGGAGGGCGTCAAGGCCTTCCTCGAAAAGCGGCCGGCGCAGTGGACGGGGAGATAAGCCGATGGCCGCCCCGCACGAAGACCTGCTGGCGCTGCGCCCGGAGTTCCCGATCCTCGAGCGCACGACCTATCTCATCAACAACTCGCTCGGGGCGATGCCGCGGGCCGTCCACGACGAGGTCGA
>DATEIO010001044.1:0-8020 GCA_035278895.1 Thermoanaerobaculia bacterium | reverse complement strand
GACCTGCATGGAGGCGAGGTCGAAGCCGCGAGCGCCGGCCACGCCCTGGGCTCGGCTTTCCGGGTCCGTCTCCCGCTCGCCCTCGCGGCCGTGGCCAGCGCGGCCGCCAACCCCGCCGCCTCCCCGGCGGCGAGAGCCTTGAAGGTCCTCATCGTCGAGGACAACCGGGACGCGGCGGAGAGCCTCGCGATGCTGCTCGGGATGGCCGGGCACCAGGTGGAAGTCGCCTACTCGGGAGATGAAGGGATGAGCGCCGCCCGCCGCTTCCGCCCCGACGTGGCGCTCTGCGACATCGGCCTTCCCGGAGGGATGGACGGCTACGCCCTCGCCCGCGCCTTGCGCGCCGCGAGCGAGACCGCCGGGGCCCGCCTGATCGCCATCTCGGGCTACGGCCAGGAAGAAGACAAGCGCCTCGCCCGCCAGGCCGGCTTCGACGAGCACCTGACCAAGCCGGTCGACCCGGAAGCGCTGATGAAGCTGCTCGGAGAGCTGGCGCTGCGGTGAAAGCACTCACGGAAGACCACAGACTTTCACGGACTTTCACGGACGCCCGGAGCGGGGAGTCCGTGGTGGTCCGTGTTCGTCCGTGAAAGTCCGTGGTCTTCCAGCATCTCCTCCGCCAGGGCCGTGCCGTTCCTGATGCAGTCCGGCACCGACACCCCGCCGAGGAAATTTCCGCCGATTCGCAACCCCGGAAGCCCGCGCTCGATCTCCCGCGCGCGCTCCACGAAGCGGCCGTGGCCGATCTCGTATTGCGGAATGGCCCGGCGCCAGCGGCGCACCATTTTGAACACCGGCTCGCCCGTGAGGCTCAACGGGCCGCGCAGCTCGGAGAGGACGGTCGCGAGGATCTTCTCATCGCTCCACCCGGCGATCTCGGGGTTGGTCCGGCCGCCCACGAAGGCGGCGAGCGCCACGTGCCCTTCGGGGGCGCGGGCGGGGAAGATCTCGGAAGGGAAGAGGCAGCCGAGAACGTTCAAGCCCTCTTTCCGGGGAGAGAGAAAGCCGAAGCCTTCCAGGGGATGGCCCACGTCCGCCCGGCGCAAGCCCAGGGAGACGATGGCGACCGGCGCGTAGGGAATCTCGTCGAAGAGGAGGCTCTTTCCGGAAGTGGCCTCCTCCAGAAGACGGGCCGCCACGTCGGCGGGCACGGCGAGCACGACCCGACCGGCTTCGACCACGCCTTCATCCGTCTCCACGCGGAAGCCGTGGTCCGCGGGGACGATGCGCCGGACCAGGACGCCGGTGCGGACGTCGCCGATCTCCCGGGCGAGCCTTCGGGGGAGCTCTTCCAACCCTTCCCGGAAGGAGATCATGGCGCCGCCGGGGGCCGGTCCCTTCCGGCGCGCCAGGGCGCCGCGGATGAGGCTTCCGTGCTCGGCTTCGAGGCTGTGGATCTTGGGCACGGCCCAGCGCACGGAGAGCCGCTCCGGGTCTCCGGCGTAGACGCCCGAGACGAAGGGGCCCACGGCGTAGTCGAGAAATGCCTGCCCGAGCCGCCGGCGCACGAACTGGGCGATGCTCTCCTCGGTGCCGTTGTCCGGCCGGCCGATCCACGGCTCTTTCAAGAGGCGGAGCTTGGCGCTCGCGGGGAAGAGCGGAGTCTTCAAGAATCCGAGGGGACTCGAAGGCAGGGGGACCAGCGTACCGCCCTTGTAGAGGTAGCGCCGCTTCGCGGTGGGGGAGGCCGTGACCTTCTCGCCCTCCATCCCGGAGTCCCGGATCAGGCGCCCCACGCCCGGGTTGTTTTCGAGCACCGTGTTGGGGCCCATCTCGAACCGCCACGGGCCGTCCGAAAAGGTTTCCATGGCACCGCCCACGCGCTCGGACGCTTCGAGCACGGCCACGCGGAGGCCGCCCCGCTGCAAATGGAAAGCGGTCGTCAGGCCGGAGATCCCACCCCCGACGATCGCCACGTCCAGCCGTTCCGGGCTCATTGAGCGCTCTCTCGCCTCACCAGGATGTCCGCCGCCACGTCCGCGTCGAGGGCGAGCACGGTCTCGCCGATCTCGACGACGAAGGAAGGATAGCGCTGAAGCAGGCGGATCTCCGAGCCCGGCACGAGACCGAACACGGCCAGGTGGTTGCGCCGCGGCCCGTTCTCGCCTGCGAGACACAGCACCTCGGCCGCCTCGCCCGCCGCGAGACCCTTGACCGAGAGCAGCCCTTCCTCGGGCATGGGGGGCACGGAGGAGGTGCCCCGCCCGAACAGGCGTTTGAGCCACGAGCTGCCCGGCGTCCGCTCGGGAAACTCGTATTCACAGACCGGGCAGCGCGCGAGGTTGCACATCGCGCCCAGCGGACAGCCGTGGTGGCACAGCGCGTCCGACTTCTGGAACTCGAAGCCGCAGAGGGGACAGGTCAGAAGATGTTCAGCCATAGCCCGATGTGGTGAACGACACCACCCACGAAGAAAGCGAACGGGAAGATGAACGCGGCCATCGCCCACGCGGTCTTCATCCCGTGCTCCTTCCCGATCATCAGGAAGTTCGCGATGCACGGCATGAAGAGGGTGATGGTCACCATGGAGACGAAGATCTGGAGCGGCGAAAGGAGCGGATTGGGCCCGGTCGCCGCGTCCAGGATGTAGACGGCGCCGAAGTCCCGCCGCAGGAACCCGATGAGGAACGCGTTGGACATCTCCTTGGGGAGCCCGAGCCAGCCCTGGACGAGCGGCTCACCCGCTTTGGCGATCGCGGGAAGCGCGCCCACGCGGTCGAGCAGGAACAGCGCCGCGGTTCCCACGAGGAAGAGCGGGATCACCTCGCGCAGGTACCAGTCGAGACGGCCGATGGTCTTCCTCCACACGTTCGCGAGCTGCGGCCGCCGCATGGGCGGAATCTCCAGAATGAAGTCCCCGGCGTCCCCCGGGAACGCGCGCGCCGTGAGCGAGCCCACGAGCAGCACGATCCCGATCATCATCACGACCCAGGCGAGCGCCGCGGCCGGCGACAGGCTCGCCATCATGGCGAGGAGCACGCCGAGCTGGGCCGAGCAGGGCACGGCGAGCGCCAGGAGCATGGTGGTCACCACCCGCTCCTTCCGCGTTTCGAGGATGCGCGTCGTCATCGTCGCCATGGTGTCGCACCCGAGCCCCAGGATCATGGGAAGCACCGCCTTGCCGTTCAGGCCCATCAGCCGGAACGTGCGGTTCACCATGATCGCCATGCGCGGCAGGTAGCCCGAATCCTCGAGCAGGCTGAACAGCAGGAAGAACGTGGTGACGATCGGCAGCACGATCGCGAACGCGTAGGAGAGCGCCATGGTGATCGCGCCGTACTCGCCCACGAGGAAATCGTGAACGAAGCGCAGCGTCTCGCCGCCCCATCCCAGCGAAGCGCCCGGAGCCAGCGTGTACTTCGGGGATGCCACGGTTTTTTCGAACGTGCCCAGCGCCATTTCGTGGACCGGCGTGATCGGCAGCGCGAAGGTGAACGACGCCGTCTCCGTCTCGTGGGTGTGGGGGAAGGGGAGCAAGGCGTCCGTGGCGCGGATCGCGAGCGGCGTCACCCGCTGCTTGAAGACCCCCTCTTCCAGAAGCCCCACGAGAGTGCCCGCGCCAAAGAGCCCCACGAACCAGAAGACGGTCCCCAGGACCGCCACGAGGAAGAACGCGCCTTTCACCGGGTGCATGGCCCAGAAGCCGAGCCGCACGCGGAGCGGCGCGTTTTTCGGCTGGGTGATCGTATAGGTCTCGGCCAGGATCTCGTTGACGCAGGCGAGATACCACCGGTTCTTCTCGTAGGGATCGCCGTTTTCGTCCTTGCGGGCCGAAGGCGGCACGGCGGGCCGGGCCTCCGAAAGCGCCTCGATCAGCTCGGCGGTCCCCCTGTTCTTCAAGGCGATCGTGCCGACCACGGGGATGCCCAGGGTCGACGAAAGCTTTTCCATGTCGATCCGCCCGCCGCGCGAGGCGAGCTCGTCCAGCATGTTGAGCACGAGAACCATGGGGTGCCCGAGCTCGGCCAGCTGGAGCGTCAAGAGGAGGGCGCGGCGCAGGTTCTTGGCGTCCGCCACCTGCACCACCGTGGCGCCGGGGTTCTGCTCCAGGAGCTGGAGCGTCACCCGCGCGTCGTCGCTCCTGGGCGCCAGATCGTTCACGCCCGGCGAGTCCACCACGTCCACCTCGCGGCCGTCGAAGGTCGCCCGGGCGCGGGTGATCTCGACCGTCGTGCCCGGGAAATTCGAGACGTTCACGTACCGGTGCGTGAGGTTCTTGAACAGCAGGCTCTTGCCCACGTTCGGATTGCCCAGCAGGAGCACGGTCTCGGCGGCCGGCCGCACCCCGGGGAGCGGGAAGGTGAGCACCCTGGCGCTGGCTTCCGCGGCCATCAGACGGTCCTCGAAAAACGGGTGGCAGGAGCGGCGGAGAGATACGCGTCGAAGCACATCGCGATGTTCCTCACCAGAAGCCGGCCGACCGGCGTCACCTCGATCCGGTCCGGGGAGACCTCCACGAGACCGTCGGCCACCATGGGCGCGAGCTTCGCCACGTCCGCGCCGAAATAGCGGTCGAAGTCCACGCCGTAGCGGCGCTCCACGTCCCGCTTGTCGAGCCGGAAATCGCACATCAGGCGCAGGATCACGTCCCGCCGGAGATAGTCGTCCGCGTTGATGTCGAGCCCGCGGCAGGTGGCGAAGCGCCCCGCCTGCATGGCTTCCGAATACTCGGCGATCGTCTTCACGTTCTGGGCGAAGCCGCCGTCCACGAAGCTGATCGAAGAGACTCCGAAGCCCACGAGGTCAGTCTCGCCGCAGGTGGTGTAGCCCTGGAAGTTCCGATGGAGCGTGCGGTTTTTGAGCGCCTGCGCGAGCGGGTCTTCGGGCTTGGCGAAGTGATCCATGCCGATGAACACGTAGCCCGCCTGGGCGAGCGTGTTGCTCGTCTCCTCGAGCATCCGGAGCTTGGCCTCGGGGTCGGGGAGCGCCGCGGCGTCGATCGCAGTCTGGTGCTTGAACATCTGCGGCAGATAGGCGAAGTTGAACAGCGCGAGCCGGTCCGGGCTCATCCGCAGCACCTCGCGCACGGTCGCGGCGAAGCGCTCGGGCGTCTGGTGGGGGAGCCCGTAGATCAGGTCCACGTTGAAGCTCTGGATCCCCCGCGCGCGGGCGCCGTCGAGCACGGCCCAGGTCTCTTCCAGGCTCTGCACGCGGTTGACGGCCCGCTGGACCTCGGGGTCGAGATCCTGAAGCCCCACGCTCATCCGGTTCACGCCCGCCGCCGCCAGCGCGTCGAGCTGCGCCGGGGTGGCTTCTCTGGGGTCGACCTCGACGCCGATCTCGCAGTCCGGAGCGAAGCGGAACCACTGCCTGAGCAGCCCCATGAGCTCCAGGAGGTCCTCGGCCGGCAGGAACGTCGGCGTGCCGCCGCCCCAGTGGACCTGGATGACCTCGCGGCGGTCGGCCCGGAGGAGTCCCGCGGCCATTTCGATCTCCCGCGCGAGCATCGGCAGATAGCGCTTGCCCCACGTGCGGTCCCGGGAGATCGTGACGTTGCACCCGCAGAAGAAGCAGCGCACGTCGCAGAACGGGATGTGCACGTAGAGCGACAGCGGCTTGTCGCTCTTTTCTCCGCTCCGGGCGAGGACACGCCGGTATTCGGCCGGGCCGAAATCGTCGGTGAACTGGGGAGCGGTCGGATACGACGTGTACCGGGGGCCGGGCCGGTCGTACTTGGCGATCAGGTCCCGGTCGAAACAGATGGGCTGGAAGAGGTCGTTCATGTTGCCCCCTTTGTACCGCGCCCTCCGTGGCTCGCGCACCGTACGCCGGGAGGGTTTTCGGTCGCCCCGCCCAACCACCCCGGACCTACCCGGAGGGGTGGGGGAGGCGCGAGTCAAGGATGGCAGGGAAGAGGGGGCGGGTCTTTGCGCGGGGTCAAAGAGCCTTCAGGCGCAGCGATTTCCGGCTGGGAGAACCGCGATGGGAGCCCAGGCTCCCTGCCTGAGGAGGCGCACGAACGCCGAGGGGCTCTGAAGATTCATCCCTGCAGTCTCCCCAGCTCCGAAGGAGCGTCAGCATAAAGCCTGGGGCGTCAGCCCCAGGGAGGGGCAGCCCAACAAATCCAGAGCCCCGAAGGGGCGGCAGCAGACCGGGAGAGCGCGCTCCTGAGCTCCCCCTTGCGTCCCCGCGGCCATTTCGTATAAAAGTATCGCATTGCTGGAAGACATGTCCGGGCGGGAGCACGATCGCGACTGCGACATCGCTAGCCGCAACCTATAAAGCCAGGAGGGAGCGAAAAGCAGACCATGGCCAGCAGCCTCACCAACCTTTTGTACCACATCGTTTTCTCCACCAAGGAGCGCATCCCCTTGATCCAGGACCACCTCCGCGAGTCTCTCTACGAATATATCGGAGGAATCCTCCGAGCTCAGCGAGGCATCCTCCTGGAGATCGGCGGTATGCCAGATCATGTCCACCTGCTGGTGAAGCTGAAGGCGGACCTTGCGGTCGCTACGGCGGTCCGCCTCATCAAGGCAAACTCCTCCGGCTGGGTCAACGAGAACCGCAAGATCCAAGGGCGATTCGAGTGGCAGGCCGGATATTTTGGCGTCTCCGTCAGCGAGTCCAAGGTGGCCGATGTCCGCCGTTATATTCAGACTCAGCAGGAGCACCATGCCAAAATCTCGTTCCGGGACGAGTTGATCCAGTTGCTCCAGAAGCACCGCATCGCGTTTGACGAGAAGTATCTCCTGGGTTGACAAGGCGGTCTCGGTCTGCGGGTTCGGACCTTGAGGGAGCATTGCGAAAGGCCCGAAGGGCCGGCAGCATAGAGCCTGGGGCGTAAGCCCCAGGGAGGGGAAGCCCAACAAATCCGGAGCCCCGAAGGGGCGGCAGCAGGCTTTTGAATTTTGGGGGCGAGCTATGCCAATCGCCTGTACAACTCTCGGTTCTTCTGGAGGACGCAGGACGCCGCACGCGCGAAGTCCTCCCCTGGCTCGGACAGCCATCTCTCCACACTGGCGAGGAGAAGCTCTTCAGGAGCGACGCCAGCCTCCCGGGCCAGCTCTTCGAGCCGGCGGGCCTTCTCGGCGGAGAGAGCGATGATGAAGGTCATAGGGTCTCCTAGGGCATATCCCGCACAGTTTACAATGGTCCCTCGGCAGAAATCGAGGTTTGCCTGAGGACCGGGCGCTGAGCGCTCATTTCTGGACTTGCTATACTTCCTGAATCGGACAGGAGGTCGGGCTTACATATGCGAGAGATTAAGCTTAATGCAAGGCGCTGGTTGATCAACGACGCCATGCCATTGGGAGAACGCGGCGGGTTTGGTGCGGTATTTTTAGGCCAAGATGAACAAAGCGGAGAAGTTGCGATCAAACGGCTGCATATTGGGGCGGCAGACGCAGCGCACCGCGAGCTTTCTCTTGCGGAACACCTTTCGGGGCGGACGTTTGCTCATGTGATTCCGACCTATGATTCGGGGCTTGATCCTGACTCTGGTTGCTATTTTGTGGTCATGGCAAGGGCACAGCACAGTCTCGAAACGGTGATACGAAAAGAGGGGCGGCTCCAGAATGCTGGTACAGCGGCGCGTGTTCTCCTGGAAATTACCCGAGGTCTCAGTGAAGTCCCCGAGGTCGTCCATCGCGACCTCAAACCGGCAAATGTCCTCTGGCACGATGGGCACTGGAAGGTCGCGGATTTTGGTATCGCCCGGTTTGTTGAGGACGCAACGTCGCTGAGAACACTCAGAGAATACCTCACTCCAAGCTATGCGGCGCCGGAACAGTGGCGCTTTGAGAGGGCCTCTGCGGCAACTGATCTTTATGCGCTTGGGTGCATTGGTTATACGCTGTTGACAGGGAGCCCACCCTTTCGCGGGTCCTCTGAGGATCTGAGAAAGCAGCACCTGGAAGACCTCCCTGCGCCACTCGCGGGGGTCCACCCTCGGCTGCAGTCTGTCCTTTCCATGTTGCTTCGCAAGGCTCCCGAGGCGAGGCCGAGTCGCGAGCGCACGATCAAGCTCCTGGAGGAGTTTATCAGGGACACCGGTGCTGTCGCGTCCCCTGGGGATATT
>DATEIO010001043.1:0-8462 GCA_035278895.1 Thermoanaerobaculia bacterium | reverse complement strand
AAGAGGCTCGCGATCCCGGCCCGGTAGGGGTTCGAGGGCTCGGAGAAGATGATGTCGTAGGTCTCCCCCGTGGTCAGCAGGAGCTCGCGGCCGTCGCCGATTACGAGATGGACCTTGGGGTTGTCCAGCACGTCGTGGTTGACCGGGGAGGAGACCCGGGCCACGTGCACGATGGCCGGCTCGAGCTCGATCACGTCCACCCGCTCGATCGAGGGGACCGCGGCGAGCCAGCCGGCGGTGCTCCCGGTGCCGAGCCCGATGACCAGGGCCCGCTTCGGGTTCGGGTGGAGGAGGCTCCCCACGAGGCCGCTCATCACCTGCGTCGGGGCGTCCGAGCGCACGCTGCCGTCCGCCTTGCCGTTGACCACGAAGGCGTACTCGTGCGCCACGTCCAGCGCCACGCTGCTCTCGACGCCGTCCGCCTCCCAGACGATCCGGCGGCGCATCTCCTGGATCTCCTTGCGGACGTCGTTGGGACCTTTCCATTCCGCCGCGCTCACGCGGCCGGCGCCGATGGGGCTGTGGCGCCAGAAGGCCGTGGGCCCGGCCGTGAGGACGAGGAGGAGCCCCGCGAGGCCGGCCGCCACGGGGAGGGCCGCGGTCCGCGGCGGCGAGCCCGCGCGCAGGCCGGTCAGCACGGCCACGACGGCGAGCCCGAGGAGAACGGCCACGACAAGGCGCCAGACCCCCGGAGCGGAGAGGAGCGGGATCAGGCCGAAGCCGCCCGCGATCGACCCCAGGATGGCGCCCACGGTATTGACCGCGTAGGTGATCCCCACCTCGCGCCCGACGTCCTTGCGGCCGCTCCCCAGAAGCGCGATCAGGAGGGGGAACTGGTAGCCCGAGACGATGGCGGCCGGCAGCACGACGAGCGCCGTCACCGCGGCCCAGGCGCCGATCAGGGGAACGAAGCCGGCAGCGGAGAGGGGGCGCAGCATCGCCGCGATCACCGCCACCCGGTCCCCGAGGGCGAAGGGGAGGGCGAGGAACAGGGCCTCGAGCGAGCAGGTGGCGGCGAAGGAGACGAGCGTGGGCCTGCGGCCGCCCGAGCCCGCTCCGTAGAGCAGGCCGCCCACACCGATCCCCAGGAGCGCCACGGCGAGGATGAGCCCGAAGGTGTAGGACGAGCCGCCCAGGAGCGGCGCCAGCATGCGGTACCAGACGAGCTCCATCAAGAGAAAGGCGAAGCCCACGAGACCGGCCGCCACGGGCACCAGCCAGCGCCCGCCCGTCCGCTCCGTCTCCCGCTCCTCCACAGCCGTCCCGGGAGCCTCCTCTGGACCCGCCACGGGGGCGGCCGCGAGGGTGCGGGCCATGTTGCGGGCCACCAGGGCCACGAGGACGTTCAAAAGGGCCGCGATCCAGACCGTCTTCTGGATGCCGAGCTCCTCCAGGGCGAAGAAGGTGGTGAGGAGCGTCCCCAGGACCGCTCCCAGGGTGTTGACGGCGTAGAGGAGCCCCACGACCCGGCGCCCCTCGTCCGACGCCCGCTCGACCGCCCGGGCCACGGCCGGAAGCGTGCCGCCCATGAGGAAGGTCGGCAGCCCGAGCACCAGCGTGGCGAGGAGGAGCCGCACGACCGTGCTCCCGAAAAGCCCCAGCGCGGCGCTCCCGCCCAGGGCGATGTAGACCTTCTCCACCAGGGCCACGAGCCACGGCGAGAGGCCGGAGGCCACCGCGATGCCGATCTCCAGGTTGCCGTAGAGGCCGAGCGGCGAAGGGTGGCGGTCCGCCCGCCTGCCCAGGAGGAGGCCGCCGAAGCCCAGCCCGGCCATGAACAGGGCGAGCACCGCGGCCGACGCGGCGGTCGAGGCGCCGAAGACGAGGCGGAACATCCGGAGCCACGCCGTCTGGTAGACCAGGGCGCAGAAGCCGGAGGCGAACAGAAGCAGGGCGACGCGGGCGGCGGCCGTACGCATAGACAGAGTCCTATAACTGAAATAGGACGTAAAGGTATCAGAAGACGCGGTGTTTTAGGTGGCTCTATGCCTCAGGTGGGTTACGCCAGGTCGAACCAGGGCTCGCGGCGGCCGAACTTGGTCGAGAGGGCGGCGCCCACGCCGATCAGGGTGGCGGCGGTCCAGGCCCAGACGCCCACCCAGGGGAGGAACTTGACGAGGCCGAGGACGAGGAGCCCCAGGGTCGCCGCGTTCAAGGGGCGCAGGCGGCGGTTCAAGCGGCGGGCGATCCAGTCCCCCAGGGCGTAGAAGACGGACACCATCCCCCAGAGCTTCAGGACCATCGCCAGGATCACCACGAGAACGAGGAGCGGACCGCCCACGAGCCCGCCGGCAAAGGCGTAGAAGAAGAGGCCGGTGAGGACCAGGGCGAGGACCCCCGTCAACCCCACGAGGAAGTTGCGGAACGGCTCCCGGCGCACGCCGTCGGCCGTCTCCAGGACCTGCCTTCCGCTCGCGGCGAAGAGGAGCAGCAGGAGGGCCGCCCACGCGGCGAGGAGAGCGAACTTCGCTCCCAGGACCAGCCGGGAGGCGAAGCCCAGGCCGATGCTCGGCCCCTCGATCAGCGTGAGCCAGGCGTTGGAGGCGGTGGGATAGGAGACCATGCGGCCGCTCGTGTGGGCTCCCGGCGCGGCGCGGATGGTGCCGCCCACGACGAAGACGTCGCCGCCCACCCGGGCCGTGGGCGAGAGGCGGACGTTGCCCTGGAGCACGACCACGTCTCCCTGGACCTGGCCGGAGACGTCGACCGAGCCGTTCAGGGCGGCCACGTCCGCCAGGGCTTCGCCGGCGATGACCAGGTCGCGCCCCACGGCCACGAGCTGCTGGCGGGTGATGCTTCCCTTCTCGAGGCGCAGGGCCGCCTCCCCGCCAGCCCCGGGCTGGGCCAGGGCGGGGAGGGCCGAGCAGAAGAGCAGGCCGGCCAGCAGGGGTCTCACGGAATAGAGTCTAACGCCCGTCGCCCCTGCCGCGGCCCTGGGCGGCCATGACGGCGGCAGCGGCCGGCCGCTTGCGGCGGATCAGGGAGACGAGGAGCAGGTTCAGGCACAGCACGAAGACGCCGAACGCCCCCAGGCTCACGGGCGAGGAGAGGACCTCGTCGAAGATCATGCCCCACCCCTTCCAGGTGGCGGTCAAGAGGCCGGCGCCCGCGAGGAGAGCGGCTTCGAACATGCCGAACACGGCGGAGAGGGCCCCGAGCCCCGAGGAGGTGGCAGGCCCGGCCGTGAAGAGGGCCGCCGCAATGCCGCCCAGGAGGATGAACATCGCCGCCGGGAAGCCCCAGGAGCGCGGCGCGCGCCCTTCCCAGCCCACAGCCGGGAGCGACGCCATGACGCTCTCCCGGAAGTCCGGGCGCACCGCGAGGCTCGAGGACTTGAGCAGGCCGTCCAGCGCCACGAGCTCGTCTCGCTCGCTCCGGCACTCGGAACAGGAGGCGAGGTGCTCTTCGAGGCGCGCCCGGTCCTCGCCCGGAAGCATTCCGTCGACGTCCAGATTCAGCCATTCGCGGTACATGGTGTGGTCGGGCGGCCTGTTCATGAGCGTGTCCTCGAACCCGGTCAGTCGCTTAAGAAGTCCTGAAGCTTGTCCTTCAACATCTGGCGCCCCCGGAACAATTTATTCTTTACGGTTCCGAGCGGCATCTGTTTCATCCGGGCGATCTCCTCGTAGGGAAGCTCGCCAAAGTGCCGGAGCAGGATCAGCTCCCGGTACTCCCACGGGAGCGACTCGATCGCCTCCTGGATCGCATCCCCCCGCTCCTGGTTGCGCAGCTCGCCGTAGGGTCCGCGCTCGGGCGCCGGGAGCTCCCAATCCCGGGACTCTCCCTCGTCGTCCTCCTGCCGGAGCGAGACCACCTTCAAACGCCGCCGCCGGATCTGATCGATCGCCGCGTTCTGCGCCACCCGGAACAGCCAGGTCGAGAACTTGTACTGCGGATCGTATCGATCCAGAACCTGGTACACCTTGACCAGAACCTCCTGCGCGAGGTCGTGCGCGTCGTCGGCGTTCCGCAACAGCCGGAAAAGGTAGTTGACGAGTCGCGCCTGGTAGCGATCGACCAGGTCGCCGAAGCGTTCCCGATCCCCCTCGAGGACCGCGGCAACCAGATCTTCGTCGGTCGGCTGCTCCGCTCCCCGTGTCATGGGTGGATACGCAAGCTCGAGGCCAAGGTTGCAGGGAGGCTGGAGATCGACGGGAGGCTAGCGGCCCTCACGGCTCTGCAGCCACCTCCCGAGGAGGAAAAGGCCACCGCCCACCGCGGTGACCGCGAGCTCCAGGCGAATCTGGTCGTAGGCGAGCCCCAGGAGCAGCGAGCTGCCGACCAGGACGAGACCGAGGAGCTGGAGCGTCCAGCCGAGACTGGCGAGCATGGGGACGGGCCGGTTCAGAGCGGCGGTTTCGCGGAGCCCTGGGTCTTCAGGTCCTCGCGGTCGGTGATCAGTCCCTTCTCCTCGCCCTTCAAGAGGGCCAGGAGGTCGCGCTCGACCCCGTGGGGCGACGACTCGACGATCCGCCCCACCTCGTGGCCGTCGCGGCTCACGATGAACGTCGGCACGTAGTGGACGTCGTTGTACGCCATCATCTCGCCCGGCTGCTTCTTCTGCCGGTCGACTCCGACGTAGCGGATGTGGAACGGAACCGTGTTGCCGGTCTCGTCGAGCGCCCGCCAGAAGCGCGGCACCTCCCGCCGGCTGTCTCCGCACCAGGTGCCGAAGAAGACGAGCACTTCCGCCCCGGGCGGAACCGAGGCCAGGGCCCGGGCCGCCTCGAGGTCGGGTTTGGATTCGACCAGGACGTCGTTCCACGTGGGCTCGGCCGCCTCGATCTCGCCGCGAGTGACCAGCCCGACCAGCACGGGAGCCTCCTCGTCCGGCGAGGCGGGAAGGGCGGAGGAGAGGACGGAGAGGAGCATCAGGCAGAAAACGGCTCGGCGCTTCATGGCCGGACAGTGTATCGCACCTATTTGACCTCGACGATCGTCTCGATCCGGTCGCCCAGCCGGATCCGGTCCAGCACCTCGTCCCCCGCGACGACCTCGCCGAAGGCGGTGTAGCCACCGTCCAGGTGCGGCTGCGGGGAGAGGGTGAGGAAGAACTGGCTGCCGGCCGTGTCCGGGCCGGAATGCGCCATGCCCAGGACGCCCCGTCCATAGCGCAGGCGGTTGATCTCATCGCGGAGCGAGTAGCCCGGACCGCCGGTCCCGTCCCCCCGCGGGTCTCCCCCCTGGATCACGAAGTCCGGCACCACCCGGTGGAAGGTGAGGCCGTTGTAATACCCCTGGCCCGCGAGGTTCAGGAAGTTGAGGCAGGTCATGGGCGCCTGCGGGCAGTCGAGGCGGATCCGGATGGGCCCTCTCGCCGTGCGGATCTCGACCGTCCTGGGATTCTGCGTGCGCTGCACGATCTCGCGGTAGGCGCGCACCTCCTTGCCCGTGCGGACCGGCTCGAGCGGGGGCACCGGCCGGTCGAGCCCACGCAGGGCGGTCCCGGCCTCGCGGCGGATCACGTAGGGGCCGGCCGCGGCGAGCCGCTCGATCGCCGCGATCGCCGCGCCCCGCTCCAGGGGCTCGGCCTCGGCGCGGGCGGCGAGCGCCCGGAGCGCTTCGAGCCCCGCCTCCTCGGCCCCCTCCACGAACGCGCCCGAAAAGCCCCGGTCGAGCTCGGTGAGCGAGGCGACCGGGTGCTCCACGAGCCACCCCAGGGCCGTGGCGCGGACCGCCAGGTCGGGGTCCGCGAGCCCCTTCTTCGCCACCTCCCCCGCTTCGGGGTCCACCCCCGTTTCGGGGGCCGCGGCAAGCCGGGCCGCCAGGGCCGCCGCTCGCACCCGAGCGGAGGGGTCGCCCGAGAGCTTTGCGAGCACCGCGGAGCCGGCGGGAAGCCCGAGAGCGCCCGCGCCCTCGGCGGCCCGGGCGCGGAGGGCGTCGTCGTCCGAGCCCGCGGCCGCGGACAGGATCTCGGCGGCCCGGGGATGCCGGCCCGTCCCCAGGGAGACAAGGGCGAGCCCCCGCTCCCAGACCTCTCCCTGGGCGGCGCGGGACGCGAGGGCCTCCGCGAGCTCCGGGGAGACCGCAAGCCACGGGGCCGCGGCTTCGAGGGCCGTGGCCCGCACGCCGGGGCGGTCGTCCGCGATCAAGGCGAGCAGCCGGGGGGACCAGTCCGCCGGGGCCGTGGCCTTGCCTCCGGCCACCAGGGTCCGGGCGGAGCGCAGGGCGTAGACAATCGGCGCGGGATCGGCGTCGTCCAGGAGCGAGCGCAGCGCGGCAACGTCCGCCCCCTCCCCCACCAGTCCCAGGGCCCGGGCGGCCCAGGCGCGCACCCGCGGCGCGGGATCGGCGAGGAGCGTCCGCAGGATCGGCAGCGCCTCCGGCCGCGGATCGCGGGCCAGAGCGTAGGCGGCCCAGGCATGGAGGGCCGGATCAGGATTCTGGAGCCCGCGCTCGGCCAGGCGGACCGTCGCCTCCTCCTTGAAGCGGAAGAGGGAGGGCAGAAGCCGGGCCCACCGCTCGCCTTCGTCCAGGGGGAGGAGCTGGGCGACCACGTCCACCACGGGAACGGCGAGCTTGCCCAGGGCCTCGACCGCGAGCCCGCCCGTCTCCCGGTCGGGGTCGACCGTGGCGTGCAGAAGCGCCGCCTGGGCCCCGGGGTCTTCGAGCTCCCCCAGGCCGAAGGCCGCGGCCCGGCGGACCGCCACCTCGTCGTCCAGGAGCAGCCCTTCGAGCACCGACCGGCCCCGGGGATCGGGAATCCGCCCCAACGCCTCGGCCAGGTCCTCCCGCAGCGCGGCGTCCCCCTTGAGTGCCTGCTCCACGGTGAACGGCTCATAGCGCTGCTGGTCCACCAGGAGCAGGAGGAGAGCCCGCTCTTCGAGGTGGGGGACTTCGAGCACCGGCAGGTCCGGGGCCGTCCGCGGCGCGGGAGCGCAGGCGGCGAGCGCCAGGATGAGGGGAACGAGGCCGGAGAGCGTTCTTTTCATGGGAGATGAATGCTAACAGGGTAGCTCCCAAGAGGCGGCCCCTTCCCACCCGGGGGGGCGGGAGGAAAGGAGCCCACCCCGGGGTATAGTGCGCCCGTGAACAACGCTCAACTGCGCTTCCAGGGAGTCCGCCGCCGGTTCGGGAGACTGAGCGTGCTGGAGGGTGTCTCCGGCATCGTCGAGCCCGGGCAGGCGGTGCTCGTGACCGGGCCCAACGGCTCGGGCAAGAGCACGCTCCTGCGCTGCCTCTCGGGTCTCCTGGCTCCCGATGCGGGAACCATCGAGTACCGGGAGAACGGCGAGATCCTGGACGTCGTGGACCGCCGCCGGCGCGTGGGCGTGGTCGCCCCGGACCTGGCGTTCTACGCCGAGCTCTCGGTGGCCGAGAACCTCGCTTTCTTCGCCCGGCTGCGGCGGGTGGGGGTCGAGCGCGGGCTCGCTCTTCTCGACCGCGTGGGGCTGCCGACCGACCGGATGGCGGGCGCCCTCTCCTCCGGCATGCGCCAGCGCCTGCGCTGGGCCTGGGCCCTCCTCCATCAGCCGCGGCTCCTCCTCCTGGACGAGCCGTTCCAGAACTTCGACGCTCCCGGCGAGCGGGTGGCCCGCGAGCTGCTCGCCGAGCACCTTCAAAGTGGGGGCTTGGCCGTCATCGCCAATCCTTCCACCCTGGACTTCGACCATGTGGCAGAGCACATCGACCTGGGCCGGTGAGGTGGCGGCGGTGTTCGCCAAGGAGTGGCGGTGCGAGTTCCGCACCCGCTACGCCCTGAACACGCTCGCCCTCTTCGCCTTCACCACCCTGGTCGTGGTGAGCGTGAACCTCGGCCCGCTGGGGATCTCGGTGGTCCAGGGGACCGCCGTGCTGCCGGTCCTCCTCTGGCTCATCCTGCTCTTCTCGGTGGCCGCGGGGCTGCCCCGCTCGTTCGTGCAGGAGGAGGAGACGCAGACGGCGATCGCGCTGCGCCTGTCCGCCACGCCGTCGTCCCTCTTCTGTGGCAAGCTCCTCTACGGGCTGACGCTGGTCGTCGCCCTCGCGGGGCTCGTCACCCCGATCTTCCTCGCGATGATGAATCTCTCGGTGGCCTCGCCCGGCCTCCTCGTGGCGGTCCTCGCGGCCGGCGGATACGGCCTCGCGGCCGGCAGCACGCTCATCGCGTCAATCATCGCCCAGGCACGCAGCAAGGGGACGCTCTTTTCGGTGCTCTCGTTCCCGGTCCTCCTCCCCCTGCTGCTCCTGGCCGTCGAGCTGACGAGGCACGCGGTGTCCGGAGATCCCGCCGGCGTCGCTCTTCCCCAGCTCCTGCTGTATGATGCTTCCGTCACCATAGCCGGTCTGATGCTCTTCCCCGCGGTGTGGAACCCATGAAGAACCTTCTCTCCTGGCTCCTCTGGCTCTGGATCTCGCTCGTCATCCTCGGGGCGTTCTACTACGCTCCGCTCGCTGCCGGATTCATCGGCGGATCGAGCCGCATCCTGTTCTTCCACGTCCCCATGGCCTGGGTCTCGTTCGTGGCGTTCATCGCCGCCGGG
>DATEIO010001042.1:0-2614 GCA_035278895.1 Thermoanaerobaculia bacterium | reverse complement strand
GCTGGACCTGCTAGGCGACGCCTCTCCCTGGGAGACGTTCCGAAAGCGGGAGCAGTACCACGAACCACAGCGCCAACTCGTCTCGGCGATCGCGAACACGGCCGAGGACGCGCCACGGTTGATCACTGAACTGGCGTCCAGGCAGTCGGGGAAGTCCCACGGCGCCGGAGGCGGGGCGCTCGAGCTCGGCGAGGCGTCCCCCGGCTGCAGCATCGTCTACGTCGCGGCCACGTTCGACAGCTGCGAGCGAATGGGGTTCAAGCCGGCCAAGGCGATGGCTGAGGCGTTCTCTCTGGGCTGTCGCATCACCGACATGGAGATCGAAACGCCCTCGGGCTGCACGATCTACTTTCTCGGCGCCAACACCGAGAAGTTCATCGACCGCCTGAGAGGCATCCCCAACCTCGTCGCGGCCATCATCGACGAGTGCGGCATTTACAAGTCCGCCGACCTGAAGACCATGATCGACACGGTGGTCCCCGGCCTCCGCCCCCGCCGCGGCAAGCTGGTCCTGATGGGCACGCCGTCGAAGGGCGGCAAGCTGGGGACGTGGTACCAGGCGATCCAGAACGCGCGGTGGCTGCACCTGACCATGTCATACCGAGACAACGACCGCGTCCCGTCGTTCGTGGACGTGGAGAAGCTGATCGACGAGGAGTTGGCCGCCCTCGGCTACACCCGGCAGAGCGCCTACTACCTGCGGGAGTACGAGTGCCAGTTCGTGGTCGACGCCACCGAGAAGGTCTACGAGCTCACCGACGCGAACCTAGTGGACGAACTCCCCGCCAAGGTGGGCCGCAACGTCATCACGGGCGGCGACATCGGCGAGCGGGCCAACGACGCCCTCCTGACCTTCGACTGGGAAGACGGCGCCGCCTTCGTGTACCTGCGCGAGGAGCGGTACGCCCGAGGCCAGGACTCCATCGCCTTCGCCGACATGGTGCACGACGTGGACGAACGCCTACACCCAATCGAGATGACCATCGACCCGGGCGGCCTCGGGAAGAAGAGCATCGACACGGCCCGCCGGCTCTATCCCGGGGTGAACGTCACCGAGGCGTCCAAGGGCCCTATCGTGCTGCAGGTGCGCGCCTTGAACCAGCTGCTACGTGGAGGCCGCCTGAAGATGCTGCGCACGTCCAGGCTCGCGGCAGACCTTTCCACGCCCACCTGGGACGTGAGCCCGGACGGCGCGAAGACCATCAACGAGCACGGCCAGCACTCGGACGGGGCGCCATCGGCCCGGTACGCCGCCCAGGCAATCATGGCCATCCTGGGCCCGGCCCCGAAGAACGAGTCCGACGCGGAGCGTATCGAGCGCCTGAAGCAGGAAGCCTACGACCGCGAGCTCGACGAGGCCCTGGCCCGCGTCGCTCCGAAGGACGACATGGAGATCGTCGAGGCCCACGGGGACGCGGATGCGATAGACTGGTGACGTAACCTGCCACGACGCGGCTCCTGTGTGAGCCGAACACGCAGGAAGGGCCTTGGGGCGCTCTGGACGCAGCTTGCGAGCGCCCCGCCGAACGTTGCCAGCCTCAAGTGGGACCCGGAAACGGGGAAGTTCGAGGCCACGTTTCGCGAAACCGTGGACGTCAATCTCCATGGCGAGGAGGACCCGGCCGAGGAGCAGGGTGACCCGCGCTTCCTGCTGGAGACGCTGGGCAACGCGAACTTCCGCAAGGCCGACTGATGCCCGCGGCCTGGACCTCGAAGGGCCTGTCACCGTCCGAGCGCGCCACCGCGATGGTGGCGGAGGCGAAGCTGATCGAGGACCAGCCCGAGAACACGTACGCCGCTGACCACGACCTCGCCCTGATCCGCATGTTCGAGCAGGCGCCGGTGACCACCCTGGCGCCCTACGCCGGCCGAGTCCTCGGCAACCCCGCTGGCATCGCCGCCGGCTTCGTCACGGACATCTCGCCGTACAACTACCTACGGGCGATCGTCCTCACCGCTCACGCCATGCTGGCCCGGGCCCGGGTTCGAGGCCGCTTCCTGACCACTGACGGCACAGGGAAGCAGAAGAAGCGGGCCATGGCCGCGACGCAGTGGCTCGACGGCTGGGCGGCGGAGGCGAAGCTCCACGAGCTCGCGGGCGCTGCGCTGCTCGACGCGATGGTCTGCCGCTTCGGCGTCCTGCAACTCTACACCGAGGACGGCGAGGTAAAGCTCCAACGCGTTCTCCCCCACGAGATCAGCTATGACCAGGTGGGGGCCATGTACGGCTCCCCGCGCGTCCTTCACCGAAAGCGAGGGATCGCGAAGGGCGTCCTGATCGCCAAGTACCCGTCGAAGGAGGAGGCGATCAAGACGGCGGACGTGATCATCGGCCCCGACGGCACGAAGTCTGACCTGGTCCTGGTGCGTGAGTCCTACGCCCTGGCGTCGAGCAAGAAGGCCAAGGACGGGTGGCACGAGGTCGCCCTGGACAACGGCACGGAGCTGGAAACCGAGACGTGGGAGAAGCCGTGGTTCCCGTTCATCTTCTTCACCTGGGACAAGGCCATGGTCGGCCTCGCCGGGACCAGCATCGCCGCCCAGCTGGAGACACTTCAGGCCGAGTTGAACGTGATGGTCAGCGTCAAGCGCCAGGCGAACAAGCTCATGGCCG
>DATEIO010001041.1:0-8255 GCA_035278895.1 Thermoanaerobaculia bacterium | reverse complement strand
AATAGAGTCCCCTGCGTCCCGAACGTTACAACGGGAAAATTCGTAACGTTTTCCCCCCTTCCGACTCTTTTCCAACGAAAGGAGGATGAAGGACGATGCGACGCAGGAAAGGATTTCTCGCTCTTCTGGGAATCGCGGGAGCAGCGGCCCTGCTGCTCCTCGCTCTCTCGCCGCTTCTTCCGGCCAGCGAAGAGACACGCCGGACGGCCGCCCTGGATCCCGTCGTCTCCCACGCGGAGCAGATGCTTGACGAGGGGCGCCAGACCTTCCGCTACGACACCTTCGGTGACCAGGTGTTCTGGAGCCGGACGCTCAAGATCCACCAAGCGCTCAAAACGGTGAGCCCGCGGACGGCACTCGCCGTGGGGCTCAAGGTCGACGCCGAGGCCGTACCCCCGGGTCTCCTCGCCAACGCCGACCTGGACGATCCGGCGACGACCGCGGCGCTGCTCCGGCGCAACGCCGTGGTCGGAGTGCGCGGGTACTTCAACCCGGACGGGACGCTCCGGGCGGCGGGCATCACCTGCGCCCTGTGCCACTCGACAGTGGACGACTCGGTCGCACCCGGGATCGGCAAGCGGCTCGACGGCTGGGCCAACCGGGACCTGAACGTCGGCGCGGTCATCAATCTCGCCCCCAACCTTCAGCCGGTGGCCGATCTGCTGCGCGTGGACGAGCCCACGGTGCGCACGGTCCTCCGGAGCTGGGGTCCGGGCCGGTTCGACGCCGAGCTCTTTTTGGACGGCAAGGCTTTCCGGCCGGACGGCAAGACCGCGGCCACGCTGATCCCGCCCGCCTTCGGTCTCGCCGGCGTCGACGGCCACACCTTCACGGGTTGGGGCTCGGTGACCTATTGGAACGCGTTTGTGGCGAACCTGGAGATGCACGGCCAGGGGCGGTTCTGGGATCCCCGGCTGAACGACGCGGAGAAGTTCCCTGTGGCGGCCCGGGCCGGCTTTGGAGATGTGAAAAGCAGTCAGGACCTGATCACGCCCAAGCTGGCGAACCTCCAGTTTTATCAGCTCGCCATCCCGGCTCCGGAGCCTCCGCGCGGCAGCTTCGATGCCGCCGCAGCCGCCCGCGGCAAGGTGGTCTTCTCCGAGGCGGGCTGCGCCAACTGCCACGTGCCGCCGCTCTACACCGAGCCCGGCTGGAACCGGCACACGCCGGAAGAGATCGGCATCGACTCCTTCCAGGCCGACCGCTCCCCGGACGGCCGATACCGCACGACGCCGCTCAAAGGCCTGTGGACCCACACCAAGGGCGGCTTCTACCACGACGGCCGGTTCGCCACCCTGCGGGACGTGGTCGACCACTACAACGCGCATTTCTCACTGAGCCTGAGCGAGCCGGAGAAGAACGATCTGGTGGAGTTTCTGAAGTCACTGTAGTCGCCTCGCGTAGGGTGCGCTGTGCGCACGTATCGGCGATGGAACGCAACACGTGCGCACAGCGCACCCTACGGATTTGGAGACAGTCGGGCTCGCATCGCATACAATCCCAAAGACAAGACCAACCACTGGCGGTTTTCCAGGGGAGGCCAGATTTGGACGAAGCCAAGCTCCTCCTTTTCCTGTTCATGGCCTTGGCCGGGGTCGTCATCTACATGGTCGTGACCCGCGACACGTCCCAAGGAATGTGGGCTCTCGCCGGGATTCTTGCAGCGGCCGCCGTCGCGGCGAGCGTGATCGAGCTGAAGAAAAACCCCGAGCTCGTCTTGCGAATCGCGATGTTGGCCGCCTTGATCGTGGCGATCTTTGCGGGCATCCTCTGGCTCTACACCCGGAATCCGATTTCCGGAAAGATCACCGCTGTCACCGCTCCGATCGCCGTGGTGCTCGCGATCGGCGCGCTTCGCTTCCGCCGGCGGGCGGAAGTCCGGCAGAGAGACTGAACCCGCGATCCAAAACGAGCCCGCCTGTCGATTTCGCGTCTCTCCGTTCGACTAGAGGGTAGAGCCGGGGAAAAGCCCCGGCTCCCAACCCCGAAAGGAGGAGGCGCGATGCAAGTCCAACCCTACCTGTTCTTCGAAGGCCGGTGCGAGGAAGCCATCGAGTTCTACCGCGGCGCGGTGGGCGCCGAGGTGACGCAGATCATGCGCTACAAGGACGGCCCGGCGCCTTCGGACCCGGAGAAGTGCCAGGAGATGAACATGCCTCCCGGCTCCGAAGACAAGGTGATGCACTCGAGCTTCCGCATCGGGGACACGGAGGTGATGGCGTCCGACGGCATGTGCTCCGGGAATCCAAGCTTCCAGGGCGTTTCGCTGGCGCTCACAGTGCCTGACGTAGCCACGGCCGAGCGGTTCTTCGCCGCCCTGGGCGACGGCGGGCAGGTGCAGATGCCGCTGGCCCAGACGTTTTTTTCCCCGGGCTTCGGGATGGTCGCCGACCGTTTCGGCGTGGCCTGGATGATCATGGCCGCGGCTTAAGGGCAGGAGCCCGTGAGGAGCCAGCCATGAAGTACCTGTGCCTTGTGTACAGCGAGGAAGAGAAGCTGGACACCATCTCCGACAGCGAGTGCCGGGAGCTCGGCGAGGATCTCCGGAGGGCCGGCCATCTCCTGGCCGGCGAGGCCCTTCAATCCGTGGACACCGCCACCACGGTGCGGGTGCGCAACGGCCGGCTGTCGCTCCTCGACGGCCCCTTCGCCGAGACCAAGGAGCAACTGGCGGGGTTCTACCTCATCGACGCGCGGGATCTGAACGAGGCCATTCAGGTGGCGGCCCGGATTCCGCCCGCACGCGTCGGCAGCATCGAAATCCGGCCGGTCCGGGAGCTCAGGACGGGGTAGCCGGTTGGCACCCGGGATGGACATCTCATAGAGTCCGGTCGCGTGAGCCAGCCGAGCCCCCACCGTGCGTTCGACCGCGCGATCGTCGACGGCCCGATCGTGGGCGCTGTCTGGCGGCTCGCCTGGCCGTCGATGCTCCAGAACGTGATCGGAGGGCTCCAGGGTGTCGTGGATCACGCGCTGGTGGGGCGCTATGTCGGCTACACCGGCAACGCCGCCATCGGCGTCGCCCTCCAGATCTTCATTGTCGTCATCGTCTTCATCAACTCGCTGTTCACCGGCATGAGCGTGCTCGTGGCCCGTTACGCGGGCGCCGGCGACGCGGAGAAGGTCAACCGGACGGTGTACCAGGCGTTCCTCGCCTCGGCAGTGCTGTGCGTCGGCATCCTCGCTCCGCTCGGCTGGGTGCTTTCGCCGTCGCTTCTCACGCTCGTGAACGCCGCGCCGGAGGTCCAGTCCGAGGCGTTGCCGTACCTGCGCATCATGTTCGTGTTCGGCTTCGGAATGATGCTGTTCTTCATGATCGGGGCGGCCTTGCGCTCGGCGGGGGACGCGCGCACTCCGCTGCGCCTGGGGCTCACGCTGACCGTCCTGAACGTCGTGCTCAACGTGATCTTCATCCGCGGCCTCGGCCCGATTCCCGGCTTCGGCACGGCGGGCTCGGCGATCGGTACGGCGATCGCCAGCGCCATCGTGAGCGGAATCGCCATCTATCTTCTCTTCTCCGGACGTCTGGTCGTGACCTGGCACCACGGCATGGGCTGGCGGCCCGACTGGGGGATCATTCGCGCCCTGTTCCGTTTCGGCCTTCCCGCCGGCTTCCAGGGGATCGCGATGAACGTCGGGGGTGTGCTCCTGCTGCGCTTCATCGGCTCGCTCGAGCACAGCGCCCAGGCCCAGGCCGCCTACGCCGTGGGCTACACCGAGCTCTTCTCGCTCGTCACCTGGACGTCGATGGGATTGATGGGCGCCGCCGCCACGATCGCGGGGCAGAACCTCGGTGCCGGGCGCCCCGAGCGCTCTCTTCGCGGGGTGAAAGTCGCCGCGGGCATCGGCCTGGGCGTCGCGGCGGTCGTCGGCGCGCTCTTCCTCACGATCCCGGACCGCCTGCTCGCCCTCTTTGGAATGAACGATCCGATCACCGTCGGCATCGGCACCCAGTTGCTCCGATTCTTGAGCGTTTCGGGGCTGTTCATCGCGGTGGCGCTCACCTACACCGGAGGGCTCCAGGGCACCGGCGACACGCGCTCCCCGCTCTACATCTCCCTCGTGGCGCAGATCGGCGTCCCGCTCGGCCTTTGCGCATTCCTCGACGCGACGCGGGGCCTGGGGCCCGCGGACATCTGGCTCGCGATCCTCTTGGGACACGCGACGCGCTGCGCCTTGAGCGTGCTCCGGTTCCACCAGGGCAAGTGGCGCGCCATCCGCGTGGACGCCGAGCCCTCGCGGACCTGAAAACCCTTCGGTGCTAGACTCGGTCCCGCCTTCACCGAAAGGGGACCGTCTTGCACTCGTCCGAGGAGCGGGTCTGGGAGGAGGATCTGGAGATCCTCGCTCCCCACTACGGGATCGACGACGTGCCGCCTCCCGCGGAGACTCTGCTCTACGCGTGGCAGCACACACTGGTCGACGTCTCGCCCTTCGTCCTCCCCCTGATCGTAGCCGGGGCCGTGGGCTATTCCGCGGCGCAAGCGGCCACCATGATCTCCGCCTGCCTGGTGGTCATGGGGATCGCTACGTTCGTCAACGCCACCTGGGGAAACCGCCTCCCTTCGGTTCTCGGGCCTTCGGCCACGGACACGGGGGCCATGGCCACGGCCGGATCGATCTTCGGGGCCCCCGCCATGTGGATGGCCGGATTCATCGGGGGCCTCTTCGAAACGCTGGTGGGAGCGAGCGGCGTTCTCCGGTCGCTGCGGCGGTTCCTGCCGCCGTACGTATGCGGCATCGTCGTGCTGACGATCGGCATCTCGCTTGCCCGGGTGGCCGGGGGATGGCTCTTCGCGGACACCCGGGCGGAGATGCTCGGGCTCGCCGCGGCCGCCGTCGCCTCCATCCTGCTGCTCACGGTGATCGGCCACCGGTTCCGGCTGGGGGTGCTCGCCCGCGGATCGATCCTGTTCAGCCTGCTCTTCTGGGGCGTGGGGATCGCCGGAGCCCTGGGCCTCGCCGACTTCGGAGCCCTCGCGCGCGCTCCGTGGCTCGGGCTCCCCCGGCTCTTCGCCTTTGGTGGGCCGGGGATGGGCTGGACGCTCGCGGGCGGGGCGATCTTCGGGGTGATCATCGGCTACGTCGGCTCGATCGCCGAGTCGGTCGGCGACTACGCGGGAACGTGCGCGGTCTCCGGCGTCACCTACCGGATGCGGCACATCCACCGCGGCATCACGGTCGAGGGGATCGCCTCGGCGGTCGGGCCCTTGTTCGGGGCGCTGCCGCTCACGACCTACAGCCAGAACACGGGGGTCATCGCCACGACGCGGGTCGCGAGCCGGCGGGTGGTCCAGGTGGCGGCGGCAATCCTGCTGCTCTACGGGCTTTCTCCCAAGACGGGCACTCTCCTGGTGCTCATCCCGCGGCCGATCGTGGGCGCCGTCTTCCTGGTGATCTGCGGCATGATCGCGACCGCCGGCCTGCGCCTCCTTGCCTGCGGCCAGAAAGACGAGGTCTTCCTGGTGACGACCGCAGTCTCGCTGATCGCCGCCCTCACTCTCCCGCTCGCCGCTGGCAACCGGAAAGAGTGGCTCACCTCCCTCTCCCCCACGGCCCAACTCTTTTTGAGCAACGGCGTGGTGATCGCGATCACTCTAGGGATCACACTCAACGCGGCGCTCCGGGCGGCGCTCAGGCCACACCGGGATGACGTCGCATCCTAAAACTTATGGACTTTTACTTCTTTCCCCTTGAGGACGACCTTTCGAGAACGCTGACGCGCCAGCAGGTCGTCTCTGCTCTGGAATCCAAAGACGCCATCTGTTGGCCGTCGCCGCGGCCGCCGCGTTCCTGGCCGGAATCCTGCATTGCCCCTCGGCATGACCCAAGGAGACCTCCCGATGGAAGACCAGAGCATTCTCAAGCGGATCCAGCACCTGGTGGACGAGGAGCACCGGCTCGACGGAAATTCCAACCGTTCCCCGGAAGACCACAAGCGCTATGAAGCGCTCCAGGTCGAGCTCGACCAGTGCTGGGACCTCCTGCGCCAGCGGCGGGCCAAGCGGGAGTTCGGCGACGACCCCGACGAGGCGAAGGTCCGGGATCCGAAGGTCGTCGAGCGCTACGAGCAGTAGCTGACCGGCGCCTCGTTCTGTTTCGACCCGGCTTGCTCTCGAATCAGCAATGAAAAAAGGGCTCTCCACTCGGAGAGCCCTTTTGCGTTTTGCGGAGGCCTGCCTGGGCTACTCCACCCCACCTCGCATTCCGGGCTTCACTCCCCGCCGCAGCATGAACCAGCCCGCGGCAGCCAGCAGGAGGAAGAGGGCGGCGAGGCCGGTGGCCGAGACCGTCGGGATTTCGGCCACTCCCCGATCCCATTCGACCCGGTTCGAGGTCGAGACGGAGGTGGTCGGGTCTTCGTCGGTGAAGCTCCCGTTTCCGTTCCGGTCCGTCAACGCGCTGGCCACGTTCTCCACGTGGTTCACGGACGGACCGACCGTGACGCGGAACGTGATGACGAGCTCGTTGGCCGCCGCGGCCTCGGTGCCCGCTCCCGGATCCGCCCCGATGACGCCCTGCCAGAAGATCCGGTTGTTGACGGCGTCGAAGGTGCACGTCGTCGTGGAGGACGAGCCCTGGGGCGAGCAGGTGACGCTGCCGGGGACATACGCCGTCCCCACCGGGATCGCATCGGTGATCTGAACGTTGATCGAGGAGCTGTTCTGGTTGTTGATCCAGACCATGCGCCACGTGAGCTCGGGCATGACCGCGGCGGTCAGCGCCTTGATGCCGGTCGGCGGATTGAGGTTGGGGGTCACCGCGCTCACCGGCGTCGTGTCGGTGCTCGTGTTGTTGGCCGGCGTCGGATCGGCGCCGTTGGCCCCGTTGTCCGCGATCGAAGTGGTGTTGGTGATCTGCGTCACCCCGCCCGGCAGCGGATTGCCGGCGGTCACCGCGAACGTGGCCGTCTGGCCGGTGACCCCGGCGGCCACGCTGCCGATCGCCAGCGTGCAGGTTGCGCCCGCGTTGTTGTTCGGCGTGCAGGACCACCCCGCCGTGCTCAATCCGGCGTTGAACGTCGTGTTCGCCGGAACCGTCTCGGTGATCACCACTCCCGCCGCACCCGTCGAGCCCGTATTGCCGTACGTCAGCGTGTAGGTCACGGTGCCGCCCGGCGCCACCGAGGCGCCGCCATCGCTCTTGGTGATCGAAAGATCCGGAGCGCTCGAAACCGGCGTCGTGTCCGTGCTCGTGTTGTTGGCCGGCGTCGGATCGGTGCCGTTGTTCCCGTTGTCCGCGATGGAAGCGGTGTTCGTGATCTGCGTCACACCGTTCGCCACCGGATTGTCGACGGTGACGGCGAACGTGGCGGTCTGGCCGGTGACCCCGGCGGCCACGCTGCCGATCGCGAGCGTGCAGGTCGCGCCCGCGTTGTTGTTCGGCGTGCAGGACCACCCCGCCGTCGAGGCTCCCGCGTTGAACGTCGTGTTCGCGGGCACCGTCTCGGTAATCACCACTCCCGCCGCACCCGTCGAGCCGGTGTTGCCGTACGTCAGCGTGTAGGTGATGGTGTTGCCCGGCGCCACCGACGCGCCGCCGTCGCTCTTGGTGATCGAAAGATCCGGAGCGCTCGAAACCGGCGTCGTATCGGTGCTCGTGTTGTCCGACGGATTCGGATCGATGCCGTTGGTTTCGTCGTCCTCGATGGTCACGGTGTTCGTGATGTCCTTCACACCGTTCGGTACCGGGTTGTCGACCGTGACCGCGAACGTGGCGGTCTGGCCGGTGACTCCGCCGGCCAGGCTGCCGACCGCGAGTGTGCAGGCCGCTCCCGCGTTGTTGTCCGGCGTGCAGGACCAGCCGGCCGTCGAGGCTCCTGCGTTGAACGTCGTATTCGCGGGCACCGTCTCCGTCAATACCACGCCCGTCGCGCCCCGGTTGCCCGTGTTGCCGTAGGTCAGCGTGTAGGTGATGGTGTTGCCCGGCGAAACCGAGGCGCCGCCGTCGCTCTTGACCACGGACAGATCCGGAGCGCCCGTCACCGGCGTGGTGTCGCTCCCCGTGTTGTTGCCCGGCGTCGGATCGGTGCCGTTGGCGCCGTCGTCCGCGATCGTGACCGTGTTCGAAATCTGCGTCACACCCGCCGGCAGCGGAGTGACCACCGTGACGGCGAACGTGGCGGTCTGGTTGCCGCTTCCCGCGGCCACGCTGCCCACCGCGAGCGTGCAGGTCGAGCCCGCGTTGTTGTTCGGCGTGCAGGACCACCCCGCCGTCGAAGCTCCCGCGTTGAACGCCGTGTTCGCCGGAACCGT
>DATEIO010001040.1:0-5431 GCA_035278895.1 Thermoanaerobaculia bacterium | reverse complement strand
GAGCCCGGCAACGAGAAACGCCGCGAGCAGCCCGACCCACAGGCCAGGCAGCAGATCCACCGGACTCCAAGCGGTCACGGGCGGGCAGTCTAGCAGGGAGTGATAGATTCCCCTCCGCATGTTCCGGGCCGCGCTCCAGATCCTCCGCTTCCGCGGACTCCTGCTGACCCTCACCTCCCGGGAGCTCAAGGCCCGGTATCGGGGGTCGGTCCTGGGCTTTCTCTGGTCGCTCGCGAACCCGCTGCTGCTCCTCGCGGTCTATACCTTCGTCTTTTCCGTGGTGTTCCAGCCGCGCACGGCCGGGGCCGATCCGTATGCCCTCTTCATCGTGACCGGCCTCTTTCCCTGGATCTGGACCTCGGTGTCGATCCTCGAAGGATCGATGTCGCTCCTCGCCAACTCGGGGCTCATCCGGAAGGCCGTCTTCCCGGCCGAGCTGCTGCCCATGGTGGCGGTGCTCTCGAACCTGGTCCACTTCCTGTTCGCCCTCCCCATCGTGGCCGTGGCGATCGTGGCCGGGCGGCTGCTCCACTACCCCGTGGGCGGACCGGGGGCGCTCTTCCTCCCCGCGGTCATCCTCCTCCACCTGCTGATGATCTCCGGGATCGCCCTGGGCGCTGCGGCGCTCACGGTCCACTTCAAGGACGTGCGCGACCTGCTCGCCAACCTGCTCACGCTCCTCTTCTTCCTGACCCCGGTGCTCTACCCGCTCGACTCGATCCGGCACCTCCCGCTCGTCTGGTGGGTCGTGCGCTTGAACCCGTTCACCCCGTTCCTCCTGGCCTACCAGCAGACGCTCTTCTACGGGACCTTCCCCGACCCGATCCTCTGGATCCAGATGGCGCTGGTGGCCCTGGCGTTCTGGGCGCTCGGGGCCGGCCTCTTCGAGCGGCTGCGGGAGACCCTGGTGGAGGCCGCATGAGCGAGGCCATCCTCGTCGAAGGTCTCACCAAGCTCTACCGGCGGACCATGCCGGGGGACCGGCTGCGCACGCTCAAAAGCGCCATCGTGCGCGGCAGCCTCGTGCAGGACTTGAAGAAAGAAGAGGCCATCGCGGCCTTGGAAGGGATCGACTTCACCGTGGGCCGGGGCGAGGCCTTCGGGGTGATCGGCGGCAACGGCTCGGGCAAGTCGACGCTTCTGAAGCTCGTCGCCGGAATGCTCAAGCCGACCACGGGGCGGATCGTGGTCAACGGCCGGGTGGCGGCCCTGATCGAGCTCGGGGCCGGGTTCCACCCCGAGATCTCGGGGCGGGAGAACGTCTACATCAACGGCGCCGTGCTGGGATTGACGAAAAAGCAGATCGACCGGCGCTACGACGAGATCGTCGAGTTCTCCGGGCTGGGCGACTTCATGGAAGAGCCGGTCAAGAACTACTCCTCGGGGATGTACGTGCGGCTGGGTTTCGCCGTGGCGATCCACACGGACCCCGACGTCCTCCTGGTCGACGAGGTCCTGGCCGTGGGGGACGAGGCGTTCGCCCACCGCTGCGTGCGGCGGATCGAGGAATTCCTGGCCGCGGAGAAGACGATCCTCCTCGTCTCCCACTCGCTCGACCTCGTGGCAGGGCTGTGCGACCGGGTGCTCTGGCTCGACAACGGCGTCCAGCGCCTCGTGGGCGAGCCTCGCCGGGTGATCGACGCCTATCGCCTGGAGGTGGCCGAGCGGGAGGGAGAGGCCCACAAGGCGGAGAAGGAGCAGCGCGAGCGGTCCTCCGAGGAGATCGCCGAGGAGCTGCGCTGGGGATCGCGCGAGGCGGAGATCACGGGCGTCCGGCTGCTCGTGGGCGGCGAAGAGCGCTACCACCTGGAGACGGGCGAGGAGGCCGTCTTCGAGCTTCGCGTGCGGGCGGACCAGCCGCTCGCCGACTTCGTTTTCGGCGTCGCGGTCGCCACTCCGCGCGGCTTCGACGTGTGGGGAACGAACACCGATCTCGAAGGGTTCGTCCCCGAGAGCCTGGAGGGCGAGGCCGTGGTGCGCCTCGCCTGCCCGTCCTTCCGCCTGGCCCCGGGCGAATACGTGGCGGACGTCGCCGTCCACAGCCGCGAGGGCGCACCCTACGACTATCAGAAGCGGGCCCTGACCTTCACCGTCACCTCGAAGGACGGCGGCGTGGGCGTCTACTCCCCCGAGCACCGCTGGACGTTCGAAGGCGGCATCCGGTGGAGATAGAATAGTCTCCCGCCAACGGGGAACCCGCTCCGAAGATGCTTTGACCCCCTCTGGGAGGAGAACTGTTTGAACGTCGAGAATCGGAAGATCCTTGTGCTCGGAGGATACGGCCTGGTCGGCATGGCCGTCTGCCGCGAGCTTCTGGTGAGAAAGCCCAGAGAGATCCAGATCCACAGCCTGCGCCTCGCGGAGTCGCAGGCGGCTGCCGATGAGCTCCGCCCCGAAGCGGGCAACACCGTGCTCTCGGTCTCGGAGGGGAACATCTTCGGCCTGGTCCAGGAGCATTCGCTCCGCGACCGCATCCGGGCCGAGATCCGCCGGCTGGACGACGAAGACCTCGAATCCTTCGTCCTCTACGACGTGCTCAGCAAGTCCCGGCCGGACGTCGTAATCGACTGCGTCAACACGGCCACGGGGATCGCCTACGGCGACATCTTCCGCTCGGCCGAAGAGCTTCTGAACCAGCTCGACCTCGGCAAGATCGAGGAGGGGGCGACCGAGAAGCTCCTGGACGCCCTCTACACGCCGCGGCTCATCCGCCACATCCAGGTGATGTACCGCGGGATGAAGGACGCCGGCACCCGGGTCTACGTGAAGGTAGGGACCACGGGCACGGGCGGCATGGGGTTGAACATCCCCTACACGCACTCCGAGGAGCGGCCGAGCCGGGTGCTGCTGTCGAAGAGCGCCCTGGCCGGCGCGCAATCCATGCTCCTCTTCCTCATGGCCCGCACCCCCGGCGCGCCGATCACCAAGGAGATCAAGCCGGCGGCCGTCATCGGCTGGAAGCGGATGGGGTATGGCCCGATCCGCCGGGGCGGACGGACCCTCCAGATGATGGACGCCCGGCCAACTCCCCTGGGGACGACGTTCTCGACGGAAGACCCCCAGGCCGCCCGCGAGTTGGGCCGGGACTACGAGAACGTCTTCATCGACACCGGCGAGAACGGCGTGTTCAGCCTGGAGGAGTTCTCGACCGTCACCAGCCACGAGCAGATGGAGTTCGTCACCCCCGAGGAGATCGCCCGCTATCTCGTCTTCGAGATCGAGGGGGGCAACACCGGGCATGACATCGTGAACGCCCTGGACGGCGCCGTGCTCGGCCCCACGTACCGGGCGGGCATCCTGCGCCACTGGGCCCTGGAGCGGCTGAACGAGCTCGAGAAGGAGCACGGCACCCAAAGCGTGGCCTTCGAGATGCTGGGCCCGCCGCGCAACTCGAAGCTCCTCTTCGAGGCGCACCTCCTGCGCCTCGTCTACCCGAACATGGCGGCGGTCCGCAATTCCACCCCCGAGGCCGTGTGCCAGGCGCTCGACCGCCTCGTCCGCGAGGACCCGGAGGTCGCCAACCGGGTCGTCTCCGTCGGAATCCCGATCCTGCTCGACTCGGGCGAAATCATCCGCGGCACCCGGGTGATCGTCCCCGGCGACGCGGCCGGTGAGACCGTCACCCCCGAGAAGCTCGAAGCCTGGGTGCGGGACGGCTGGGTGGACCTCCGCCTCGCCAACTGCGCGAAGTGGATCGAGCGCTTCCGGAAGATCTACGAGGAGCTCGAAGCCCTCCCCGAGGGGGACAGCTCCAGCCGCTATCTGCGCAACCGCCGCTTCTGGCACAAGGTCGACGTCATCCAGCCCGGCAAGGTCGTGGGCTGGATCCTGTCGAACGAAGAGGGCGGCTGGCGGTTCAAGCGGTAGGACCCACACCTCGACGCTCCCGGCAAGCACCCTCTTCAGAGGGTGCAGGCACGTAGCCGCGGGTTTTAACCCGTGGCGGGAAGGCCGGCCCACTCCCCCGCCCCGGGTTGAAACCCCGGGGCTACGCGCCTGCGCCTCAAGAGGCGCCCCCCCACCCCCCCAGGAATTCGGGTTAACGCGTATGAGGGCGATGGGAGAGGGTCGGGGTGAGGTCCCCCGGGAACCTTTCCCCCCGTTCCGCGTTATGTTGGGCTGGAGAGACGAAACACGAGCGAGCCTATGAGCGAGCCGATGGTTCTGGAACAGCCGAGCGACGCCGAATTGATGGCGCGGGTGCGGGAGGGGGATCGGGACTCTTTCGCCGACCTGGTCGACCGTCACAAGGATTCGGTGGTGAGCTATCTCACCCGCCTGACGGGCAACCGGGACCGCGCCGAGGACCTGGCGCAGGAGACCTTCCTCCGCCTCTTTAGGGCCGCCCGGGATTACAACGAGCAGGGATTTCTGCGGGCCTACCTCTACCGGATCGCCACCAACCTGGTGCGCTCGGAAGAGCGGCGGGAGAAGCGGCTGCGGCTGCTCCTCCCCTTCCTTCCCCGGAACAGCCACCAGGCCGAGGCGGCCACTCCCGGGCTCCTGCGCCAGGAGCTGCACCGCGAGGTCGCGGCGGCCGTGGCGGCTCTGCCGCTCGACTACCGCGTTCCGCTCGTCCTCCACGAAATCGAAGGGTGGTCCTACGTGGACATCGCCCAGGAGCTGGGGTGCCGGGAGGGGACGATCAAGTCCCGGATCTTCCGTGGACGCCAGCAGTTGAAAAAGAAGCTCGAGCCCTACTGGAGGGGAGGTACAGCGTGGAAGACCACCGGATAGGAGAGCTCTTGCGCGAGCTGCCCCGCGAGCACGCCCGGACCGGGTTCACCGCTCGCGTGATTCGAAATCTGGACGCCCCGGAGACCGGCCGGCCGGTCGTCCGCTGGCGCCCGGTTGCGGCGCTCACCGCCGCGCTCCTGGTCGCGGTGGCCCTGTCCGCCGGCCTCCTCCAGGCGAGGAAGGCCGAGTCGGTCCGGGCCGCCGAAGCCAGGCAGCTCCTCGAAGAAATCCGCGCCGAGCACGGCCGTCTGGCGCGGGAGGTCGAGGAGATGTCGGAGCCGCCGGTGATCTATCTCGGAGGCACCGAGGACGTCGACTTCGTCGTCGACCTCTCCCAGGTCCCCGAGACGGAGGGCGGGGTTCGACCCGCCGCCTATCAGAACCAGACCTTCTGACTTCTCAGAGTATGGATAGGAGGATCGTAGAGATGCACAGATCGAAGAACCTTCGGACCGCCTGGGCCGTCGCCCTGGGCCTCCTGACCCTGGCCGGCACCGTCCAGGCCGCGCCCCCGGCGCGGGACAAGGAGAAGGACAAGGAACGGCAGGTCCGGCAGGAGCGGCGGCGGATCGCCGTCGTCAACGAGAACGGCAAGGAGCGGGTCATCGAGCTCGACGGCTTCGGGATGCGCCGCGGCTATCTGGGCGTCGCCCTGACCGACCTGACGCCCGAGCTGCGCACCCACTTCGGGGTG
>DATEIO010001039.1:0-2408 GCA_035278895.1 Thermoanaerobaculia bacterium | reverse complement strand
TTCTCGACCGCCTCGGCGCCCGCGATCTGGCGCTCCCAATCGATCTCGGCCCCGGCGGCGTCGAACACCCGCACGGCGGCCTGGCTGACTTCCGGACCGATCCCGTCTCCCGGGATCAGAGTGACTGTCGTTCTGCTCATGATGGGATTCCCTCTCCGCCGCCCCGGGAGGGCCGGAGCGGCGGGGGGTAGGGTATCACGGGCTCAACGGCTGCCCGGGGGACGGACGCCGCGCGGAGAGACCCGGCGGGCTTCCGCGAGCGCCCGCGCGGCCTCGGGATCGTTCGGGTGCCGCGCGAGCTCCTCGATCATCCCGGGCGGGAAGTAGTTGGGTGCCGGAGCGTTCTCGTCGATCCGGGCCACGTCGGCCTCCGGAGCGGGAGCCCGGTGGCCGGCCCGTTCGAGCCCGGCGGCCAGCTCCTCCAGCCGTTGCCGCGCCGTGTCACCCCGGTTGTCGAGGGTCCTCTCCATATCCTCCTGAAGATCAGGGAAGAGAGAGACGAGCCGGCGGTCGTCCTCCACGGAGAGCATCCAGCGGAGTGTGCGGAGCTGCACCCCCGGCGGCACGTCCCGGAGCGCCGGGATCGCCGTGCCCACGGCCTCGGCGGCAGCCCGGTCCGCGGGAGCAGCAGGGGCCGCGGCCGGCTGCGCGAAAGCCGAAGCCCCGGCGGAGAAACTCCCCGGAGCCATGGCATTGGGAACCGTCAGGGTGGAAGGATTCCCCGCGCAGCCCGCGCAGAAGGCGAGGAGAGCCGCCAGGGAGACGAGGGGAAAGAGCCGTCGATCGTTGTTGAGCATGGCGTCCTCCTTTCTAGCAGGCGCCGCACGCCGAGCAGGCGTCCGGGCAGCAGTCACCGTAGGTCACGCACGAGGCGTCGCAGAAGCAGCTCCCCGCCGAGCCGCCGCAGTGCCCGGCGCACGATCCGCCGTCCAGCGAGAAGAAGGTGGTGTCCACCTTCGTGCTGAGCTGCGAGGAGCAGCCGGTCCGGTCGTGGACGGAGACCGAGCAGGTTCCGTCGCTCTTGCGCGAGCCGTTCGGACACTCCCAGCCGCAGTGCTTCTGGAACTGGTCGGTGCGGGGCGTCCAGTACTCGCGGTTCAGCCCATGGCCGACGTCCAGATCGGTCCAGGCCTGGCCGCCGGAGACGCTCAACACCGAAGGGTTCCAGGCCTCGGGGGAGGGACCGCCGATGTTGCGCGAGGCGCTCACCACCTCGCGGCCAGCGCCGGTGTTCAGAGCGTTGCGCCAGGTGCCCACGAAGCAGTCGCAGGTCGAGGCGCAGAAGTCGTCCTCCGATCCCGCGCAGTTCGTGGAATCGGCGCTCAAGCCCGGCCAGGAGCCGTGGGAGTCTTCGTCCGCGGCGACGCTGACCCAGCTCGTGCCGAGCGAGCGCGCCCGGTCCTCCAGGTAGGTGCCCGAGAAGTAGTGGTCGTTGTCGTGGTGCGCGTAGTAGGCCTGGTAGAGATACCAGGTCTTCAGGTCGTAGCTGTAGAGCTCGAGCTTGATGTGCTCGGTGTCCCCCTGGTGCCCGCCGAAGCCGACGGTCGACCGGCAGTCGTGAGGGAAGACGAAGAAGTAGGAGAGCTTGATCCACTTCGCCCGCCCGTCCGTGGGGCTCCAGTTGCGGATGCCGTCCCCCTGCGGGCGTACCTGGAAGAAGTCCTGCCGGGCGAAGTGGAACGCGGGCAGGCCGAACTCGTTCCTCCAGCCGCTGCACCCTTCGTCCTCATCGTAGAAATACCAGGGCGCCGCCGCCCAGGCGAGGTTTCCCTCCTCGGCGTTGTCCAGACAGTCGCTGTCCGTATCTCCCGAGCAGCTCGCCTTCTTGAGGTCGGAGGAGAGCGTGTAGGTGAGAGCGGCCTCGGCCGAGGCCGCGAAGGCAAGGCCGAGGACCAGGGCCAGGGGCCAGGCCACCCGGCCGTGGAGGCTTCGTGATCCGATCATGAATGGGCTCCTTTCGATGCGGGTTTCGGATCCCCGTTGCACCCATCGCACTTTCAGAAGTGCGCAAATTTGGTGCCATCGATTGAAGCCGCGTGTTTTATCTCTGGCCGAGCGCGAGGGGATACTGGAGCGTCTTCTGCAGCCACTCCCCGTTTTCCTGGACGCTTCGGGAGAGGGCCTGGACGAGCGCGTCGCGTTGCTCGTAGAGGCGGTAACCGTCTCGGGGGCGCAGGTAGCCACGGGCCTTGGGCTCGCGCTCGAAGAGGGCCTCTTCGCCGATCTCGGAAGCGAGGCGGGCGTAGCGGGCGCGGTTGTCGAGGAGCGCCTTCACGAGGAAGGGCATCACCATCGAGTAGTCGGCCGGGAGGCTCTCCGTGGATTGCCGGTAGGTGTCCTTGTCCACCTTGCCCCAGGTGACCGCTTCGGCCGGCGGGCAGGAGGAGAGCGAGCCTTCGGTGACCGGA
>DATEIO010001038.1:0-2898 GCA_035278895.1 Thermoanaerobaculia bacterium | reverse complement strand
GAGAGCACGTAGTCTCCATGGTTCTGGAATCCCACCAGGGCGCCATTCCCCTGGGCCTGGGACAGGGAGGGCACGGCCAGCAGGGCGAGCGCCAGGGCGAAGCTCTTGTGCGTCATGACGAGGACCTCTCGAAAGATTCTTTGGATTGTGCCGCGATCTGGGAGAGGGGCGGCAGCCCTCCGAACGTACGGGTCACCCGGCCGTCCTTCATCAGGAAGGCGCGGGGCAGGCGGCGGTAGAGCGGGCGCAGCAGCTCCGACGGCGTCTCGCGGACGTCGAAGGCCGGGCCCCACTGCCAGAAGAAGGCCTGGTGCGCTTCGGCCGGAGACGAGGACAGCACCCAGAGCCGGGGTTGGCCAGGGCGGCTGGCGTAGGCGTTCAACGCGTCGATCGACCCGGTGAGCTGCGGATCGTCCAGGTTCGAGATCACCACCAGGTGCTCGCCCTGCCGGAGCTCCGGAACGATCGAGGTCAGGCAGATCCGCTGCTCGCCGCTCCCGGCACAGATGTCGCCGGCCTGAACCCCGGGACGCAGCCGGGTGGCCAGGTCGTCCAGCGGGAGGTTCGGGGCCATCCAGGCGAAGATCACCACGGCCACGGTGCCGAACACGGCGGCCGCGGTGCGCAGCGGTGGGAAGCGCGGCTGGTGCGGGTCGCGCCCCACGAAGGCGAGGAGGAGCGCGGGCACGAGCAGGGCCAGGTCCTGCCAGAACGCCTGGGCCGGCGTGCGCTGCACGAGGTTGCCGAAGCAGCCGCAGGAGGAGGCCTCCTTGGGGAGGAGCCCCTGCGAATCGAGCCACCAGGCCCGGCCGGTCAGGAAGAGGAAGAACGCCACGAGGAGCGTCGCCGGCACCAGCACCCACATCCGGCGGATGCCCAGGAGCAGGGCGAGCCCCAGCCCGGTTTCGAGGGCGAGGGCGATCAGGGCCACCACCTGGGCGGAGAACAGGAAATCCAGCTTCTCGGCCCGGATCTGGTCGGCGAAGGCCGTGGGATCGAGCGCCTTGGCCCACACGGCGAAGAGCAGCACGCAACCCAGGAACGCGCCGGCGAACGTCCCCACCCACCACCACACGGGGTGGGAAGGAGCGCGGGACGCTTCGGCCCGGACGGGGGCTGTGACTGCCGATTCCATCATTGATCGATCATCATCCTAGCCGCGGGGTACGACCGCCGCAACGGGGTTCGCCCCAGAGCAACAACGGTCCGGGCCGGATTATTCGCTTTCTTCAGGCCAGAGCGGCCTCGGCCGGGGCCGGCCACTTCAAGTGCCGCCGCAGCTCGTCCGCCGTGGGGCTCGCGCCGTGGTCGAGGAACGGCTCCAGGGGGCCCGAGTAGAGCACCTGGCCGCCGTGGGACCCACCGCCCGGGCCCATGTCCACGATCCAGTCGCAGCGCGCAATCAGGTCCGGGCTGTGCTCCACGACCACCACGCCGTCTCCCCGCTGCACGAGCCGGCGCAGCGTGTGGTAGAGGAGGTCGATGTCCGCGAGGTGGAGGCCGGTCGTGGGCTCGTCGAACAGGAAGAGCCGCCGCCCCTCGGAGGCGGGGCGGTCCAGGAAGCTCGCGAGCTTCAGGCGCTGCGCCTCGCCGCCCGACAGCGTCGAGGTGGACTGCCCCAGTCGGAGATAGGAGAGCCCCACGTCCGACAGCACCTTCAGACGCTTGACGAGCCCCTTCTGGTCCGCGAAGAACTCCAGGGCCTCCTCGACCGTCAGGTCCAGCACCTCGGAGATGTTCTTCCCCTTGTAGCGGACGGCGAGCACCTCGGGGCGGAAGCGGTGACCCTGGCAGGTCTCGCACAGCACGGTGACCGGTGCCATGAACTGCATGTCCACCTCGGTCACGCCCGTGCCCTGGCAGGTGGGACAGCGCCCGCGCTCCACGTTGAAGGAGAAGTGCGCCGGGGTGATCCGCCGCACCCGCGCGTCCGACGTGCCGGAGAAGAGCTTGCGGATCTCGTCGTACGCCTTGACGTAGGTGATCGGGTTCGAACGGCTGGACCTCCCCAGGGGGCGCTGGTCCACGAGCGTCACGTCCACGAGGCTCTCCAGGCCCGTCAGGCTGTCGCACTCGCCGGGCTCGACGTCCACCACCCCCCGCGAGCGCTGGTAGGTGCCGTAGAGGACGTTCTCGACGAGCGTCGACTTGCCCGAGCCGGAGACCCCGGTGACCGCGACGAGCGCTCCCAGGGGGAATTCCACGTCCACGTTCTTGAGATTGTGGGCGCGGGCGCCGCGCACCGAGATCCGGGGGAGAGCCGAAAGCTCCTCCGACAGGGTTTCCCAGCCCTGCTCCCGGCGGAAGCGCGCCATGTGCCGGCGGGCCGGGGTGAGCGGGCGCTCCCTCAGATATTTCCCGGTGAGCGAAGCCTCGCAGGCGAGGATCGTCTCGATCGGCCCTTCGGCCACCACCTCGCCGCCCCGCTCTCCCGCGGCCGGCCCCAGGTCGATCACGTGGTCGGCGCCGCGGATCAGCGTGCGGTCGTGCTCCACCACGAGCACCGTGTTGCCCCGGGCGGCCAGGTCGCGCAGCAGATGGAGGAGCCGCTCGCTGTCCTGGGGATGGAGGCCGATCGTCGGCTCGTCCAACACATAGAGGGTGCTCGTGAGCCCCGAGCCCAGGGCCGCGGCCAGGTGGATGCGCTGGGTCTCGCCGCCCGAGAGGGTGCGGGCTTGGCGGTCGAGCGTCAGGTAGTCGAGCCCCACGCGGTGAAGCACCTCGACCCGCTCGGCCAGCTCCTCGATCAGGTGCCCGGCGACCTCGCGCTGCCGGGGCGTCCACCGCCGCTCGCGGAGCCACGTCCGGAGCTGCTCCACGGAGAGGGCGGTGAGCTGTGGCAGGTTCTTCCCCTCGAGCCGCACGGCCACGGCCTCGGGCTTCAAGCGCGTGCCCCGG
>DATEIO010001037.1:0-15044 GCA_035278895.1 Thermoanaerobaculia bacterium | reverse complement strand
CGGCCGGATTTCGTGGTGGTCAAAGAGCTCCCCGAGATGCTGCGGGGGCGAGAGCCGGGCGAGGTTCCCGCGGTCCTGGAAGACGAATTCCGGCGGCTGGGCCTGGCGCCCGAGGCGATCCTCCGGACGGATTCGGAGCTTGAAGGGGTGCGGAAGGCGCTCGAGTGGGCGCGGGCGGGGGACGTGCTGCTGCTCCTGGTACACACGGAGCGGGAGGCGGTGATGGGGTTGCTCAGGAGATCGTAGGGTGCGCTGTGCGCACGTTTTCGGCGATGAAAACACGTGCGCACAGCGCACCCTACTGCAACGGCCCCCCTACCGCCGCACCCCCACCAACGCATCCTCCCGCGCCGGCACCGGCGTTTCCGCTCCGCCGGGCTGGCTCTTGAAGCTCACGATCAGGTCCCACACGTGGGAGAGGCGGTCTCCGAAGATGACGACCAGGTCTCCCGGGCGGGCCATGCCCAGGGCCTTCACCACCGAATCCTCCTCGGAGTAGACGTCCGGGAGAATGCGCTCGGGATGAACTCCCGCGTCCAGCAGGCCCTGGCGCAGGAGGCCCCCGACCTCTCCGGGCGGGCGGCCGCGCAGGTCGTCGTCCTCGCGGATCAGCACGACGTCGAAGGCGGGGGCGGCGGCCTTGGCGAGGGCGAGGACGTCTTCGTCCCGGCGGTCTCCGGGGGAGGCGATCACGCCGATCCTCCGGCCGTGGACGGCGAGCTCCAGGACCGTGCGCGCCACGGCCTCCATGCCGTGGGCGTTGTGGGCGTAGTCCAGGAGCACGCGGAAGGGGTGCTCGTTGTAGAAATTGAGCCGGCCGGGAGCCTGGAAGAAGTCGGTCGAGAAGGTGCGCAGGCCCTGGCGGATGTTTTCGACGCCCACCCCCATGCCGTGGGCAATGGCGGCGGCGAACATGGCGTTCTGGATGTTGTGGATCGCGCGCCCTTCGATGGTGGCCGGGATCTGCCGCGCCCAGAGGAGCGGGATCTGCTTTTCGCCCTGGTAGAGCACGAGCATGCGGCCGTTCAGGCCCTCTTCCAGAACCACGGCCTTGCCCCGCCCGCGCACGTGCTCGCGGACGAGCCCGTTGTTCTTGTCCATGGTGACGTAGATGGGCTCGGCCGGGCTCGCCTCGGCCATCTTCGCGACCCGCTCGTCGTCCGCGTTCAGCACGCAGTAGTTCTGAGCCACCTCCACGATGATCTGCTTGATCGCCGCAAGCTCCTCCAGGGTGTCGATGCCGCCCAGCCCCAGGTGGTCGGAAGCCACGTTCAAAACCGCGCCCACGCTGCACTTCCTCCAGCCGAGGCCGGAGCGCACGATGCCGCCGCGGGCGGTCTCGAGCACGGCCGCGTCGATCGTGGGATCGCGCAGCACGATCTGGCTCGACCACGGGCCCGTCATGTCGCCCCGCACGGAGAGCACGCCGTCGATGTAGACGCCGTCCGTGGTGGACATGCCGACCCGGTAGCCCGAGAGCTTCATGATGTGCCCCACCATGCGCGTGGTGGTGGTCTTGCCGTTGGTCCCGGTGATCGCCGCGATGGGAATCTGATAGCGCGTGCCCCGGGGGAACAGCATGTCGATCACCGGGCCGGCCACGTCGCGCGGCTTGCCTTCGGTGGGCGCCACGTGCATGCGGAAGCCGGGCGCCGCATTGATCTCGACGATCGCGCCGCCGACCTCCTTGTAGCTCCGGGTGATGTCGGGGCAGACGAAATCGACGCCCCCCACGTCCAGGCCGATCGCCTTGACCGCGCGCTCGGCCATGGACCGGTTGTCGTAATGGATCACGTCGGTCACGTCGATCGACGTGCCGCCGGTTGAAAGGTTTCCGGTCGAGCGGAGATAGACCATCCTCCCCTCCTCCGGCACGGATTCGAGCGTGAGCCCGGCTCTTTCGAGGAGGCGGTGGGCCTGGTCGTCCACCACCAGGCGGGTCAAAACCTTTTCATGCCCCACGCCGCGGCGCGGATCGCGGTTGACGATCTCGATGAGCTCGGCGATCGTGTGCCGGCCGTCCCCCACCACGTGGCCGGGCACCCGCCGGGCCGCCGCCACCACGCGGCCGTCCACCACCAGGATCCGGTAGTCGTGGCCCGCCTGGCAGGCTTCGACGATCACCCGGGAAGAGCGCTCATGGGCCTTTCCAAACGCCTTCTGCACCTGCTCGGGGGTTTTGAGATCGATCGCCACGGCGGTGCCGTGCTGGCCGTCCAGGGGCTTGACGACCACGGGATAACCGAGCCGCTCCGCCTCTTCGACCGCCTCCTGGGGATCGAAGACCATGGCCTGGCGGGGGACCGGCAGGCCGAGCTGCTCCAGAATCTGGTGGGTCAGCCGCTTGTCCGAGGCGATCTCCACGGCAATCTGCCGGGTCTCGCTGGTAATCGTGGCCTGGATGCGCTTCTGGTACTTGCCGTACCCGAGCTGCACGAGCGAGCCCTCGTTCAGGCGGATCCAGGGGATGCCCCGCTCCTCGGCGGCCCGCACGAGGGCGGCGGTCGAAGGCCCGAAAGCGCGTTTCTGGGCAAGGCGCACGAGGGCCTCGAACTCGGCCTGGAAGTCGAACGGCGAAGGATCGTGATCCTCCAGCTCGGGCGGCAGCAGGTGGCGGACGATGCGCAGCGCCAACTCCCCCGCCGCGAGCCCCACCGCCTCTTCGATGTAGCTGTAGACCACGTGGTACTGCCCTGCGGGGAGCCCGGTGCTCCGCGTCTTCCCGAACGTCACCGGGGTTCCGGCAAGCACCTGAAGCTCGATCGCCACGTGCTCCAGCACGTGCCCGAGCCACGTCCCCTCCTCCTCGTGCATGCGGCGGATGAACCCGCCGTCCTCCCCATAGGAGCAGCCATGTTCCCTCAAGGAGGGGATCATTTCGACGAGGCGGTCGGCAAACCCGGGGAGCTTGCCGGTGGGAAACTGTTCAAGCTCGCCGAGATCGACGCGGAGTCGGATCACCGGCCAGCGGGCATACAGATTGGGGCCGCGATAGACGCGGGTCTCCAGAACCTTCATGAGGTTTCTCCAGGAACACAGTGCGAGGAGAGGTTTGGAGGCAAAGCACGGAGGAGTTGGGAGCAAGGGGTGTGCCACCTCACCCCTGTCCCTATGCCGTTAACCTTGATGTAGCGTCGAGCACCCTCCGGAGGAGGGTGCAGGCACGTAGCCGCGGGTTTTAACCCGTGGCAGGAGGCCAGCCCGCTCCACCGCCCCGGGTTGAAACCCCGGGGCTACGTGCCTGCGCCTCCGGTGGAGGCGCCTCCACCGACCACCCAGGACTGCCCAAGTTAACGCCTGCGGTCCCTACTCCCCCCCATCCTCCGCCGCCACCGGCACTTCCTCCACGTACACCGACCGGTTGGCCGGCGCGCGGCGGTCCACAGGCCCCAGGTGGAGCATGGGCGGCGGGACGATCCCTTGCCGTTTCTTCAAGTCGTATTTACAACCCGTGGTCAGGAAATCCAGCTTCATGCCCATCATGGCCACAGGCTGGCCGCGGTGGACGGCGTGGCTGTCCGTGAAGCGCATCTGCGAGGCGTCCACCACCATGACGGCGCCGGCTCCGAGCACGGAGAGCTCGGTGCCGCCGGTGATGATGGCGGCGGTGTCCTCGTCAATGCCCACACCCAGGGGCTCGGGATTGTAAGAAAGAGCCGTCAACAGCCTGCCCAGGCGGTCGCGGCGGCGGAAATGCTGATCGATCACGAGGTCCGGGGTGAGCCCGAGCCCCTTGGCCATGTGGACGAGCCGGCGGCGCGGCGTGGCCCCGCTCTCCCCCAGGGCGATCATGTGCTCGGAGAGGAGCGCCGCCCCCGCGCTCGTGCCCGCCACCACCATGCCGGCCTGGTGGCGCCGCTGGATCGTCTCGGCCAGCTCGGTGCCACCCAGGGCCGAGGACAGCTTGAGCTGGCTCCCTCCGGTGATGAAGAGGCCGGTCGCGTATTCGAGCAGGTCGTGCGCCTCCTCCGCCGCCTCCAGCGCATCCTCCCGCGTCTCGATCTTCAGGACCTCGACGTTCTCCGCCCGCATCTGGAGGAACAGGTCCGCATACCGCTCCCCCGTCTCCGGAACCTCGGAAGCCGTCGCCAGGATGACGATGCTGCCGTCCGATCCGCCGGAAGCCTCCAGGAAGTAGCTCAGGATGATGCGCTCGCGGGTCTTGTCCTCGGCCCCGCCGATCGCGATCAACAGGCCCGGGTGGGTGACGTGGGGTGCGGGCAGAGAGATATCCATGGCCTCTCCTCTGGCAAAGAGGATGCCAGAAATCGGTCGGCTCGGGGGGAGATTCCCGCCTGACGGCGTGCGGGAGCTACCCGGGAGGGCGGGGGAGGTATACTTCGAGAATTCTGGGGAGAGCTTCCTATGGACGAGTCGGAGATTCCGGCGGGTTTCCGCCTCAGACATACGCTCAGCGGCCACTCAAGGCGGATTGTCAAGATCGCGTGGTCACCAGACGGGACGAAAATCGCTTCGGCATCCAATGACTACACAGTACGGATCTGGGATGCCATCACTGGAAAGTGCCTCAGGATTCTTAAGGGTCATTCAAAGGAGGTCGGAACGGTTACATGGTCTCCCGACGGAAACAAACTAGCCTCAGGATCGCGTGACATGCATATACTTATATGGGACGTCCTGACAGGCAAAAACATTCGCTGGCTTTATTCACATTTTGACTTAGTTCGCGCCGTGGACTGGAGCCCTGACGGCCGCTTCCTTGCATCAGGCTCTAACGATCATCGCGTCCAAATCTCGGATGCCAGCTCATGGAAATCTCTCCAGCAATTCCTCATAGCAGATCGTATACCCTCTGTCAGATGGTCTCCCAATGGACGTTTTCTTGCTACCGTAAGCGAAGACGGCAAAATTTCTCTTTTTGTACTCAACGAGGAAAGTCGTTTAACTCAGCACTTCGCTGGCTCCACTGATCGCCATGTCCTTGACGTAACATGGTCTCCCAACAGTGAACTTTTTGCCACTGCCTCTGATGATTCGACTATCAAAATCTGGGAGGCGGAAAGCGGAAAGATCAGGCTAATTCTTCAGGGACATACAGGCGGGGTAATCAGCATCTCGTTTTCCGCGGACGGATCGCTTCTCGCTTCGAAAGCGTTGGACGGCACCGTCCGCCTCTGGTGCACTTCTACATGGCAACAGATTGCTGTCTTACCAGAGCCGCACCATCTGCCTGTCCATCTATGGCATAGCGGCCTCGCTTTCCATCCAACAGAGAGTTGCCTGGCGACGCTTGGAGAGAAGGATTCGATTATCAGAATCTGGGATCTTGACCCTGCCGTTCTCCTTGGTCCGCCATCAATAAAACCCGTAACCTTTTACACAAATGCCAAGGTCGTTCTCGTCGGAGAAAGCGGAGTCGGCAAATCTTCTCTCGGAATTGTCCTGAGCGGCGCCCCCTTTGCACCAATGCCATCCACACATGGCCGGAAGGTATGGACTTTCTCCAGTACGGAAGCAGAGATTGCTCCTGGTCGGATTGAGAAAAGAGAGACACTACTCTGGGACCTTGCCGGTCAACCGGGATATCGACTGATTCACCAGCTCCACCTGAAGGAGGTTGCACTGGCTCTTGTCGTCTTTGATGCACGAAACGAGATCGATCCCTTCTCCGGAATTCAGCACTGGGTCCGCGCCCTCAAAAATGCTCAAACTGAGGAAAGCTCACTACATCCTATCAAAAAATTCTTGGTTGCTGCACGTACCGATCGTGGAGGCATCGCAGCCAGCAAGTCCCGAATCGACTCCACTTTACAGGAATTCGGTTTCGATGATTATTTCGAGACCAGCGCCAAGGAGAGCTGGAACATTCGTGAGCTGACCGACGCCATCAACAGCAGCATCGACTGGGACAAGCTTTCCAAGGTAAGCTCGAATGAATTATTCCAAGAAATCAAGGACTTTCTGATCAGCGAGAAGCAAGAAGGCCGGCTATTGTCCACAATTGAAGACCTTTATCGAGAATTCCGCAGATCTAGAAGTCTCCCGATTCCCCTAGACCTACGGCCAGAATTTGATCTCTGCATACGACTTGTGGAGCAACGAGATCTGATCCATAGGCTGAGCTTTGGTGGACTAGTTCTCTTGCAACCTGAGCTTCTCGACGCCTACGCTTCAGCCATTGTCAACGCGGCAAGGACTGAGCCCGATGGGCTGGGAAGCATATCCGAGGAAGCCGCCAAGGCGGGACAGTTCGCTATGTCCAAAGATGAACGGCTTCAGGATAAAGAACAGGAAAAGCTTCTCTTAATCACTACCATCGAAGACCTCCTAAGGCACGAGATCGCTCTACGTGAACAGGCCGACGATGGACCATACCTCGTCTTCCCTTCACAATTGACTCGTGAAAACAAGGATCTACCTAATCCAGAAGGCAGAGTCGTTGCCTTCCGGTTCGAGGGCGCCATCCTCAATATCTACGCCACCCTGGCGGTCCGTCTGTCTCACAGTGGGGCTTTCACTCGGCATGAGATGTGGAGAAACGCCATCACCTACACCGGGCGGACCCAAGGCATTTGCGGCATGGCCTTGAAGGAAACGGACGAAGGGAGTGGAGAGCTGACGCTCTTCTTCGATACAGCCACAAGCGAGGAGACACGATTTCAATTTGAGGAGTACATCGCGGCCCACCTGAGGCGCCGGGCTCTGCGGGAAAGCATCGCGAGACACCGGTTCTATAGTTGCCCAAATTGCGGCATCCCGGTGGCAGATCGGGCAGCTCAACGCGTACGAGAGTTGGGCCGCCTCACGATCAATTGCTATGCTTGCGATGCTCCTATCTCACTCCTCGACCGAGAGGAGCGTCTTGCAGCTATAGACCCCTCCCTTGTAATCTCTATGGACAAGGCGGCGGACGAGCGTAGGAACACTGAGGCTGCTGCCCTCGTCCTCCAAGGCAAGAAAGAGACCAATTCTTTTGATGTTTTCCTCTGCCACAATCGCGAGGACAAAGGCGAGGTCAAAAAAATCGGCGAGATCCTCAAGCAGCACGGGATTCTACCGTGGCTGGATGATTGGGAACTGCGCCCGGGCTTCCCCTGGAAGACGATCCTGGAAGAGCAGATCGGGAAGATCCGTGCAGCCGCTGTCTTTGTGGGACCGACTGACGTTGGCCCTTGGCAGAATCTGGAGTTGCAGTCTTTTCTTGACGAATTCGTCAAGCGGAATTGTCCCGTAATTCCGGTTATCCTCGAAAGCTCCTCGGCGACACCTCAACTTCCTCGCTTCCTTCGCGGCATGACCTGGGTAGATTTCCGTCAGGCCGATCCCGACCCGGTCGAGATGCTCATCTGGGGCATCACCGGCGAGCGGCGCTCTTCGCTTCCCTGAGGTGCCTCCATCCCCCGCAGCCAGACCTCCAGAGCGATGACGTTGAACAGGGCGAGCGCCTCGGCGCGCAGTCCGATGCGGGCCTTTTCGAGGAGCTTTTGAAGCTCTTTCCGGTCCACGTAACCCCGCTCGAAGACTCGGGCTTCCGGGCCGAAGAGAGCGGTGAGCCGCGGAGCTTCCCGGGCGAAGGCGCGAAGGAGCGACTCCGAATTGCCGCGCTTGTCCTTCCGGGCGAGGGTCTCCGGCGGGACCAGGCCGGCCAAGGCCCGGCGGTGAAGGGAGCGCCCCTCGCCATTCCTGAAAAACTGATCCGTGGGGCAGGCCAGGCAGAATTCGACCAGCCGGCGGTCGAGGAACGGGAATCTTGCCTCGAACGGCCGGCGACCCCAGCGGCTGTATGTGTAAGCAGACCCTTCGATGGCGGATTCGATGTCCGCATACCGCTCGCGGCGCGAAGGGAGCCGGTACCCGCCGGTGCCTTCGAGGGAGCGCTCCGCCATCGCCGTACGGCGCGCGAACCGCCGGTCGATCCAGGCGCTCTTGCGGATCGCCGCCCGGGCATTCCAGAGGCGCAGGCTCCGAGGCAGGAAGGGCCGGACCACGCCGTGCCAGACGAGATCCAGGTGCGTCAGGCCGAGAGACCGGTTCCAGAAACGGAAGGCGGCCGGCAGTTCCGAGAGCTTCCCCCCGCGCACCAGGTCCCCCAGGAGCACCGGGGTGGCCGCCTGGGAGAAGGCGACGTGGTCTCCGCCGAAACCGCTCAGGAGAACCCGGGAGCCATGGCTCTCCAGGGTGCGCTCCACCCCTTCCTGCAGCTCCCGGGCGCAGACGCGCGACGCGGGCACCTCGGAGAACGGCTCCTCCAGCCGGACGAGGAAAGGGTGCTCCGTGTCCCGAAGGTGCACTCCCGGCTTTCCGAGCCACTCCTCGACGGGGCGGATGAAACGCCGCTCGTCTGCGGAAGGGCTCGCGTCATAGACATAGGAAACGGTGACGATCCGCCGGGCCGGTACGCTCCCCGTCCGGATCAGGTGATGAGCCACACAGGCGATGGACGAGGAATCGAGCCCTCCGGAGAGGTCGCAGACCACGGTCCCCGGCGCGTCGAGCCGGCGCCTCACGGAATCGACGAACAGCTCGCGGAACCGCTTCTCGTACTCTTCGTCCCGCGTGAAACGGATCTCCCGCTCCGGATCGATCCGCCAGAAGCGTCGGGGCGGACCGACCCGCCCTCGCAACACGGCGATCGCGTGCGCGGGCGGTACCGCCCGGACAGCCCGGTACGGGCTCACCGCCGGATCGGGACGGTTGATCAGGTAGCTTGCCACCCAGCCGTCGTCGATCTCCCGGGAGACCGGGGCTGCGGAGAGGAGCGCCTCCAGGCGGCTTGCCCAGAGCAGGATGTCTCCGGCGATCGTGAAGTAGAGAGGCCGCAGGGCGAAGGGATCGCGGGCAAGGAGGAGGCGCTCACCCGCCGGATCCCAGAGCGCCAGCGCGAAGTCGCCCAGGAGCTCTCCGGCAAAGGCGTCCCCCCACCGGCGGAAGGCGAGGGCCGCGAGCTCGGGAGCGCTCGTCCAGGCCGGGGCGCCCAGCCGCTCGGCCAGCTCCTCCGCGTGATCAAGGCGGCCGTCCCAGGAAACCAGCAGGCCGTCTTCTCCGAGGAAAGGCTGAGGCGCCCTCTCCTCGGCCGTCGTCGTTTGGAAAGCGGCGAAAACCATTCCAACCGGTCCCCGGGCCATCCGCCGCAGACCTTCCGGTCCCTGCAAGGCGAGGCCGGCCGTGAGCCGCTCCAGGAGCTCCGGGTCCACGGGCCCGCCGCGAAGGTCCAACGCTCCCGCAATTGCGCTCATCGATCCTCCTTTCGCTTCAGCACCGGGCCATCTCCGGAAACGTGGGCTTCACTCGCGGGTCATCGTTGACCACCCGGCCCTCCACCTCGACCCAGGCGTGGGCCAGGAACGGAAGCCGGCGCACGCCGATGACGAGCTCCGCCGGCTGGCCCGCCAAGCGCAGCAGGAGCGTGGCGGCCAGGGAACGCTGGAGGCACCAGGCCCGCTTGAAGTAGAAGCGGGCCGCCCCGTCCACCGCGCCGCAGATCCTCGCGATGCACCGGGAATCGGATGGGCCTCCCGCGCGGGCGGTCCGCGCGAGAAGGCGCGAGCAACCGGGGAAGCCCAGAAGCTTGACAGCCAGGTCCGTGAAGAACAGCGCTGCAAAGCCGGCGAACGCCCAGGGTAGAGACGCCCTGTGGGGCGTCTCCGAAGCGGCAACGTCCTCCCGAAAGCCAGGCCGTGCCGCGGGGCGTTCCATCCGGCGGGAGCATTCTTCCCGATCCGGAGACGCCCCACGGGGCGTCTCTACAAATTTTTCCCTCCCGATCAGCCCTCGTTTCTCCAGCCCTGCGAGCAGGAGGTCCAGATCCGCCCCGACCTCCCCGCCCGCGCCCAAGGTCTCGCAGAGCGCCCGCTCGATCTCCTCGCGGCCGGCTCCCAGCTCGAGACGGTTCCAGACGAGGGATCCCGTGGAATTCAGGGCGAAGTACTTGCCGGACCGGAGGTCGAGCAGAATCGTCCCCTCAGCGGAAGGGAGGGAGCGCACCTCGGGACGAATGAAAAAAGCTGGCTGCATGACGAGGTCTCCTCAAGAAGAGGGACCCCACCCGCTCGCGCGGGCGGAGCCCCGGAATGCCTACTCCCGCTCCTCGCCAGTCAGCTCCTGGGTGAAGGGGATGAAGATCTTGATCCAGGTGGGATGGAAATCGGGGTCCTCTTCATTGCCGAACCGCTTGCCGTGGGTCATCTCCTCCACGTCACCGATCTCGAACAGCTCGGGGGTTTCGTACGTCATGTCGCGTCTCCTGTCGTTCGCGTCCGCCCGGAAGGAGGCGGAGGCGGCCCCGGCTTGTTCAAGGAGCGGACCACGCGCGCGGAGGCTCCCCGGTCCGCGGCGAAAACCTTGAAAATCAATCTCTTGCCGGAAAAAGTGGAAATGGGCGCCCGGGGATGGAGCTGCGCAGCAGGTGGGCAACCCGCCCAGCGGCTGCGCGCTCGGAACTTTTGATCGGAGTCTGCGTCTCTCTTTTCGATGAATCCGTCGGACGAAACCTCGACCCTCCTCACCGTTCACGCGCCGGAGCGCCGCGCGCTACCTCCACGGTTCCTGGCCAGCGAGCGGATCGCGGGCCGGTTCCGCGCCGTCCGCCTCCTCGGCCAGGGGGGCACGGCTCACGTTTACGAGGCGGACGACCTGGCGCTCGGCCTGAGGGTGGCCCTGAAGGTGATCCGGAACGAGCGGGCCGCGCGGCGGCTCCGGACCGAGGTCCTCCTCGCCCGCAAGGTCACGCACCCCAACGTCTGCCGCATCTTCGACCTCTTCTTCCACCCGTCCGCCGCGGGCGAGGTGCCGGTGATCGCGATGGAGCTGCTCTCCGGAGAGACGCTCAAGGACCGCCTCCGCCGCGGCCCGCTCTCCCCCGCCGAAGCGCTGCCCCTCGTGCGCCAGATGGCCGAGGCGCTGGACGCCGCACACCGGGTGGGAGTCGCTCACCTGGATTTCAAGAGTGGCAACGTGATGCTCGTGCCGTCCCCCGGGGGATTGCGGGCGGTGGTGACCGATTTCGGCCTCGCGCGGAGCACCGCCGAGGCGGAAGGAGACAAGCTGCGCCCCATGGTGGGCACGCCCGCCTACATGGCGCCCGAGCAGGTGCTCGGTGAGGAGGCTTCTCCCGCGGCCGATCTCTATGCTCTGGGGATCGTCCTCTACGAGATGGTGACCGGAGCGCTCCCCTTCCAGGGGGACAGCTCTCCGGAGATCGCCCGCAAGCGGCTGGAAGGACCGCCGCCCCGGCCGAGCCTGCGCGTGCCGGGCCTGCCTCCGGTCTGGGACGCGGTGATCCTCCGCTGCCTGGAGCGGGACCCGGCCCGGCGTTTCGCCCGGGCGGGAGACGTGGTGGCCGCGCTCGCTCCCCAGGAAACGGCTTCCTGGAAAGCCTGGGGCAAGACGGCGGCGCTCTGCCTGTGGCTCGCGGTGCCGGCTGGTCTCGTCATTGCCTTCCCGCAAAAAGGTTTCCAGAGCGAAGCCTCGTACGGACCTTTCGGGACCGGAAGAGAGGCCCGGCTGCTCTATGAGCTGGCCTTGAGCTCCAGGGTCCGCAGCGACCTTTCCGAGGCGGAGGAACGTCACCGCAAGAACCTGTCCCTCGCCCGCGCGGCCAACGACAAGGAGCTCGAAGGGCTCACCCTGGCGCAACTGGGAGAAGTGGTGCACTACAGGAATCTGGAGGAGGGCCGGTCGCTGGTGAAGAAAGCGATTTCGGTTTGCGAGGAGGCACAGTCCAGGAAGTGCCTGGCGATCGCCTATCGAAATCTCGGAGACCTTTTGATCGCGACCGCCGACTTCGAAGAAGCCGAGAAAAACCTGATCCATGCCAGGACGCTCGCCATCGGGATCGACCCTCCCAGGGTCCTTGCGCTGGTCGATCTCTGTCTGGCGTTCGTGTATCTGGAGCAGGGGCGGTTCGAGGAAGCGGAGAGAGCCTCCGTCGCCCACGTTTCTGTTCTCGAGGAAGAAGGGTTGTTCCAGGAGGAAGGCATGGCGCTAACCCTCCAGGCCCAGGCGTTGCTCAAGCAGGGAGAGAGCTCGAAAGCCCGTCGGGTCCTGGCACAGGCCATGCCCCTGGCGCAAAGGGATCCCAGGGTGCTCCTCCGCAAGGTTCGCCTCCATCTGGAGGGCGGGCAGTGGAAGGAGGCGCAACGCATTCTCGACGAGCTTCCCTCGAAGCTGGACAGGATGTCCGAGGTGGAAGCGAGACTCGCGCAGAAAATTCTCGATCTCGAATCCGGCAAGCCCGTCTGCCCGGATCTCGCAGCTCTCGAAGAAGAAGCCCGGGACCGCCATCTCCTCCTGATCGCGGGTCGCGCTGCCACCGCCCGCGCTCGATGCGAAACGAGGTATCTTCCCTTGCGATGAGCTTCCAACTCCGCGGCGACGTCGACGGCGCCGAGCGGTCCTTTCTCCTCCTCCCCGGCATCAACCGCGTGGGCAGCCTCGACGCGAGCAACGAGGTGGTCCTCCCCGCCCGCGGCGTGTCCCGCTGCCACGCGGAGATCGTGGTGGACGCGGAGACCGTCACGGTCCACGACCTGGGGAGCAAGAACGGCACGTTCGTGGACGGCGCCCGCGTCTCGGAGGCCGAGGTGGCGGCCGGCTCCGTGGTCCGCATCGGGTCCGTCTCCCTCCGGTTGCTCGCGGACGAGAGGGAGGACGCGGAGCTGGCGATCGAGCTCGAAGATCCATCCCGCCCGGCGGGCTTCGGCGGTGCCCCGACCGAGCTCGATCCCAGTCAGGCTGAGGGGGATGGAGCGCTCCCCCTCCTCGAATCCGTGCTGGAGCGGTTGACGGCCTCGGACCTCCGGGGCGCCCTGGGATGGCTCGCCGAGGCGGTGGGCGCCCGAGGGGGCTGGCTCCTGCGGTGGAGCGACGGAGAGGAGCCCCGCCTGATCGTCGCCGTGGGCGAGGTGGCGCTGCGCCGCGGCTTCGCGGAGCTCGTCTCGCAGCCCCTTGCGGACGGTGCCTGCCGCGTCGTGCGGACGGAGATCGAAGGGGGCGGTCTCTCCGCGGCTGTCGCGCGCTCCGGGGGCGAGCGGCTCGGCCTCGCCCTGTGGGGGATGGCCGGCGCAGCGGAGCTCCCCTCGGGTGTGGCGAGGATCTTCCTCCGCATGGTGGACGCCTTCCTCCTCGCCCGTCTTCCGGCCGAGCCGACGGACGCGGGGCTTTCCGGCGAGCTGCCCGGCCTGCGCCTGCCCGAGGGCTACGTCCCCGGCGAGTCGGCCACCATGGCTGCGCTCTACCGGGAGATGCGGGCTCTGGCGCCGAGCGACATCCCGGTGCTCCTGATCGGCGAGACCGGGGCGGGCAAGGAGCACCTGGCGCGCATCCTCCACGCGTCGTCGCCCCGGCGGGAGGGGCCGTTCGTGGCGGTCAACTGCGCGGCCATTCCGGCCGAGCTTCTGGAAGCCGAGATGTTCGGCATCGGCAAGGGAGTGGCGACCGGGGTCTCCGGCCGGCCGGGGAAGTTCGAGCTCGCCCGGGGAGGCACCCTGTTCCTCGACGAGATCGGGGACATGCCCCTCCCCCTCCAGGCGAAGCTCCTCAGGGCGCTTCAGGACCGGGAGATCTCACCCGTTGGCGCTCCGGCGGTGTCTATTGACATACGTGTCGTGTCAGCCACCAACGCTGACGTCCGCCGACACGTCGAAGAGGGCCGGTTCCGGGCCGACCTCTTCTACCGGTTGGCGGGAGTCGCCCTGGAGGTGCCGCCGCTGCGGCGCCGCCGGGAGGACGTGCCGCTCCTGGTGGAGAGCTTCATCCGCACCTTTTCGCGGGAGGCGGGCAAGCGGGTGCGCGGGATCACGGTCCGCGCGCTCGAGGCGCTTGTGGACTACCCCTGGCCAGGCAACGTCCGGGAGCTCGAGCACGAGATCCGGCGTCTCGTCCACCTCTGCCCTCCGGGCCAGCCGATCGACGAGCCCCAGCTCTCCGAGACGATCCGGCATCCCACACTGGTGGGAGACGAGCCCTCCCTTTCCCCCGGAGAGCCGCTCGACCTGGAAGCCCATGTCGCCCGGTTGGAGCGCAGGCTCATCCTGGAAGCCCTGGAGCGGACGGACGGCAACCGCACCCAGGCCGCCCGGCTCCTGGGCATCTCGCGCAACGGGCTGGCCCTCAAGATGGAGCGCCTCGGGCTCGATCCCTGATTTTCTTCGAAAACAGGCACGCTTTGTGCTTGGTTCCGTGTCAGACGCACAGACCTTTGTGCAGCTGGAGGTCTGGCATAGATATTTTTTCCGAAGGGAGGGACCCCATGGGCAAGGTAAACCGCACCGGGATCGCTTCGGGAGATCTCTTCGATTCAAAGCTCAACGTCCGGCAACTGCTCTTCCGGATGGTGCAGGCCGAAGCTCCTGCGCCGGAGAGCTCGCTGGCGGATCCGGCGAAGTACGACGAGATCTTCCGGAACATGACGCAAGGCGTGGTGGATACGCAGAAGCGGCTCGCCCGCGAACGCAAGCTGGCCGGAATCCAAGGGTCGGCTCTGGAGAAACACCCGCAGGCGCGGCGGGTGATCATGATCCGCAACGACCGCCGGTTCCAGAGCTGGGGTCTCTACAAATGCTTCGTCGAAAGGTACCGGAGCCTCGCGGAGGACAATCCCCCGGCCGCTGCCGAGGCCGCGGAGCTCGCTCTGACCGTGGCTCAGTGCCTTGATCCGAAAGAGCACGGGCCCGAGCGGATCGCGGACTTCCTGGCCGGCGCGCTCTCGGCGCTCGGAGACTCGAAGCGGCGTCTGGGAGACCTGGACGGGGCGTTGGCGGACTTCGACGCCGCCCGGGAGAACCTGGAGAAGGGGACGGGAGATCCCCTGGAAGAAGCCGAGCTCGAGCATCTCCGGGCCAGGCTGCTGCGCGACCTGGGGCGGGACGAGGAGGCCGAAAGCGCGCTCCGGCGAGCGAGCACGCTCTACCGGAGGATCGGAGACCCGCGCCTTCAAGACGGCTGGGACGGCTCGCCCGAGGACGAGTCCGGCCACCACCCCGTGCCCCACCGCCACCACGCCCGCCGCGGCGGGCGGCAGCGGTAAAACGGTTCTGTAGGGGCGGCCCTGCGTGGCCGCCCTGCTTGCTTCGGCCTTTCCTCCA
>DATEIO010001036.1:0-2911 GCA_035278895.1 Thermoanaerobaculia bacterium | reverse complement strand
CCTTTCGCCCGCCGCGGAGCGCTCGGCGAGCATGGCCGCGCAGGCCCGGTGGTGCGCCGGCAGCCGGCCCGCCTCGCGGGCCATCCGCTCCAGGCTCTCCCGCAGCATGGCGTGGACGAAGCTCCACCCGTCCTCGGCGCGCAGGGCGAGACGGCTCGCCACCAGGCTTTCCGGAAGCGACGGCGGGCACGGCGCGGAGCCGGCGCGGCAGGCCGCCTCCCACTCCCGCCGGTCCACGGTGGGGGAGAGGACCGCGGCGATCTCGAGCGCTTCCCGGCATCCGGGCGGCTGCCGTTCGAGCAGGCGGTCCACGCGGTCGGACCAGACCTGATGGAGGTCGTCCGGCAGCCAGACCTCCTCGCCCGGCCGGCACACGAAGCCGGTCTCCCCGACCTCGATCAGCCCGCGCTGCACCCAGTCGCCCACGAGCTGGACGGCGAAGAGCGGGTTGCCCCCGGTGCGCGCATCGACCTCGGCCGCGAGATCGCCTTCGAGACCCAGGATGTCGCGGGTGAGGACTGCGCGCTCCTCCGCGGGCAGGGGAGGGATTTCGAGCCGGGAGGCGCCGGGAAGGTCCAGAAGCTCGTCCAGCGCCGCGGCTTCCAGGGGGCGCTCGGCGAGCGCTTCGTCGCGCACGGTCAAGAAGAGCAGGATCGGCTTCGGCTCCGCCTCCCGGCGCTCCAGCAGGTGGTGGGCGAAGGCGATCGAGTCCGCGCTCCACTGGACGTCGTCCAGGAGGAGGAGCACCGGCCGCTGGTGGGTGAGGCGCTCCAGGTACCGCTCGATCAGGCCGAAGCGCTCGCGGGCGGTCTGCGGATGGGAGGTGCCGGGCGCCATCAGCTCGGTGAAGCCCTGCCACTCCGACTCGTCCGTCCCCCGGCGCGCCCGGAACAGCCTCTCCATGCGGTCCAGGATCTCCTGGGGCGAGAGGCCGGCGCAGCGGAAGTGGCGGGCCATCATGCGCGACAGGCCGTCCTCGCCGCCGGGGTTGGGGCCGTGCGTGGCGCGCAGCAAGGTGGCACCCCCCACCTCGTGGGCCCTCTCCGCCACCCATTCGGCGAGCCGGGTCTTGCCGGCTCCGGCCATGCCGTGGAGGACCACGAGGCGGGTTTTCCGCTCGGCGTGCACCCGGGCCAGGGCCTGCCAGAGGGCGCTCCGCTCGTCGAACCGGCCGAGCAGCGGGATCGAGCGCAGGCCGTAGAGCCCGAGCCCGGCCCCCACTAGCCGCATGGGCAGCGGACCCGTCTCCGGCCGCTCCCAGCTCGACGGGAACGGGGGGGACCGCCGCGCGCTTGGCGGCTCCTCGCCGGGAGACTCGGAGACCTTGTCTCCCCCGTTCGTCTCCGCCGGCCAGAGGCCCCCGAAGGCGACCACGTCGGTCGGAATTTCCGCGGGATCGATCCCGCCGCCTCCGGCGCCGGGTCTGTCTTCCGTTCTGCCCAGCCCGAGGAGCGCCCAGGTGGCGTCCGCAGCCCGCAGGAAGCGCCGGCCGGGGTCTTTTTGGAGCAGCCGGCGGAGCCACCCCTCGAATCCCTTGGGCACGGGCACGATCGGGTGGAACCGCGGCGGCGGCTCGTCCATCTGGAGCCGCACGAGCTCGAACAGGCTCGCGCCGGTGAACGGGGGCCGGCCGGTGGCGAGGCTCCAGGCGAGGCAGCCCAGGCCGTAGAGGTCGGTCCACGGGCCGTAGTCGCGCCACTGCCCCCGGAGCTGCTCGGGAGCCATGTAGCTCGGCGTGCCGCAGACCACCTCCGTCGAATCGGAGCGGACCTCCCGCTCCACGGCCTGGGCCAGCCCGAAATCGGCGAGCTTCAGCCGGGGCGGCCCGTCGCCGTCCGCGAACGCCAGGATGTTGCTCGGCTTCAGGTCCCGGTGGACCACGCCCCGGGCGTGGGCGTGGGCCAGGGCGTCCAGCAGAGAGAGGAGAACGCGGCGGATCTCCTCCCACGAGAGCCCGAGAGGCAGAAGGTCGGCCAACGTCCCGCGGTCGGCGAGCTCCAGGGCGAGAGCGGGGCTTTCCGCGGGAAGCAGGCCGCCGGAGGCCTCCTCGCCCTCGGGCCCGATCTCGGCGTGGTCGAACACGAGCACGATCCCCGGGTGATCGAGGCTCGCCACGGCCTGGACCTCATTGCGGAACGCGGCCCGGAAATTCTCCCGGCGGGCCCGCTCGCCCGTCATCACCTTGACCGCGACCGGCACCCCCTGCCCCACGTGCACACCGCTCCACACCTCGGCCGTACCGCCCCGCCCGATACAGCGCTCGAGGCGGAACGGTCCCAAAGGGATCGAGGCCAGGGGAGACCCCTGCCCGGGAACCGCATCCCTGAAGAGCATTGATTGGAACGATAGAGGGGGGAGTCGTGCGGGTCAAGAGTGGGGCCGCCCGCCCGGGCCCTCACCTCCCCGGCCCTCCTCTCCCAGCCCCCTCCCTGCCGCCGGGAGAGGAGGGAGCTGTTTTGTTTTCTTCCATAAGGGCTCCCTCTCCCGGAAGGGTGGGAGGGGGCTGGGAGAGGGTTGGGGTGAGGGCCGGGTGGGGGCGCAGCTCGCTAATGCCCCGCCTTCTCCCCCCAGATCTGCTCCAGCCGAGCATCCCGCCCGCAGTTCGCGCGGTAGAACTTGTAGCGGAGCGGATTCTTCTGGTAGTAGTCCTGGTGGTACTCCTCCGCCGGATAAAACTGCGAGGCCGGCACGATCTCGGTCAGGATCGTCTTGCCGAGCTCCTTCTCCTTGGCCTGCTTCGAGGCCTCGGCGAGCCGCTTCTGGGTCTCGTCGTGGTAGAAGATCGCCGTCCGGTACTGGTGCCCGTGATCGCAGAACTGGCGGTCCTTCACCAGCGGGTCCACGTTGTGCCAGAAGACCTCCAGGAGCTTCTCGTAGGAGACCTTCTTCGGATCGTAGACGACCTGGACGG
>DATEIO010001035.1:0-7542 GCA_035278895.1 Thermoanaerobaculia bacterium | reverse complement strand
CACGGCGGCGAGCGCGATGGCGGGGAAGATGTAGCGGGCAGCCCGGTGGTCGTGCATCAGGTAGCGAAACTGGAGGAAAAAGACGATCGGCAGGGCGAGCACCACGGCGGTCTCGATCCGGCGCCCCCACGAGGAGCCGCGTCCGAGGGCCACGAAGGGTGCCAGGAGCGCGGCAGGGAGCAAGATAAACGGAAAGAGAGGACCGAACAGATCGGGCCGGGCGGTCAGGAAGCTCGGGACGTCGATCGCGAACTCGGCCCACAGCCTGCGGGAGGCCAGGGTGGCGCTCTCCCAGCCCGGGAGCCCGAGCAGGCCGATCGGGGCTGGAAAGAGCGGATTTCCCGCTGTGACGGCGTTTCTCAGATAAGTGTAGCCCCCCGCCGCCAGGGCGAGCGCCGCGGCCAAGCCCACGAGCCCGGCCAGAGCCTTGAACGAAGGCCGGGGACGGTTCGCGAGAAGGCTCACGGCCGCGACGCCGGCCAGGACCGCCGCGTACAAAAGAGCGAGGTACTTGGTGCCGGCGAGGAGCCCCAGCGCGATCCCCGCGTAGACGGCCGCTCCCCGGCGCGGACGCCGGCCCAGCTCCAGAGCACTGTCAAGAGCCGCCAGGGTGAAGAACGCGGCCGTGTGATCGTTGCCGGCGGAGAGGGCCAGCTCCGGAAAAAACTCCGGCACCGTGGCGTAGAGGAGAGCCGCCACACCCGCGGCACGCCGGGAGATCCCGAGCCGGCGGGCCACGGCAGCGGCCGCGGCGAGCGAGGCGAACGCAAACGGCAGTTGGGCCCAGCGGGCCGCGAAATCGCTGTCCCGGAAAGGCGCCAGGAAGACCCAGGCGCAGATCTCGGCCACGATCGGATAGAACGTGGTTGAGGAGTCGCCCATGGCGAGCTTGACCATGCGCAGGTCGCCCGAGCGATGCCAGGTGGCGACGGCCGTGAGGTGATAGTAGGTGTCGTCGAAGCTGTAGTAGCCCGGAAAGTCGTAGCGGGCGCCGTGGGCGGTCCGCCCCCATGCCCAGGCCGTGAGGAGCGCCACCGCGAGGACGAGGGCCGTCTCGGCGCGCGCGAGCCGCTCCGGATCGCCTGGCGGCTCGTGGGGCCGTTCAGGCAGAGGGATGAGCCGCGCCAGGAGGAAGACGGCGGCCACGATCCCGAAAAAAGGGGCCGGACGGAGCAGGCCGAAATGGCCGAGCCAGGTGGCGGGGACGGCGGCCAGTGCCACGGCGAAGGTGAACGCGGCGGTGACGAGCGACGCCCGCCCGGCTTCGGGCAGGAGCCTCCGGGCGATCCGCCAGCCCGCGTTCCCGAGGGCCGCGAGCAGGGCCGCGAAGACGAGCACCTGGAACGCCCTCTCGAGGAGCGGAGATGGGCTTGGGAGTACCATGGACGCCGTAGAGCATACCGTTGAAAGACGAGGAGACTTCCGATGATCCGAGCCGCCCTCTCCCTCCTCCTCCTGCTGGCTCCCGCCTCCACGTGGCAGCGCCACGCGAGCCCGGTTCCGGACGACCTCCACACCGCTTTCTTCGCGAACGATTCCACGGGCTGGGTGGTCGCGCACCAGAGCGGGGCCGTGCTCCACACGAAGGACGCCGGCGCCACCTGGCAGGTGCAGGCGAAGCTCGGGCCGGGGTTCCTGGAGTCGATCCATTTCCTCGACGCGCGCACGGGCTGGATCTGCGGCGACCAAGGCCGGCTCTACCGCACGGTTGACGGGGGCTCCATCTGGAAGGACCGGAGCCTCGAAAAGGAGGACCTGTCGCTCTACGCCGTGCGGTTCCTGGATGCCCGGCGGGGCCTCCTCGCGGGGATGGACACCACCGCCCGGAAAGGCGTTCTTCTGGAGACCGGGGACGGTGGCGCGACCTGGAGCCGGCGCGAGGACCTCCCGCCGACCCGCGGTCTCACGGATTCCCTCGTCTTCCTCTCCCCCACCGTGGGCTTCGTCGGCGGCTTCGGGGGCATCCTCGCCACCCGGGACGGGGGAAAGACCTGGCGCATGGCCCATGCGTCCGAAAACGGCGTGGTCCGCGGCCTTTCCTTTCCGGACGAACGGACGGGCTGGGCCGTGGGACACGACGGGCTCGTGATCCGTACGAAAGACGGCGGCCAAACCTGGGAGCGCGTTTCTCCCTTCACGAAAAACCGCCTGAGGAGCGTCCAATTCGTGGATGCGAAACGCGGCTGGATTTCCGGGGATGCCAACGTAGAGCCGGGCGTTCTCTTCGAAACGGAAGACGGGGGAGAGACCTGGCACCGGGTGGAGATCGGAGCTCCGGACCTCCATCACCTGGCCGCGAGCCCCGGGCGAATCTGGATCGTCGGCAAGAGTGGAACGATTCTCTCACGGCCCCGGGCTCAGGGCGCCGGGGCGGCCGTGCAGGTCGACGGCTCGCCCCCGTCCGGCCGGAGTTGGAGCTCGAAGCTCTTCTCCATGCCGCCGACGATCCGGGTGCCCGGGCAGGTGACCGGAGCGTATCCGTCGGGCGACGCCGCGACGATGTAGACGCCGCCTTTCAAACCGCCGAAGTGGAACCGGCCCTCGGTGTCGGACTTCTCCTCGACCGCGTCCTTCGATCCCGCCCGGAGCAGCTTGACCGTGATTCCCGGCAGGGCCTGGCCGGCCCCATTCCTGACCTGGCCCCGGACGTCTCCGGTCTGCGCGGCGGCGGGGCCGGCCACGACCGGGAGAAGAGCGACCGCAACGACGAGGGAAAAGAGGGAGATCCTGCCTTTGCCCGTCATCGTTCCTCCTTTCCTTGCCAGAGGATGAACGCCTCCATGCTAGCCGCTTGCTCCGGCGCTCGCAACGGCCTCGAACCAGAAGGCCGCCACCACGCCCCAGATCGCGTTGAAAAGGAGGACGAAGATCACGGTCTTGACGTCCGCTTGAGCCCCCTCCGGCGCGAACACCGTGAGGCGGGCGAGGGACGGCGCGAGGCTCACGAGGAGCCCGCGGACGACCGGCTTTCCGGGAAGGAGAGGCAGGAGGAGCAGCAGCCCCCAGAGGCCACCCCAGACGAGCCGCTGGTAGATCCACTCCGGCGTCGCCTGCGGCGCCGAGCCCGGCTGGAGCCGGCCCGCGAGTTGGAGGGCGAAGCTGTTGACGACGGCGCCCACGGCGCCGGCGGCGAAAGCGGCGGAGACACGCGCGATCGGTTGACGCACCCGGAGCCCCCTTTCCCAGGAAGACCCCGGAGATCTACTACGCAAACGCGTCCCCCGTCAATGGCACGGTCCGGTCAGTTCTGACCATACACCTTGACCGTCGCGAGGTGGAGACTTCCTGCGGCCCTCTCAAAACAAAAAACCGCCGGGAGTCGGTTCTCCCGGCGGACGGTGATTCACCGATGAAGAACAGCAGAAGAAGAAAAGCTTTTTAGTACCGGCTCTCCGCACACTGGAGCGCCGAGCGGTCGTCAGTCTCGAGCGTCCGGCCGCCGGTCCCGAAGTAGGCGGCGTACATCGTGGGCCGCGGCGTCGAGGTCAGCTCGGTGTGGTGAATGCCCAGCGCGTGGCCGAGCTCGTGGGTCAGGGTCGCCTGCGTGTCGTAGTCGAGCCCGTCGGTCCGCCAGCTGAAGTTGGTGTTGAAGGAAATGTCGGACTCGACGATCACCTGGCCCGCCTGGAGGACGAGCGCGGTGATCGCGAGGCAGTTGCCCGTGCAGCCGTTGCCACTGGCCCACAGGACCGTGTTGCGGCCGTCGGTCACGAATCCGGCGGTCGTCGTGCCGGCGTTGGTCAGGTTGTGGTCGGCGCTGGTCACCCCGGTCCAGGAGGCCGCGGCGTTCGTCAGGGCGCCCGACTTGCCCGAGCCCTGGCCCGCCGTGTTCAGGTACCAGGGAATGTTCTTGTTGTTCCAGTGCGTGAAGCCGCCCGCGGCGCTGCAGGTCACCGCGGCGCCGGCCGAGAAGCGGCCGACCGAGGTATTCTGGATCATACGGTAGGCGTGCGAAGGCAGCGCCGAAACGATCAGGCCGGCCGCCGCGAAAGCGTAGATGGCGATCTTCTTGTGATTCATTTCAGTTCATCTCCCTCTGGGCGTCGGTCGGACGGACCGCGATCTCGCGAATGGACTTCATCATGGCCGTGAGCGGGAATCCCTCCACTCCACCCGGAGCGTCCATGTATCCGGCCTTGTCGGGGAGCAGCGGATGGCTGTTGGCCTGGCTGACGGCGCGCAGGCCGTCCTTCGCCATCACCACGTCGAACGTGCCCTGCACGAGATCGCGCACGGTCAGAACGCTCTGCGCGCCCGGAAGGCTCTCTTCGTTCAGGAACAGCACGTACGAGTGGCCCGGGAACAGCTGCGGACCGCCGACGATCAGCGTGGTCAGATCGCCGACGCTCCCGCCCATCACCGTGACCGTGAGCTCGTCGCTCTGCACACGGCCTTTCAAGACGTCGCTCGTCCTGAACCGGACGTCGGTCAGAATGAACGTGTGCTCCGCGTTCCAATAGGACTCCACGTCCACCACTTCGCCCAGAACGACCGCGCTGTTGGCCGCGACGAGCTCGTCGAGGCTCGCCCGGACCAGCGTCGTCGCGCTTGCGGGAGCGGCGATGCTCGCCGCGAGGGCGAGAGCCAGGGCGCCGTGCATCAACCCTTTGACAACCTTCATCGAATAAACCTCCTTGAGAGGAAGGACAGGCCTTCCTCAAAATCCTGGGACCACCTCGGCTCCCAGGAAAAATTGATACACCTGTCACAGAAAGGTGATTTCCACCCGAAAATCTGCTCGATCCGACTTCCTTTCCGAACCTGGATGATCGCTTCTATTGAGGTTGGTGCGCGCCCCGCGGAGAACGTGACACGCGCGGTCCCAAATTCTTCGGGACCGCGCGGGAGAGCGGATCAATGAGGCGAGGTCTCGACCCAGAGCTCGCGGCCGTGCACGCCGTCGTTGGCCGTAAAGAAGAGCTTGCCGGCAACGGCCTTGAGCTGCTCGGGAGCCGAGGGGGTGGGGCCCGGGAAGATGTCCTGGGCGAGCCGCGTGCCGGCCGCGGTACCGTCGCTCACCCAGAGCTCCAGCCCGTGCACGCCGTCCGTGGCCGCGAACCAGAGCTTCCCGTCGAACGCCGCGAACGCGGTGGGATGCGCGTTGGCCGCGCCGGGGGCGACGTCCGCGACCAGCACCGTGCCCTCGTTTGTGCCGTCCGTCTTCCAGAGCTCCGAGCCGTGCACGCCGTCGTCCGCCCGGAAGAAGAGCGTGTCCCCCACCGGAGTGAGGAGCGGCGCGAGGAATCCGTAGTCGGTGCGAGGCGGCGACAGGCTCTTGATGAGCCGGGTCCCCGCCGCCGTGCCGTCCGAACGCCACAGGGCGAAGGGCTCCTCGAGCCCATCGGTGGGATTGCCCGTGCCGGTGAAGAACCACACGGCGTTTTTGAATACCGTCAGGCCGAACGGGTTTTTCGGGCCCGGAGCTGCGGGATCGGCGAACAACGGGACGGTTCCCGCCGCGGTGCCGTCCGTCACCCAGAGCTCTGAGAAGGAACGCCCGGCTCCTCCGAGGGCGAGGATCGTCTTGCCTCCGAGCCGGACCGCCTCGATGGGGATCCCGCTGGTCGGGTAGTCGACGGCCACGAGCTTCCGGGTTCCCGCCTCCGTCCCGTCGGTGCGCCAGAGCGTGTAGGGGAAGGGAGACTCGGCCGACTGCGCGATGAAGAAGACCTCTCCTCCCACCGAGACGAACCCGGTGGGCGTCCCGCCCAGGCGAAGCCCGAAAGCCTTTCCCGTGCCCGCCTCCGTGCCGTCGCTCGTCCAGAATTCCCAGACCCACTCGTTCGGGTTGGACAGATTGGGCGGATCAAGGACGAAGAGGAGCCGGTCACCGAGCGCCACCTGCCCTCGTATGAACGGAACGTCCAGGGTGAGCACCGGGGAGGTGCCGCCCGGCGTGCCGTCCGTGCGCCAGAGCTTTCCGTTGGCGTAGAAGAGCGCCACGTCCTCGAGGACCGTGAATTTCTCGAAGGGGTAGAAGCTCTTGCACACCCCTTCCGTGGGCTCCACTGTGCCCGTCAGGAGGAAGGTCCCCGCCGCGGTCCCGTCGCTCACGAACACTCCGGACGACTCACCGTTGCAACCCGAGAACAGGACCTTGCCGCCAAAGGGGGTCAGATTCCAGATCCAACCGCCCGCCGCGAGCGTCGTGCCGAGGGGCAGGATGCGGTCCGTCCCCGCGGGCGTGAGATCGCTCACCCAGGGCTGGGGGCCGTCCCTTTCGTCGAAGCCGGAAAACACGATCCGGCCGCCCTCAAGCGGCGCCAGGTCCACGAGGCCGTCGTAGCCCGGGGGTGGGGTTTGGGCCAGGAGGACCGGCTCCCCGGATTCGTCCGTCGTAAAGAGCCGGCCTTCCTCGTCCGTGAAGAAGAGGTGGCCCAAGGCCGTCCGGAAAAGGAAGGCGCTGGATTCACAGGTCCCGGTGCAGAGATCCTGGACGAGCCGGGCTCCCCCGCGGGTGCCGTCGGTCACCCACAGCGAGGGGTCGTTCTCCGGACCGGCGGCGAAAAAGAGGCGGTTGCCAAGTTGGGTCAGGGATTGCGGCAGGAGCCGGGGGCTTCCCAAGCGGCGCGGGCTCTTCATCCCGCGGTCCAGGTACCAGAGTTGCGGAAGCTGGCCCTCTTCCCGGCTGGCGGCAAAGACCACGCGGTTGCCGCCCAGGGTGAAGAACTGCGACAGGCTCCCCTCGAATCGGACGAGCTGGCGCGTGCCCCGGCTCGTTCCGTTCGTCTCCCAGAGAGTGGTCGTGTTGCTGTCCGAGTCGAAGCGGGTGAGAAACAGGCGGCCTCCGGCCGACTCCAGGCGGAGGCCCGAGTACCGCCAGTGGGCGCTCGGGAGCGACTGGACCAGGCGGGGGGTCTCCGGTTTCGGGCCGGCCACCCAGACCTCGGCGTTGCCGCTGAAGACCGTAAAGAAGACCTGTCCCTCGTGGGGGAGGATCTGCTCGATGCTTCCCTGCGAGACGCGGGCGAGCTCCACGGTTCCAGCCGCAGTGCCGTCCGTGGCCCAGACGCCGGAGGAGGCGGCGAACAGCACGCGCCCGCGGTCGCGGATGAACAGGACCGGGTTCGAGCTCCTCCGGCCGGGCCGAAGGTCGCGGATCATGGCCGTCCCCTCGCGCGTGCCGTCGCTCTTCCACGGCTCGCACCCGAAGGGGCGGTTGCAGCCGGCGAAGAAGAACGTCCGGCCGTCCGGCCCCACGAGCGTCGGCCCGCCGCCGGTCACGTTGCCGAGCCGGAACGTGCCGGCCGCGGTGCCGTCCGTGCGCCAGATCCGGCCGTGCAAGTCGGTGAACAGCGCTACGCTCCCGTTCGTCGCCAGAATCCGGACGTTCCCGATGTCCTGCGTCGTGTCGGCTTCACCGCAGAGCTCGACCAGGAGCTCGGTCCCTTCCGCGGTGCCGTCCGTCGTCCAGAGACTGCACTCGGGAACCGCCTCCAGGACGTCGTCGCTCGTGAGGAAGCCCAGGAAGACGACCCGGCCGTTGACCGGAGTGTACGAGGAGAAATGGGCCGTGGGGACGCGGGCGGGATCGAACACCAC
>DATEIO010001034.1:0-13581 GCA_035278895.1 Thermoanaerobaculia bacterium | reverse complement strand
TCGACCTGAGCCTGTTCGTCGACGAGGCGGACGGAGCCTTCCACGCGGCGCTGCGCTTCAGCACCGACCTGTTCGACGGGGCCACGGCCGCGCGCATGCTGGAGCACCTGGCCACGCTCGCGGCGGCCGCGGCGGCCGATCCGTCCCGGCCGGTCTCCGCGCTGCCGCTGCTCCCCGTTCACGAGCTCCACCAGGTGCTCCACGCCTGGAACGACGGCCTGCCGCCGGCCGCGCTGCCGGTCCACGAGCGGGTGGACGACCAGGCCCGCCGGACCCCCGACGCTCCGGCGATCCTGGGCGAGGACGGGCAGCTCACCTTCCGCGAGCTCGCCCAGGCCTCCGACCGCCTGGCCGAAGCTCTGCGGCGCCTGGGCATCGGTCCGGAGGACCTGGTGGGCGTCTGCCTGCCGCGCGTCCCGGAGATCGCGGTCGCCCTCCTCGCGATCCTCAAGGCGGGGGGCGTCTACCTGCCCCTGGACCCGGCGTATCCGCGGGAGCGCCTGGCCTACATGCTGGAGCAGGCCCGCGCCCCCCTGGTCCTGGGCCGCCGCGATCTCGCCGGCCAGCTGCCGGCTCACGGGGCGCGGACGCTCTTTCTTGACGAGCTCGAGCCGCCCGCGGCGCCCGCGGGCCGGGCCTGCGCGGTCGAGCCCGCCCAGGCGGCCTACGCGATCTTCACCTCGGGCTCCACCGGCCGGCCCAAGGGGGCGGTCCTCACCCACGGCAACCTGGGGTGCTACGTGGAATCCCTCGGCCGCCGGCTCGGCATCCGTGCCGGCGACCGGTATCTGCACACGGCGTCGTTCTCCTTCTCGTCCTCGGTCCGCCAGCTGCTGCTGCCGCTCTGCCACGGCGCCACGGTGGTCCTGGCGGGCCCGGAGCGGATCGGCGAGCCGCGCCGCCTCTTCGAGCTCGCCGGACGGGAGCGGGTGACGGTGATGGACCTGGTGCCCTCGTACTGGCGCAGCTGCCTCTACGCCCTGGGCGAGCTCGCGCCGGAGGAGCGCGCCGGCCTTCCGGGCCGCGACCTGCGCCTGATCGTCTCGGCCAGCGAGCGCCTGCTTTCCGACGTTCCCGACGGCTGGGCGCACGACCTGGGCCACGGCGCCGAGCTGGTGAACATGCTGGGCCAGACCGAGACCACGGGCATCGTCTCCGTCTACCCCATCCCACGCCGCCGCGGCGGGCGCGTGTCCACCGTGCCCGTGGGGCGCCCCATCCCGGGGAGTCGCGTCTACCTCCTGGACGCCCGCCTGGAGCCGGTGCCCACCGGCGTGGCCGGCGAGGTCTTCCTCGGCGGCTCCGGGGTCGGCCGCGGCTACCTGGGCCAGCCCGCGCTGACCGCGGAGCGGTTCGTGCCCGACCCCTGGTCCGGCACCCCCGGCGCGCGCCTCTACCGCACCGGCGACCTCGCCCGCCACCGGGCCGACGGGACTCTCGACTTCATCGGGCGGCAGGACGACCAGGTCAAAGTGCGCGGCTTCCGCATCGAGCCGGGCGAGGTGGAGGCGGCGCTCTGCCGCCATCCCGAGGTGCGCGCCGCCGTGGTTCTGGCGCTCGAAGCGCCCCAGGGCGACCGGCGGCTGACGGCGTTCCTCGTGCCCCTGCGGGAGCCCGCTCCGGAAGCGGCGGAGCTGCGCGCCTTCCTCCTCGGCATCCTGCCGGACTACATGGTCCCGGCGGCCTTCGTGCCGGTCCCCTCCCTGCCGCTCACCCCGACCGGCAAGGTGGACCGCCGCGCCCTGGCCGCGGCGGAGCGCCCCCCCGAAGCGGCCCGGCCCGGCCGGGTGCCTCCCGCGAGCCCCCGGGAGCGGCAGCTCGCCGCGATCTGGAGAGAGGTGCTGGGGGTGGACGAGATCGGCGTCGACGACGACTTCTTCGCGCTGGGCGGCCACTCCCTCCTCGCCACCCAGGTGATCTCGCGGATCCGCCGGACGTTCGGCGTGGAGATCCCGCTGCGCACCCTGTTCGAGCGCCCCACGGTGGCGGCCCTGAGCGCCGTGCTCCCGGAGGCCGGTGCGCAGGAGACGGGGGGCCGGCGCGTCCGGAAAGTGGAGCGCCGGACGGCCGCCCGGCCGCCGCAGCCCCCCGTCGATCAGCTCTCGGAGCAGGAAGTCGACCGCCTGCTCCTCGACCTCTTGCAGGAGAAGAGCGACCCATGAGCACAGAGCAACGGATTTCGGACCTCTCCGCCGAAGAGAAGCGCGCCCTGCTGGAGCAACTTCTCGGGCAGAGGGAGCAGGAGCCCGCGGAAGCGGACCGCTTCCCCCTCTCCTTCTCGCAGCAGCGCCTGTGGCTCCTAGCCCAGCTCGACCCGGAGAGCGCCGCGTACGATGTCACCCGCGCCGTGGAGCTCCGCGGCGTCCTCGACACCGGCGCCCTGCATCGCAGCTTCGCGGAGATCGTCCGCCGCCACGAATCCCTGCGCACCGTCTTCGCTGCCGACGGGGAGCCGGTCCAGATCGTCCTCCCGCACCTGCCCGTCGAGCTGCCGGACGTCGACCTCCGCGCACTGGACGGCCCCCGCCGCCGGGCCGAGGTCGAGCGTCTCCTCGAAGCCGAGGCGCTGCGCCCCTTCGATCTCGCCCGCGGCCCCCTTTTCCGGGTCTTCCTGCTGCGGACCGGAGAGGAGCGGGCGGTGCTGCTCCTCAACCTGCACCACATCGTCTCCGACGGCTGGTCCGCCGCGGTCTTCCTGGGCGAGATGGTGGTCCTCTACCAGGCGTTCGCCACCGGCTTCCCCTCCCCCCTGCCCGAGCTGCCGGTGCAGTACGCCGACTTCGCCGTGTCGCAGCGGGACTGGCTCCAGGGCGAGGCCCTGGAGGAGCTGCTCGGCTACTGGCGCGGCCGGCTGCAGGGCGCTCCCCCCGTGCTGGAGCTCCCGGCCGACCGGCCGCGCCCCCCGGTGCAGAGCCTGCGCGGAGCCTTGGAGCCCGCGGCGCTGGGGCCGGAGCTCTCCCGGCGCGTCTCCGAGGCGGGCCGCCGCCTGGGGGCCACCCCCTTCATGACCCTGTTCGCGGCCTTCGCCGCCCTGCTCCACCGCTACACCGGCCAGACGGACATCGTCGTGGGCTCGCCCATCGCTAACCGCACCCAGGAGGAGACCGAGGGGCTGATCGGGTTCTTCGTCAACACCCTGGTGCTCCGGACCGACCTGTCCGGAGACCCCGGCTTCGCCGGGCTGGTCCAGCGGGTCCGCGAGATCACGCTGGAGGCGTACGCCCACCAGGACCTCCCCTTCGAGCGGCTGGTGGAGGAGCTGCGGCCGGAGAGGGACCGGGCCTACACCCCGCTCTTCCAGGTCGCCTTCGCCCTGCAGAACGCGCCGGGCGGCTCGGCCGACGTCCCGGGGCTCTCCGTGCGCCCCGTGGAGGTTCCGCTGCGCACCTCCAAGTTCGACCTCACCCTGGTGCTGTCCGAGATCGAAGGGGACTTCCGCGGCACGATCGAATACAGCACCGACCTCTTCGAGGCCGCGACCGTGCGCCGGCTGCTCGGCCACTACGCACGCCTGCTGCGCGCAGGCCTCGAGGCGCCGGACCTCCCGGTGGCGGAGCTGCCTCTCCTGTCGCAGGCCGAGCGCCAGCAGTTGCTCGTGGAATGGAACGACAGCGCCACGGCGCGGCCCGGGGCCGGCCAGACCTTCTCCGCCCTCTTCGCGGCGGCGGCCGCCGTCCACCCCCGGGAGATCGCCGTGGCCGGCCACGGCCGCGCCCTGACCTACCGCGAGCTCGAGCAGCGGGCCGGCCGGCTGGCGGCGCTCCTGGCCGCCCAGGGGGTGAAGCGGGGCGACGTGGTCCCCCTGCTCGCCACGCGCGGCCCGGACTTCCTCGTGGCCCTGCTCGGGATCTTCGGGGCCGGCGCCGCCTACCTGCCCCTGGACCCGCTCCACCCGCCCGCGCGCTGGGCCCAGATCCTCGCGGATTGCGGCGCGGCGGCGGTCCTCTGCGAGCGGAGCGCGGCCCCGCGCCTGGCCTCGGCGCCGGCGGTCCCCCGGATCCTCGTGCTCGAGGACCTGCTCGCCCGCGAGGACGCCGCGCCGGCCCCCCCGCCTCCGGCCGGGGAGAGCGCTCTCGCCTACGTGATCTACACCTCCGGCTCCACGGGCGTGCCCAAGGGGGCCATGATCGAGCACCGCGGGATGATCAATCACCTGCAGGCCAAGATCTTGGCCCTGGAGCTCACGGCCGCCGACGCCGTGGCCCAGACCGCGTCGCAGTGCTTCGACATCTCGGTCTGGCAATTCCTCGCCCCTCTGCTCGCCGGCGGCCGCGTGCAGATCTATCCCGACGACGTCGCCCACGACCCGCTGCGCCTGATCGAGCAGGTCGAGGCGGACGGGGTCACCGTTCTCGAGACCGTCCCTTCGCTGCTGCGCCTCCTGCTCGCGGAGCTGGCGGCCGAGGGGCGCTCCCCGTCGCTCGCGCGGCTGCGCTGGCTGATCCCCACGGGCGAGGCGCTGCCTCCGGAGCTCTGCCGGGAGTGGCTCGAGCGCTATCCCGCGATCCAGCTGCTCAACGCCTACGGCCCGACCGAGTGCTCGGACGACGTGACCCACCACCGCATCGCGGCGGCGCCCGGCCCGGAGGCCGTGCGCGTGCCGATCGGCCGGCCGGTCCCCAACCTGCGCCTCTACGTGCTCGACCGGAGGCTGCAGCCGCAGCCGGCCGGCATCCCCGGCGAGCTCTGCGTGGGCGGCACGGGGGTGGGCCGCGGCTACCTGGACGCCGGAGGGCGGACCGCCGAAGCCTGGAGGCCCGATCCGTTCGCCGGCAGCGGGGAACCGGGAGCGCGCCTCTACCGCACGGGGGATCTGGCGCGGCTCCGGGCGGACGGCTCGCTCGAGTTCCTGGGCCGCATCGACCACCAGGTCAAGATCCGCGGCCAGCGCATCGAGCTGGGCGAGATCGAATCGGTCCTCTCCGCTCATCCCCTGCTGCGCGCCGCCGCGGTGCTCGTCCGCGAAGACGGCCCGGGAGATCCGCGGCTTGTGGCCTACGTGGTGCCGCGCGCGGAGAGCTGGACCGCCGAGCGCGAAGAGACCCAGGTGGGACAGTGGGAGAGCATCTTCGACGAGATCTACGGCGAGGGCGACCGCTCCCAGGTGGACGAGGGCGTCAACCTCCGCGTCTGGAGGAGCAGCTACACCGGCCTGCCGCTGCCCGAACCGGAGATCCTGGAGTGCGTCGAGGACTCGGTGGAGCGCATCCTGGCCCTCGCGCCGCGCCGGCTGTTCGAGATCGGCTGCGGCACCGGCCTGCTCCTCGAAAGGGTCGCCCCGCGCTGCGCCCACTATTGCGGCTCCGACCTGTCGGCCGAGGTCCTGCGCTCGCTCGCCGGCCGGATCGCCGGCCGCCCGGAGCTGCCTTCGGTCGAGCTCCTCCACCGCGCCGCCGACGACTTCACCGGTTTGACCGGCGCCGGCTTCGACACGGTCGTCCTCAACGAGGTGGCCCAGTACTTCCCCAACGTCGACTATCTCGTGCGCGTGCTCGAAGGGGCCGTGGCGGCCGCCGCGCCCGGCGGAGCCGTCTTCGTCGGGGGCCTGCGCAGCCTGCCCCTGTTCGAGGCCTTCCACACCTCCGTGGCTCTCGCCCAGGCTCCCGGGGAGCTGCCCGTCGACGAGCTGCGCCAGGAGGTCCGCCGCCGGATGGCCCAGGAAAAAGAGCTGCTCGTCGCCCCCGAGCTGTTCACCGCCTTGGCCGAGCGCCTGCCGCGCATCGGCGGCCTGACCCTGCAGCTCAAGGGCGGACGGGCGCAAAACGAGCTGACGAAGTTCCGCTATGACGTCGTGCTGTGGATCGAGAGCTCGCCCTCGACCGAAGACGGGCCGGTCGTGGACTGGACCGGAGAGGCGAGCCTCGCGGACCTGGCCGTCCGGCTGGCCGGAGGCGCGCGGCCTCTCCGTCTGCACGGCCTGCCCAACGCCCGCCTGCGCGAGGACGCCGCCGCCCTGGAGCTGCTGGCCGGGGGGGAGGCCGCCACGGCCGGCGAGCTGCGCGAGGCCGCGCGGCGCCGGTCCGCGGACCCGGCGGTGGACCCGGCCGAGCTCTGGGAGCTGGGCCGCCGGAGCGGCTGCGAGGTGGAGGTGGTCTGGTCCGCAGAAGGGCCCGGTCTCGTCGACGCGCGATTCCATCCCGGCGGTGTCCGGCCCGGCCGGTCCGTTCGCCACGGCCGGACCTCCGGTCCCGTCTCCTGGGCCCGCTTCGCCAACGTCCCCTTGCGCGGCGCCCTGCGCGAAGAGCTCTCTCCCCGCTTGCGCGATTTCCTCGCCGAACGGCTCCCGGAGCCGATGGTGCCGGCCGCCTTCGTGGTGCTCGAGGCCCTCCCCCTCTCGCCCAACGGCAAGCTCGACCGCAAGGCGCTGCCGCCGCCCGGAGACGCCCGCTCCGCGCCGGAAGGCGGGTTCGTGCCGCCCGCGGGCCCGGCGGAAGAGCTGATCGCCGCGATCTGGGCCGAGGTGCTCGGCGCCGAGCGGGTCGGAGCCGCGGACGATTTCTTCGACCTGGGCGGCCACTCCCTGCTGGCGACCCAGGTCACCTCGCGGGTGCGGAGCCGGCTCGGCGTGGAGCTGCCTCTGCGCGCCCTGTTCGACGCGCCGACCGTGTCCCGCCTGGCGCGGACGGTCGAGGCCGCGCTCGCCGGCCGGGCGCCGGCCGCCCCCGCGCTCGTCCGCGTGCCGCGCGACCGGGACCTCCCCCTCTCGTTCGCCCAGGAGCGTTTCTGGTTCCTCGACCGGCTCGTGGGCTCGGGGCCGGCTTACCACATCTTCTCAGCCTGGCGCCTGCACGGCCCGCTCGACGTGCCCGCGCTGGCCGCCAGCCTGCGCGAGGTGATCCGCCGCCACGAGGTCCTGCGCACCGCCTTCCCCGACGAGGGGGGGATCCCGGTGCAACGGATCGCACCCCCTCCCTCTGCCGTCCTGATCCCCATCCTCGACCTGAGCGGCGGGGAGGAGACCCGAGAGGCGGCACGGCTCCTGGCCGCCGAGGTGCGGGAGCGCCCGTTCGATCTCGCGCACGGCCCGCTGATCCGTCTCGTCCTCGCCGTCCTCGGCCCGGAGGAGCACCTGGCGCTGCTCGACATGCACCACATCGTCTCCGACGGGTGGTCGACCGACCTCCTGTTCGCCGAGCTGGCGACGCTCTACGAAGCCTACTCCCGCGGCCGCGAGGCGGCGCTCCCCGAGCTGCCCGTCCAGTACGCCGACTATGCCGCGTGGCAGCGGGAGACGCTGGGCGGCGAGGCGCTCGAGAAACAGCTCTCCTGGTGGACCGCGAGGCTCGCGGGGGCTCCCCCCCGGCTGGACCTGCCGTGCGACCACGCGCCGCGCCCCGGCTCCGGGGAGAGCGGCGCCCGCTTCCGGGACCTGATCCCGGCCGACCTGGCCGAGGCGGCCCGCAGATTCGGCAAGGAGCAGGGCGCGACGCTGTTCATGACCCTGCTCGCCGCTCTGGACATCGTCCTCTTCCGTTGGACGGGGCAGGCCGACATCGTCGTCGGCACGGTGGTCGCCAACCGTGACCGCGCCGAGCTGGAGAGGCTGATCGGCTGCTTCCTCAACTTCCTCCCCCTGCGCACCTCGCTGCCGGCCGGGGGGACGGGCCGCGAGGTGCTGGAGCGGGTCCGGAGCGGCGTGCTGGAGGCCTACGCGCACCGCGACTGCCCGTTCGAAAAGGTGGTCACCGCCGTGGCCCCCGACCGCGACCCCGAGGGCAATCCCCTCTACAACGTGGCCCTGCTGCTCCAGAACTTCGCGCGCGCCACGACTTTCAGCGAGACCCTGCGGGCGGAGCCCGAGCTGTTCGGCAACCGGGCGGCCCTGCTCGACCTCCGGCTGGTCGCCGAGGAGGTGCCGGAGGGGCTGCGCCTCGAGTGGGAGTACCGCCCGGACCTGCTGGCCGGGGAGACGGTCCGCCTCGTCGCCGAGGCGTTCCGGGCCACGCTCCAGGAGCTGGTGCAGAGCCCGCGCACCCCGCTCGCGCGCTTCCCCCTGCCCGCCGCGCTCGCCGAGCAGGCGGCGCGCGCCAGGGCCCGCGAACGCGCGGGCACGGTCGCCGTGGCCGCCACCTTCACCGCCGATCCCGTGGCCGGGCCCCTGCGGTTCTGGTTGCGGCAGCTCGGTCTCGGCTCCCGGGTGGAGATCGCCCCCTACAACCAGGTCTTCCAGCAGCTCCTCGATCCGGGGAGCCTGCTCGCCGGCAACCGGGAAGGGGTCAACGCCGTCCTGGTCCGTTGGGAAGACTGGCTGCGCGACCGGGCGGAAGGGGAGGCCGGCGAGCGGATCGCGCGCGGCGCCCGCGACCTGGTTGACGCCTTGCGCGCCGCCGCCGGGCGGGACATGGCTCCCTGCCTGGTCGCCTTCTGCCCCCCCTCGCCCGCCGCCCTGGCCGATCCCGGCCTCGCGGCCCTCTCGAGAGACCTGGAGGAGGAGCTCGCCGCCGAGCTCGGCGGCCTCCCCGGGGTCCACGTCCTCCCCTCGGCGGAGCTGGCCGCGGGCTGCCCCGGCGACGCGATCCACGACTCCGCGGCGGACGAGCTCGGGCACGTGCCGTACCAGCCCCTGTTCTTCACCGCCCTGGGCACGGCGCTGGCGCGCCGCCTCTACGCCCTCCGCGGCCGGCCGCGCAAGGTGATCGCGCTCGACTGTGACCAGACGCTGTGGCGGGGGGTGTGCGGCGAAGACGGGCCGCTGGGGGTCGAGATCGATCCCCCCCGCCGGGCGCTCCAGGAGCTCATGTGCCTCCAGCACGAGGCCGGCATGCTCCTCTGCCTTTGCAGCAAGAACGACGAGCAGGACGTGCTGCGGGTCTTCGCGGAGCGCAGCGACATGCCTCTCGCCCTGGAGCGCTTCGTCTCCTGGCGAATCAACTGGGAGCCCAAGGCCGACAACCTGAAGGCCCTGGCGGCCGAGCTCGGCCTCGGCCTCGACAGCTTCCTCCTGGTCGACGACAACCCGGTGGAGTGCGCGGCGGTGCGGGCGGCCTGCCCCGAGGTGCTGACGCTCCAGCTCCCGGACGACCCCGGCCGGATCCCCGGCTTCCTGCAGAACGTCTGGGCCTTCGACCGCCTGCGGGTGACCGAGGAGGACCGCCGGCGGACCGCCCTGTACCGGCAGAACGTCGAGCGTGAGCGCCTGCGCGAGAGCTCCCCGTCGCTCGCGGAGTTCCTGCGCGGACTCGAGCTGGAGGTGCGCATCGCGCCGGCGTCCGCCGGCGAGCTGGAGCGCGTGTCGCAGCTCACTCACCGCACCAATCAATTCAATACCACCACCATCCGGCGCTCCGAGGCCGAGATCGAGGGCCTCCGCCGCGGCGGGCACGAATGCCTGGCGGTCCGGGTGCGCGACCGCTTCGGCGACTACGGCCTGGTGGGGGTCCTCGTCCTCGCCGCCAGTGGGGACGCGTTCCGGGTCGACAACCTCCTCCTGAGCTGCCGTGTGCTGGGCCGCGGGGTCGAGCACCGGATGCTCGCCCGGGCCGGCGCCCTGGCCCGCGAGCGCGGCCTCCCCTGGGTCGACGTCGACTTCGCCCCCACCGGCCGCAACCGGCCGGCTCTCGACTTTCTGCAGAGCGCGGCCCGCCTGATCCCCGGAGCCGAGGAGGGCGAGCGGAGATTCCGTTTCCCGGCCGCGGGAGCCGCGGAGCTGGCGTACGACCCGGAGGCCGTGCCGCCACCGCCGGCCGGGAGAGACGCCGAAGACCGCCCTGCCCCGGTCCGCGGCGCCTCCTCGGAGCTCGAAACCGCCCTCTTCCACCGGCTCGGCCGGGATCTCCAGGGCCTCGAGCGGGTCCACGCGGCGGTCGAGCGGGAAGAGCGGCGGGCTCTGCGCGGTCCCGGCGGCCCCTTCGTGGCGCCCCGCGGCGCGACGGAAGAGCTGCTCGCCGGCGCCTTCGCCGAAGTGCTGCGGATCGACCGGATCGGTGCCCACGACGACTTCTTCCGCCTGGGAGGGCACTCCCTGCTCGCCACCCAGCTCCTCTCCCGCGTGCGCGCCGCCCTCGAGGTCGAGCTGGACCTCAAGGCCCTGTTCGAGCACCCGACCGTGGCCGGGCTGGCCCTGCAAGTGGATCGATCGGCCGGGCGGCCCGCGGCTCCCCCGCTGGCGCCGCGGCCCCGGCCGCAGGAGATCCCCCTCTCGTTTGCGCAGCAGCGGCTCTGGTTCCTCGATCAACTGGAGGTAACCGGGGCGGCCTACAACGTGCCGCTCGCGCTCCGCGTCACCGGTTCCCTGGACCTTGCGGTGCTCGCCCAGGCGCTGCGGAGGGTCGCGGCCCGCCACGAGATCCTGCGCACCACCTTCGCCGCAACGGGCGGCCGCCCGCGGCAGGTGATCTCGCCGGACGCCGTCTTCCCCCTGGCCGAGGAGGACCTGCGCCCTCTGCCGGAGGCCGCACGGGAAGCGGAAGCCGCGCGGCGGATCCTCGCCGAAGCCTCGCGCCCGTTCGACCTGGCGCGCGGGCCGCTCGCGCGCGGCCTCTCCCTCCAGGTGGGCGAGGAGGACCATTGGATCGTCCTGACCCTGCACCACATCGTCAGCGACGGGTGGTCGCTCGGGGTCCTCCTGCGCGAGCTCGGAGAGATCTACGCCGGGCTCGCCGGCGGCCGGCCGCCGGCCCTGCCCGGGCTGCCGGTCCAGTACGCCGATTTCGCCCTCTGGCAGCGCGACCTCCTGACCGGCGAGATCCTGGAAGCCCAGACCGCCTGGTGGCGGGAGCAGCTCGCCGGTGCGCCGCCGGTGCTGGAGCTGCCGGCGGACCGGCCCCGGCCGGCGGCCCAGACGTTCCGCGGAGCGGTGCGCGAGACGGTCCTGCCGCGCCCGCTCGCCGAGTCGCTGGAGGCGCTCGCGCGGCGCTCCGACGCCACCCTGTTCATGGTCCTCCTCGCCGCCTTCCGCGCCCTGCTCCACCGCTACACCGGAGAGGAGGACGTGGTCGTCGGCTCCCCCATCGCGAACCGCAACCGGGTGGAGATCGAGCCGCTGATCGGCTTCTTCGTCAACACCCTGGCCCTTCGCGGCCGCGTCGACGGCGAAACCGCCTTCCGGGAGCTGGTCGGCCGCGAGCGGGAGACCGCGCTCGGTGCCTACGCGCACCAGGACCTCCCCTTCGAGAAGCTGGTCGAGGAGCTCCAGCCGCAACGCGATCTCGGCCACACGCCGCTCTTCCAGGTCCTGTTCGTCCTTCAGAACGCCCCGATGCCGGACCTCGAGCTGCCGGGTCTCGCCCTGCGGGTCCGGGAGCTCGACCTCGGCACGGCGAGCTTCGACCTGACGCTCTCGCTGGCCCGCACGGCCGGCGGGCTGACCGCCCGGCTGGAGCACAACGGCGACCTCTTCGACACGGCGCGCATCGACCGCCTGCTCGGCCACTACCGGACCCTGCTCGCGGCGACCGCCGACGCGCCCCGCCGCCCGGTCGGCGAGCTGCCTCTGCTCTCGGCCGAAGAGCTCCGCCAGCTCCTGGCCGACGACGGGGGGGACGAGGGGTCCGCGTCCGGCCTCTGCCTGCACGAGCTCTTCGCGAGGCAGGCGGCGCGGACGCCGGAGCACGTGGCCCTGGTGGCCGGCGAGGTGCGGCTCACCTACCGCGAGCTCGGCGAGCGCGCCGCGCGGCTGGCCGCGCTCCTCTGCCAGCACGGCGTGGGGCCGGAGGTGCGGGTCGCCGTCTGCGCCCAGCGCTCGCCCGAGCTGGTGATCGGCCTGCTCGCCGTGCTCCAGGCGGGCGGGGCCTACGTGCCGCTCGATCCGGCCTACCCGGCCGAACGCCTCGCCTGGATGCTGGCCGACAGCGGAGCGCCGGTCGTGCTGACGCAGGGAGCGCTGGCCGCAGCCCTGCCCCCTCACGAAGCGCGGGTGGTCCTGCTGGACGAGGAGCCCGGCTCCCGGGAGGCCGGGGGACTGCCGTCCGGGGGCGCGGATCCCGGCAACGCCGCCTACGTGATCTACACCTCCGGCTCGACCGGCCGGCCCAAGGGCGTGGTCATCGAGCACCGCAGCGCGGTGGCGCTGATCGACTGGACGCGGCGCTTCTTCGCGCCGGACGAGCTCCAAGGCGTCCTCTTCTCCACCTCGGTCTGCTTCGACCTGTCGGTCTTCGAGCTGTTCGCTCCGCTCGCCACGGGCGGCACGGTGATCCTCGCCGGCACCGTGCTCGACCTCCCGGAGCTTCCCGCGGCGGCCGAGGTGACCCTGGTGAACACCGTGCCCTCGGCCATGGCCGAGCTCGCGCGGCGGAGCCCGCTCCCCCCCGGGGTGCGCACGGTGGCTCTCGCCGGAGAGCCCCTGCCCCGCTCCCTCGCGCGCTCCGTCCGCGAGCGGAGCTCCGTGCGCCGGGTGCTCAATCTCTATGGCCCTTCGGAAGACACGACCTACTCCACGGCCGCGGTGGTCCCGGCGGAGAGCGCGGCGGCGCCGTCCATCGGCAGGCCCATCGACGGCACGCGCGCCCGGCTGCTGGACCCGCGCCTGCAACCGGTCCCCGCGGGGATCCCGGGCGAGATCTGCCTGGGCGGCTCCGGCCTTGCCCGCGCCTACCTCGGGCGGCCCGATCTGACGGCCGAGCGGTTCGTCCCCGATCCGTTCGCTCCGCGGCCGGGAGAGCGCCTCTACCGGACGGGCGACCTCGCCCGCCGGCTGCCGGGGGGCGAGCTGGAGCTCCTCGGCCGCATCGACCACCAGGTCAAGGTGCGCGGCTTCCGCATCGAGCTCGGCGAGGTCGAGGAGACCCTCCGCCGGCACCCGGCCGTCGCGGACGCCGCGGTCGCCGCTCGGGACGACCTCTCCGACCGGCGGCTGGTGGCCTACGTGACGGCCCGGCCGGGCGCTCCGGCCCCGTCTCCGGGCGCGCTGCGCGCCGCCCTGCGGGAAGCGCTGCCCGACTCCATGGTCCCCTCGGTGTTCGTCCTTCTCGACTCCCTGCCGAGGACCCCCAACGGCAAAGTGGACCACCGGGCCCTGCCGGCTCCCGAGGCGGCACGGCCCACCCTCGAGCGGACGTTCGTGGCCCCCCGCAACGCGGTCGAGGAGGTCCTGGCCGGAATCTGGGCCGAGGTGCTCGGCCTCGACCGGGTCGGCGTCGACGACGACTTCTTCGAGCTGGGCGGCCACTCGCTCCTCGCCACCCAGGTGGTGTCGCGGATCGCCGAGACCCTGGCCCCGGATCTGCGCCTGCGCCAGCTCTTTGCGACCCCCACGGTCGCGGGCCTGGCCGAATCCCTCCTCGAAGATCCGGAGCGCCGCGAGCCGACCGAGCGGGTCGCCACCCTGCTGTTGAGCCTCGCCTCGATGTCCGAGGACGAGGCCGCGGCCCTTCTCGACGAGAACGTCTGACCGGAGAACCATCCCGTGGCCCAGGACACTCTACGCACCTTCGACCTCTCCGCCCGGAAGCGGGCCCTGCTCCAGAAGATGCTCCGGAAGGAGGGGCTGCCGGCCGCTCTGCCCGAGCGCATCGGCCGGCGCGAGGAGACGGGGCCCGCCCCGCTCTCCTTCGCGCAGCAGCGCCTCTGGTTCTTCGACCAGATGGAGCCGGGCGGCTCGGTCTACAACCTCGCGGTCACCGTCCGGCTGACCGGCACCCT
>DATEIO010001033.1:0-4516 GCA_035278895.1 Thermoanaerobaculia bacterium | reverse complement strand
GGTGCTCCAGCGCGTGCTGGGCGACGTGCCGGTCAAGCGCTCGGGGTTCGACGAGGAGCGCTACCTCTTCGCCCAGCTCCTCTCCGCGAGCCCGGCCGTCACCCTCTCCTGGCAGGTGGCGGACGACGACGGCAAGCCCGTGTCGCCCTCGCCCCTGGTCGAGCGGCTGCGCGGCCGGATCGCCCTAGGGGAGGCCCCGCCGCTCTACGCTCTACCCGTCTCCGGCCCGCTCCCGGGGCCGCGCCCGGCGGACGAGCACGCGATCCTGGCCGGCCTCCACGCGCCCCGCCGGTGGTTCGGCCGGGTGCTCTCTCTGGCGCTCTCTGAGGTGCGCGCCGGGCTTCCCGCGGGCGGCCCTGCCTCGCCCGAGCTCGCCGCCGCGCGCCTGGCCGTGCTCGACGAGCTGGACCCGGACCTCCGCACGCCCGAAGGGCGGGCCACCCGATCCCGGCTCGGCCCCTACTTCGGCTTCGTCGGCCGTCTCGATCCGGAGAGCGAGCAGCTCGATCCCCGCGAGAGGCCTCTCTACGTCACGCACCTGGAAGATCTCGCCGCCTGCCCATGGCAGCTCTTCCTGCGCCGCCTGCTCCGGGTGGCGCCCACGCCGGACCCGCTCGGAGCGCTGCCGGGGATCGATCCGCCGCTCCTCGGCAGCGTCGTCCACGCCGCGCTCGAACGGATCGCCCACGGGCCTCTGCTCCGCAGGGAGCCGGCCCACTGGCCTCCCGCGGTCCGAGTAGACGCGATCCTGCTCGAGGAAGCCGAGCGGCTCCTCGCCGAAGAGGGGATCTTCCTCCCCGGCCTCGCCCGCGCGCTCGCCGACCGTGCCCGCCGGTTCCTTGACACGGCGCGGGACACGGACTGGTCCGTGGGAGCCCTGCCCGTGGCCGCCACGGAGAAGGAGGGGGAGGCACAGATCCTGATAGGCGGGCTCCGCACCCGGACCGTCCTCTTCAAGGCCGACCGGCTGGACCGCGACGGGGACCTCCTCGCCTGGACGGACTACAAGACGGGCAAGCCCCTCTCGGACGCCCGCACGGAGGACGCGCGCCGGAAGCACTTCCTCGACCGGGTGAAGGAGGGGCGCTCCCTCCAGGCCGCAGCCTACGTGCGGGGGAGCGACGGCGAGGCGACCGGGCGCTATCTCTACCTCCGCCCCGAGCTCCCCGCGGAGGCGGAGCGGGAATTCGCCGTCACCTGGAGGGACGGGGACGTCCTCGAAGCCTTCACCGCCGCCGTCCGCGCGCTCTTGGCCAACTGGGACGCGGGCGCCTTCTTCCCCCGCGTGGTCGACACCACCGGCCGCAAGGAGCCCCCGCGCTGCCTCTTCTGCACTGTGGCCGAAGCCTGCGTCCGCGGCGACTCCGGAGCCCGCCACCGCCTCTTCGCATGGACCGAGCGCGCCCGCGAAGAGGAGGAGCTTGCGGCGGAGGAGGCGGCGCTGCTCAAGGTGTGGCGGCTGCCGGCGAAGGAAGAAAACGGCGGGGAGGCGGGATGACCACCCTCCTCCGCGACTTCCGCATCCACCAGCTCCGCGAACGGGACCCCGAAGCCCGGCGGGCGGCACAGACGTCGTTCGACCGGCCGCTCGTCCTCGAAGCCGGAGCGGGCACGGGGAAGACCACCACGCTCATCGGCCGGCTCCTCGCGTGGACGCTGGGCCCCGGGTGGGAGCGGTCCGCGCGGCGGCTCTCCGAACGGGCGGCGGCCAACCCCTTCCGGCGCAGAGAGGACAGCGGACCGGAGCGGGTCGCGGCGGAGGTGCTCTCGCGCGTGGTGGCCATCACCTTCACCGAGGCGGCCGCCGCCGAGATGGCGGGCCGGGCCGCCCGGGAGCTGGCGAGCCTCGCCGCGGGCCACGACGCTCCGGGCTGGCTGGAACCGACCCTCCTGCCCGAGCCGCCCGAGCGGGCGCTCAGGGCGCGGGCGCTCCTGGGCACGCTCGATCATCTGGCCGTCCGCACCATCCACGCGTTCTGCCGGGGCCTGCTCGCCGAGCACCCGCTGGAGGCGGGCGTCCATCCCGATCTCGATGTCGACGCCGAGGGACGGCTCGTCGAGGAAGTGGTCCGCGAGGTGGTCGAAGGCTCGCTGCGCCAGGGCTACGGCACGCCCGGCGATCCCGACCTCCTGGCCCTCGCCGCCCAGGGCCATGGTCCCCAGGAGATCGTCGAGGCCCTGATTGCGCTGCTCGCGGCCGGCCTTCCGGCGGGGACGCTCGAAGAGGACCCGTTCCGGCCCGCGGAGGTCCGCGCCTTTGGCGAGCGCCTGGCCGGGGCGGCCCGGGCGGTCCACGAGCGGATCGCTCCGCGCATCCGAGGCTCGCGGGTGAAAAACGCCCGGGAGATCGAGCGCGGGCTCGACCGTCTGCTCGACCACCTGGACGGCTCCGAAGAGATCGCCGTCGAATCGCTCGTCCGGCTCGCTGCGGAGGCGCTGCCGGAAAACCAGGTCAAGCATCTCAAGAAGTGGAGCCGGAAGCTCGAAGGGACCGAGGCCGAGCTCTTCGGGGACGTCCGCGCCGAGCTGGCCGCCGCGGCCGGGGCTTTGAAAGAGATCCTCGACCACCTCGCGCACCTTAAGCCCGAGCTCCTGGGCCAGGCCCGCCGGGCGCTCCGGCCGCTCCTCGCCCAGGTCGAGCACGAGCTCCGTTCGCGCGGGATCGCGACCTTCGACTTCCTTCTCACCGGCGCCGAGGACCTGCTCGCGAAGCACCCGGACGTCCGCCGGCAGGTGCGGCGGCGCATCGACCAGCTCCTCGTCGACGAGTTCCAGGACACCGACCGCACGCAGTGCGAGATCCTCCGCTTCCTCGCGCTCGACGGCCCGGCGGACGAGCGCCCCGGCCTCTTCCTCGTGGGCGATCCCAAGCAGTCGATCTATGGCTGGCGCAGCGCCGACCTGCGCGCCTACGACGGCTTCGTCCAGGCCGTCCGCGCCGTGGGCGGCGACGTGATGTCGCTCGTCCTCAATTTCCGCTCCGTGCCCGCAATCCTGGACGAGGTGGCCCGCGTGGTCGAGCCCGTCATGGTCGAGCGCACCGGCCTCCAGCCCCCGTTCGAGCCCCTCTTCCCGTGCGACCGGCGGATCGGCGATCCCGGGTTCGTCCGCCCTGGCTGGGGCGCCGTCGAGCACTGGGTCTCCTGGCGCAAGGACGGGGACCGGGGGGGCGCGAAAACCCTGGCCGTGGACGCGGCCGAGATCGAGGCCGCGGCGCTCGCCGCGGACGTGCGCGCCCTCCACGAGCGCCACGGGGTCCGCTTCCGCGAGATCGCCGTGCTGCTGCGCGGCACGAGCGACCTGGACACGTATCTCGAAGCGCTGAGACGGGCGCGGGTCCCCTTCGTCGTGGGGCGGGACAAGCAGTACTATCGCCGCCGGGAGATCATCGAGGCCGCCGCGCTCGTGCGTGCCGTGCTCGACCCGGGGGACCACCTGGCGCTCGTGACCGTCCTGCGCTCGTCGAGCGTGGGCGTGCCCGACGCCGCGCTCGTCCCCCTCTGGAACCGCCAGCTCCCCCTGATCATGACCGAGCTCTCCGGGCCGGACCCCCACAGGCTCGCCGGGCTCCGCGACGTGATCGAGGAGGCCGCCCGCGCCGTGCCCGCGGACGTCCCCGGAATCGACCGCGTCCGCGGCTGGGAAAAGAGCCTGATGGCCGCCGTCGAGAGCCTCGCCGTGCTCCGCCGCTCGTTCGAGACCGACCCGGCGGACGTCTTCGTCGAGCGCCTGCGCCGGCTCTTCCTCCTCGAAGCCACCGAGGCCGCCCGCTACCTCGGCCCCTACCGGCTCGCGAACCTCGACCGCTTCTTCCGCCAGCTCCTGGCAGCCATCGAGGACGGCGGCGGGGATCTGACCGGCATCCTCCGCGCGCTGCGCCGGAGCGTGGCCGAGGCGCGCGAGGCCGAGGAGGGGCGGCCCAAGGACAGCTCGGAGGACGCGGTCCACATCCTGACCATCCACGGCGCCAAGGGGCTGGACTTCGAGCACGTCTACCTCGTGCAGCTCCACAAGACGCCGCCCCTGGACCGCGGCCCGCGCACCGAGGCCGGCCGCGGCGACGCCGGCTTCGAATACCGCCTCTTCGGCGCGCCCACGCCGGGGTTCGATTTCATCGAGTCCGAGCGCCGCCAGGTCGAGCACGCCGAGCGTGTCCGTCTCCTCTACGTGGCCATGACCCGCGCCAAGGACCGCCTCGTCCTGGCCGGCCTCTGGCCCGAGGACGAGAAGATCGTGCCCCGTCCCTGGGACCGCGCCAGCACCTCGCTGGAGCTGCTGCACTCCCGGCAGGACCTGCCGCCAAGCCTCGGCGGCCTCTGGCGCGAAGCCCTGGCCTCGATCGAGGCCGCTCCGGTCTGGTCCTTTCCCGATCCCACGGGCGCCCTCTGGAAGTTCCCCGCCCTGCGGCCCTCGCTGGAGCCGCGTCTCGCCGCCGAGCCCGAGCGCCCCTCCCTGCCAGACCTGGAGGAGATCGCCCTGGTCTCGGGAGCCCTGCGCACCGATCGCGAGCGCGCCG